>CAZMRK010000130.1:0-8993 GCA_964568355.1 uncultured Solibacteraceae bacterium | reverse complement strand
GAAGCCGGCCCGGCTCCCCGCCTGGACTTCGGCGGCCCTCCACCCGCCATCGCGGAGGCGCCTCCGGAGCCGTTGAAGCTGCGGATTCCCGATACCCACGGAGCGTTTCCTCCGGAAGCCATGCCGCCCGCCGCTGCGTCTCTGACCGGGCTCTCCGATCTGCGGCCGCTGGGACAGTTGCACGAGAGCTTCATCATCGCGGCCGGCCGCGATGGTCTGTGGATCATTGACCAGCACGTGGCCCACGAGCGCATCCTGTTTGAAAAAGTGCTGGCCCAGCGCGCTGCCGGAAGGGTGGAGATGCAGAGCCTGCTGATGCCGCTGATCGTCCAGATCACGCCGGAACAGCAGATCGAGTACGCCCGCATCGCCGACGAATTGAACGCATCAGGTTTTGAGACCGAGCCGTTCGGCAACCGCACCATTGCGATCAAGGCCGCTCCGGCCGGCATTCCGGCGGGCGAACTGGAAAAAGTGCTGTTCGAGATTCTGGAGATCGCCGAAAAGGAGTTGCGGGGACGCTCCCTCGACGACGTAAGGCGGAACATCGCGGCCTCGATCGCCTGCCGCGCAGCCATCAAAATCAACACCCGCCTGGATCACAGCAAGATGGAATGGCTCTTACGCCAACTGGCCGCCACCGACTATCCCATGAGCTGCCCGCACGGCCGTCCGATCGCCCTGCAATATCCTACACGCGAGATTCTCAAGGCCTTCCACCGCATCTAGTACTGTGACCGGACCATTTCGTTTGTCCGCTTGCTTACGCGCGCGGCTCGGTTCCGGCACTGAACCACAAGCGGAAAGGAATAGATTTTGCGGTCAGAGCATTAGGGTCGCGGCTCGGTAACATGGTGGATCTACCGAGCCGCGTATGGGGCTTTACTATCCCACCGGTGCGATATAGAGACGTACGCGCTGGATCTTCGGGGCGAGTGAGGAGACTGTGCGCCTGACGCTGAAGGCGATGTAGTACGCGTAGTCGGTGAAGTTGAAGGCGTGGTGGAAGCCGACTGAGCGGAGTTGCTGTCCGGCGGCAAACGCGTTGCTGTTAAAGACAACGATGTCGCTGCTGGCCCCGGTGACCTTGTGCACTCGCCGGAGATAGACTACCACCTGGGCGGGAGCCGCCGCGCCATCCGGGTCATTGTAGGTGACTTCCATGACACCCCAGCCTGGGTTGTTGGTGTCGTCGCGTGGATTGGTGACGTTGCAGCGCGCGTCGACGGTGCCCGTGTTCGCACCACGGAACTGGAAGGCGCCAAATTCCGCGGCGTACCTGCCGGCGGATTCTTCATCCGGGACGCAGGCTGCGGCGACTGTGGTCCAGTCGCCGGTAATGGCGAAGCTACGCGGAGCGGCAATCAGGCCCAGCAGGCCGATCGCGAAAACGATGGGAAGCGATGGAATTCGATTTGACATAAGTTGTTCCTCCGAAAACGGTGGTCCTGCCTGGTGTGAAGATCGGCCGGGGTTCCCATCACGATTTGGAGCGGCGGCAGAGGCCTCCCCGCGGGACAGGCGGCCGGGAAATAACGGCAGTCGACTGAAGTCGATGCAGCAAGCTGAAGCTTGCGCTACGTGCCGGGTGGTTCGGCGCCGAGAGCCTGTGCGATGCGGCGCTGCCGCTCCCTGGCCCGATTCAGCCGCGCCAGGAGCGCCGCCTCCGCTTCTTCGGCGGCGCGCTTTTCGCGGGTGGTCCGTTGAAGGGATTCGGTATCCACCGCGGTTCTGGCGGCTTCGAGTTGCGCGCGCTCCTGGGGATTGTATTCGGCATTTTGAAGCTCCTGGCTCCAATTGCCCATGTCCTCCTGCTGTGCCCGAACCGCCTCTTCCAGGCGCTGACGGCGCGCGCGAGCCTGCTCGAGCCGGGCCTCTATCTGCTCGACCCGCTCAGCCTGGCGCTCCCATAGCTCCTGGAGCAGTTCGCGGCGAAGCGCTTGTAACTCCTGCAATAGCTGCGCGGGCCGCACATCCGCGGACGGCGCCTCCTGGGCCTGGGCGGCGGAGCCGGCAAGCAGCATCCAGACGGCAAGTATCGATCGAGGTATTCGCATTCGTGGCCTCTCATGGCCTGATGTGTGAAACGGGGGCGGAATCCGCCAAAGAAAATGCGCTTTTTATGGGAGGGGCTGTTTACGGTTCGAAGCCCGCGCGACGCAAAAGGCTCGCGTAGCGCGGATCCCGCCGGAGGCAATCGAAGCGCGGATCCGCGCGCAATGCCAGGATTGCCGGCTGATTCTGTTGAAGAGCTTGTTCCAATATAGAGAAGGCGCGGTCCGGCCGATTCAGTTCGCCGGCCAGCAGGGCGACGGTCGGATTCGCGGGCGGCCGAGCCAGGAGGCGAAGGCCCGCCTCCGGGCGGTGATGGCGCGCCTGCAGCCATGCCAACTCCACCTCGAGCGCCTGGCGGCCTAACTCCGCCTGGCGCATCTCCTGCTCCGCTTCCGCGGCGAGGCCGAGATAGCTGTTGCACAACGCCAGATAAAAGTGCGCCAGCGCGAAACCGCGTTCGCGATCGAGCACAGCGCGGAGCTGCTCGCGCGCCAGGGCATAGCGCCGATCGTAGTAAGAGATGCGCGCTTCGAGGACGCCCAGGATCGGGGAAGCCGGATCGAGCAGGCGGGCGCGCCCAATGATCCGCCGCGCTTCCGCGAATCTGGCCAGACGCATCAGCAGGCAGCCGTAGCCGTGGAGGGCGCGGATGCAATTCGGATCGAGCTGCAGCGCTCGCCGGAACTCGCTCTCGGCTTTGCCCCAGGAATGCTCTCCCGCGACGAGCACGCTGCCCAGCACGGCGTGAGCGATGGGGAGATCGCGATCGAGACTGAGGGCGTGCAGGGCTGCCGCCTTGGCCTCCGGAAACGCAGAGAACGCAGGGTGGACGCCCAGTTCGCCCAAGAAGTAGAGGGCGTCCGCCAGACCGGCATGTGCCAGGGCGGAGCGCGGGTCAAGCTTTACGGCCTTGCGGAACCACTGCTCGGCCTTGAGAAGATCCGGGGCTGAAAACTTGCCCCAGAGATGGCGGGCGACCAGGTAGTCGCGCTCGGCCGGTGTGGGCGGCGAGAGGCGCGGTACGTCGGGCCGGCTCCTCACCAGAGATCCGACGAACAGCAACGCAGCGAAGGCCATGATCCAGAACGCGATTGCGATGCGGGTCGAACTCCTCGGCGGAGGAATGCGCCTGCCTTCCAGATAGGCGGCGAGATCTCCGGCCAGCGCCTGAGCGGAAGCGTAGCGCGATTCCGGCTGTTCGGCTGTGGCACGCGCCACGATCCTGGTGAGCCGCTTGTCTGTGCCTCCGGAGAGCTCGGCCAGAATGACGCCCAGCGAGTAGACGTCGGAGGCGGGCGTCATGGTCCGGCCGCGAATCTGCTCGATGCTGGCGTATTTCGGAGTAAGCCAGCGATTGCCGGTAGCAGTCAAGACGTCACTGCTTTGGGCGACCGGCTTGGCGATTCCGAAATCCACCAGCTTGGGCCGGCCGTCGCTGGTGACCAGGATATTGGCCGGCTTCAGATCGCGATGGACAATTTGCAGAGCATGAGCCGCGGCGACGGCGCGGCAGACGCGGTGGAAGAGTACGATGCGCGCCCGCAGGTCCGGCGCCCGGCTTGCGCAATAATCGACGATCGGCTGACCTTCGACATATTCCATCACCAGGTAGGGACGATGGTCGCCGGTCTCGCCGGCATCGAGGAGCCTGGCAATATCGGGGTGATCGAGGCGGGCCAGAATGTTGCGCTCACGATCGAAGCGAGCCAGAGTGGCCGGCGTAGCGATATCGGCTCGCAGCAGCTTGATGGCGACCAGTTCTCCGGTTTGCTGCCGCTGGGCTGCGTACACCACTCCCATGCCGCCGCGACCCAGCAGCGCGCGCACGCGGTAGCCGGGCACCTCCGGCAGCGAGGAGTTTACGGATCTCAGAAGCGCTTCGATCCTCCGGTGCGCCGCGCTCATCTCACTTCCGGATTTCCCGCTCCAACCAGGCGCGCGCGAGGCTAAGCTCCCGCTCCACGGTGCGGATGGATACACCGGCTGCAGCGGCCACCTCCGGCACCGAGCATCCGCCGCGGTAGTGCATCTCCACGATCAGGTGACGGCGGGGTGAAAGCCGCCGCAGGCGCGCCAGGGCTTCTTCGAGCGCATCTTCCTCCGAGGTAAGCGTAGGAGGAGTGACGCATGCGTCGTCAAGCGCTACCTGTACTGCGTTGCCACCCCGCTTGGCTGCTCCCCGGCGGCGAGCGTACTGGATCAGGATCTGGCGCATGAGCCGGCGTACGATTCCGAGGAAGTGCGTCCGGTCCTGACAGCGCACCGGAGGGCCGCTGGCCAGCGCGGCATAGGCTTCGTGGACCAGCGCAGTGGATTGCAGGGTATGGGTGGACCACTCCTGGCGCAGGCACCCGGCGGCCGCGCGCCGAAGCTCGCGATACATCTCCGGGATAACCAGAGATAACGCACCGTGGTCGCCCTCTCTCCAATCCCTGAGCCACTCCGTAATCGCAGGGTCGCCCATCGGGATCCTCCTTGCTGATAAGTGCCGGCAGGGGGTGTCACCGTTTCACCGGGGGCTGGAACTTCATCGCGCCACAGTTCCAGAAGACGCCCGGGGAAATCCGCACGTTATCCGGCCGCGCGGCAAGACTTGCCATAATAAAGAAATGCGATTTATTTTCGGTTTTTTCCTACTTTCTTCTTTGGTTTTGGCAGGTCCGCTCGAGTTCGGCGTGAAGGGAGGCGGCCAGATCACGGAAGGGTTTTCGTCGGTGACCAACTTTTCCGATGCCAGCCAACGCTACATCATCGGTCCCACCGTCGAATTGCATCTGCCGTTTGGCCTTGGAGTCGAGTTCGATGCTCTTTACCGGAAGACCGGCTATCGCGCCAATCTGGGCTCGGCGCAGCCGGAGTTCACCTCATCGTCCTGGCAGTTCCCGCTATTGGGGAAATACAAATTTCCGGGCCTGATCGTGCATCCGTATGTGGTGGCCGGGCCGGTCTTCCAGCATTTGAGCGACATCACGATCGACAGCATCGGCCCGGATAAGGGTATCGCGTTCGGAGGCGGTGTCGAGGTACGCCTCCTCAGGTTGCATGTCTCGCCGGAACTGCGCTACACGCGCTGGGGCGCCGGCCGCTCACTCAGCGCGCTCGAATCGTGGAAATTCAACCAGAACCAGGTGGACGCGCTGGTCGGGATTACGTTTTAGAAGCGGTCAGCTTTCGGCGATCAGCTTTCAGCTTTTTTGTGTGTGGCTGAAAGCTGGTCGCTATTTGCTGTGTGCTTAGTTATCGGGAGTGAATACGATATCCCGGAAGTAATTCGTGTTCTGCCAGGAAGATATTGGCATCGCTCCCAGCGCTTCCGAATAGACTCCGCTTCCCGTGTAGGTGTGCAAGTGGCCGCTCACGATGGATGCGGACAATCCGTTGACGTCTTCCGCATAGTAGTAGTCGCTGCTGTTGCTGATGGCCACAATATAGTCGGTGTTCGCGGCAATTTGCAGCGCGGCGGGCAAGGCGAAGGTTTTCCATCCTTCCGTGCCGGCTGTGATGTTCCATGTGTACGGACCCGCCAGCAGCGCGCTGTCGTTGACTCTCCAGATCCGTACGGTGTGGTTCCCTCCTTCGGCGGCATTCGTATATAACCGCACCTGGGTGATTTTGCCGCTTGCATCGGACCAGAACCTGGTGCCAAGCTCATATGGCCCATCGTGCTCGTACAGGGTGGGAATCTGCGTCGTGAAGATACTGGGGCTCGACGGGGCTCCCGCATTGGCCTCCGATTCAATCTGCTGGAACTTCGTCTTGGCGGCCTGATAGCGCGCCTGGGCTTCGGCCCGGTTTGTCGGGAAATACGAACTCCAGATGCCACCCGGTGAGGTGTTCGTCAGCAACGTGTCGATCCACTCCACATAGAAATGTGCATCGGACGCGCTCACTCGCACGGGAGCGTTATCGACGGTCACAAACACGGCGGCCGTATGTACCTGGTGACCGTCGCCGCCCATGCGCCGCGCGGCCAGCCAGCCGCTCTTGGGAAAGTCCAGGGTTGTGTTGAAGGTCACCGGACCGCCGGGTGTGACCGATGCCTGTTTGCTGGCGACGACCACCCCGTTACTGACCAGTTCGATCGTGCCCGACAGATTCTGGGATGCGGTCCACTGCATCGCGACCTGTACGGTTCCGCCGCCGGTCAATTTGATCTCATCGCCCGGCGTGGCGGTACCGTTCACCGTTAAGCTCAGGAACTCCTTGTGTCCGTTGCGGGAAACGACGGTCCGGCCGGCTGCGATGCCCGCGACCCAATTCTGATAGGTCATCTGTCCACCCGGAACCTGGACGTAGGTCAAAAGGGCTCCCAGCGGCCGGTTGTTATTGCAAGGGTAATCGGTGCCGGCGGCCAGACCGGGCCGAAACCCAGTGTTGAGCAGCCGGTAGTAGGCCTGGATTGCATTCTCCGGATACATAGCAGCGCCGGAGCCGCTATCGGAGACATCCTCCGAGATGAAGTCGGCCCCTCCCAGCGCCACTTCGACCGGATATTCGATCGGAGTGCAGCAGGTGAGGCTTTGAGGAATGCCGCCATCCAGGTACTGCATGTGCGCAAATCCCGCGATGGCGTGTTGCTGATGCGCCCAATTGAATATGGGATAGGTGTATTCGGACCAAATCTGCTGTGCCTGCGAAAGGCCGAGAGCCACGAGGTGCCCGCCCAGGGCCTGGTGAGGGTACTGAGTGTAGGTGGCATCCCAGTGCCACTCGGTGTCCCAATGAATGATGCGGCCGGGTGTAGAGGCAGGATCATCCTGCCCGTTGACGCGGGGCAAATCAGTAGTGGCATTCTGCACTTCTCCGTTGCCCATATCCGCGAGCAGGGAGATCACCGCCAGGTTATTCACACTCATCTTGTCATACAAACTGGAGAGGGATTCCGGAGAACCCCCGCAACTGCGGTGGACGTGCATATCTCCGGTGTACCAGCCTGGCGGCTCGGGGACCGCAGGAGGAAGCGTGATGGTGACGGAGGCTTTCTTGCTCGTCGAGATGTTACCGGCGGCATCCCTGGCCCAGGCGTACAGGCTTTTGGCGCCCGCTGTCGTGAACGTGTGAGAGACCGGCGCGGAGGCCGCCCATCCACTGTTGCCCGCAGACGGCGTGGAGGCTGATTCGGTAACCAGATACCCGGTCACCGCCACGTTATCCGTGGCAAGGAAGCTGGTAATCGGCACTGTAAGCGTGGTGGATGTCGAGGGAATCGCGAAGCTGGTGACGGTCGGACGAGTCGTGTCACTCCCCGTAAGCGTGATGGTAATTGTGGCTTGCCTGCTTGCGGAAACGTTACCCGCGGCATCTTTGGCCCAGGCATACAAGGTCTTCGTGCCGGCCGAGGAGAAGGTGTAGGCAGTGGGAGCAGTTGCCGACCAGCCGGCGGCCGCGGCGGAAGGAGCCGTGGCGGATTCCGTAAGCAGATAGCCGCTGACGCCCACGTTGTCTGTCGCGGTGAAACTGGTAACAGGGATGGCAAGCGACACCGCGGTGGAGGGAATGCTGAAGCTGCTCACCGTTGGCGGCGTGGTGTCGACGGCAGAGCCGGTTACAAAGACGATGTCGACCCAATAGTTCGTGCTGACCCATCCCTGGTTGGGGAACCTGCTGCTCGCACCGTAGGCAAACACGCCGTTGAATCCGGACGCGCCGTCCGCCAAGGCGTGCAGTGGCGGCCTGTCGACACCGGCGGTCGCGAAAAAGTTCTGGTCTTCCGCATAGTGACCGACGTTGGTGTGATACGAGGCTACGTAGACTGTATTGGCGCTGACGGCGACGGGACTGGAAAAATTCACCTGCTGCCACCCGGATGCGGTCTCGCCAGTGAACGTGGCGGTGGCGAGGCGCGTGCCGCTCGTTGTCCACAAGTTCGCCACATGAGTACCGGTATTGGTCCGCGCCTTATAGAAACGCACACCGGTGATCGAACCGCTCACGTCGGCGCGGAATTTCACGCCGATCTCGACTGCGCTGTCCGGTCCGGTATCCGGAACCTTGGGCGCCGAACTTGCGGGCCAAATGGTGTAGGTCGTCTGTGCGCTCAGCAGCGCAGACGAGAGCAGGGTCGATAAGACGATATAGATTCCTGCGGCCACTGGCGAAAATGCAACCAGTTTTGACAGACGGATTTTCATGGAAGCGCAACTCTTTCCCATTACTGGGTGGCCCGGCATAGATGCCACGGCTCACAAAGCAGGGCAATCGGCGTGCCGCGCCGGCGAGGGAAATATAAGTTCAGTAATCTATGTGGGTTGCGGCGTATGTTGAACTACTCAGCACGGAAAGGAATCCTAATTTTCCGTTTTCCGAGCAGATATTTGGAGTGGTTCTGCATACAACTGGATCCGGAAGTCCTCCGGGGACACGACTGCCGCGCATTGCAGGGGGGAACGAATTCGAGACGCTTGCCCGCAGTGTCCCCGGATTTTTGCGGATGACTGGACTTGCCGTCTGCGTTCTTATCCCAGCAGTTCGTTCACCGGCTCGCCGGTGCGATCTTCGAGCGAGTTGGCGATCTTGATGGGCCTGCCGATCGGGCTCATGTATTCCTTCTGCCAATCGATGCCCAACGCTTTGTAGATGGTTGCGTAGAGATCGCCCATGCTGACCACGCGGCTGGCGGGGTTGTAGCCTTTCTCGTCGCTCGATCCTACCACCTGACCGGTGCGGATGCCTCCTCCGGAAAGCGCCAGGGACCAGCAGTTGGGCCAGTGGTCGCGGCCCAGGTTGGGATTGATCACCGGAGTCCGCCCGAATTCGCCCATGGCGATGACCAGGGTGGTATCGAGCAGGCCACGCTCGTCCAGGTCGTCGATCAGCGCGGTGAGCGTGCGGTCGAGCGGAGGAGCCAGCCGGTCGCGATGGCCCTTATCGTTATCGCTGTGCGTATCCCAGGAATTGCCGTGATAGCCGGCGGCGGTCACGAAGCGGCTGCCTGCCTC
>CAZMRK010000129.1:0-13455 GCA_964568355.1 uncultured Solibacteraceae bacterium | reverse complement strand
GGGTTGTGGGTGACGGTGTGGTAAATGCAACGAACAGTGGTTGGAACAGGTAGATGCCGCCGCGCCAATACTGATAAGAGATGGACGACGGCGCGGCATCAAGCGGAGCGCCGGAAGAGACGTCCACCACAATCGTTGCCGTGGTCCGTGGACCGGCCTCGCCGTTTACGAACAGATTGAATGTCCGATATCCAACTTCCGCGGCTGCCGGATCAGCGGTGACGTAAATCTCGCCGGGGGTGGTGGTTGTGGTCTGCGTAACTTGTAACCAGGTGGGATTGGGGCTCACGAAGATCCTCCACTGCACGCCTGGTACGCTGCTTGTCACCGTTACTACCGCCGGTGTCACCGGCCGCCCTTTCACCACGTGCAACTGGATGGTTGTCGTGGATAACTGGATGGTCGCCGCCGGATCGATGACGCAATGAACCTGCACGGTCCGAGCCGTATTCTGCAAACCTTGCAGGCTGACCGTCAACGTGCCGTCGTATGTTCCCGGTTCCTCAGTGCTTACAGTAATGGACAGTACCGGATTTCCCGGCCCGAATGAATTGACGTAACCAGACATCCACGAAGCCGAGGAAGCCACACTGAATGAGAAATACTCGCCGCCGAAATGGGGGGTGACGACAATGGTTGCAGGCGTTTGCTGCTCTCCCTGTCGAAGGTGGAGATCAAGCTGGTTGGAAGCCAGGTCGAAGCTGACCTGCGGCTGAACCTCCAGCGCCACGGGTATCGTCAATGCCGCATGGGGATTTGTACCCGACACGACGGTTACCGATTCCTGGAAAGTTCCAGCCGCGGATTGCGCCGTGTTGACGTTGATGCTGATGGCGGGTGACGGCGATTCGGAGTAGTTGGCCGTCAAACGCGACGAAGAAGTTACTGTCAACGGTCCGGGATTGCCGCTGAGCTGCAGAGCCTGGACAAAGCTTGTTGGCGCGGATTCGCCAATGCGCCACTTCAACCCGCGGCTATATTGCGGGGGAACGGCGAAGAAGTTGCTTCCCGTGAAGCTGCTCAGATCAATCACGCCTACAATCCCATCATCGTAATTCAGCGGATCCTGGGTGGTGCCGCCCGGCGCGGGATCGCGCTGCGGCTGCACGACTCCCGGCGTTGTCTGGACTGCGTTGACACCGGGGTATCCACCGAGGCCAGCGGTGTATCCACCGAGATAAACCCGGCCCGTGGGCCCGACCCATCCGGAATATGCCGGCAGGGGCGAGGCGTACAACATCCGGCTTCCATCCGCCGAGAGCTTGCTGATCCCCGGACCGGAATTGAATGCGAGCGCGCCTCCGCTGATCGTGGTTGGGTATCCGAACCAGTAAAGATTCCCCTGGGCATCAGCGGAGAGACCAGAAAGGAAGACGTCCGCGCCGGTCAAAGCAGTGGTCCAGGCCGGGCGATTCGCTCCCGCCGGGAACCTGGCAAGGTATTCGCGAGTCGAGTTGTCCGTCAGATGGATGGAGTAATGCGGTGCGCTGCTGGTCAAATCGTCAGGAAGGGCTGATCCACCCCCGATGACTACGCTTCCGTCGGCTAGCGCCGTGATGGTACCTACGTCCGATGTTCCGAGCCAGGTTGAGAATATCAGGCTCGAGCCGGTCGAATCGATGCGCACCATCACCGCGCCTCCCGTGCTGCCGGCAGGTGCCCGATAGGGCCAGGCCTCCGAAGTCAAAGGAAAATCTTGAGAGGAACTCGAACCGACCAGCACAACATTGCCCGCAGAGTCCAGGGCCATATCGCGCAAGAACTCGTCTCCCGAGCCGCCGAACGCCGTGACAAACGCCGGGCTGGAACCGTCTCTGGCCATCGCCAGCACGAAGAAGTCCCGGTCGCCGGCGATGTTACGCTGGATTGCGCCGCTTGTGCCCAGGAACTCCGGCGAAGAAACAATACCGGCCACGTAGGCCATTCCATTCCGGACACGCAGTTGGCGTGCGGTAAGGCCCCAGCCGGTAGGCCCCAGGAACGTGGAGTAAACAACCTTACCCGCTCCGTCCAGCCGGGTGAGAAATCCACCGACGGGGTTCTGCTGCCAGGCGCCGGCCGTGGTGGGGAAGTTAGCCGCGATGGTGGACCCCGTGAGGTAGATATGTCCGTCGGAATCGACGGCGAGCGCAGCAACGGATTCGATCGGAGAGGCCAAACGAACGTTGGATCGCGATCCCAGTATCGTGGTGAAGATCAGTGCTGTTCCGGTGGCATTCAGCTTGGTAACGAAGATCGAAAGCGAACCCGCCGCATCCGTCCCGCCACCGGGAAAATTGGCGGAACTGGTGATACCCGCAACGATCACGTTGCCCGCCGCATCTGCCCCAACCGCCTGGATATGATCGATGCCCGATCCGCCCAGGTAGGTGAAGAACTCGATTACGGGGTCGATGATGAGTTCGCGGGTGCGATCATACGCGCCCAGCCGGAATCCCACTTCGCCGGCGTTCGCCAAAACGTAGCCGCACGCCACGGCTTCGCGCCGCCCGGACCGGACCTGGTAGGCATTGGGCGCCAGAAGCTGGAAACGGCGGGCGCCCGTATCGAGCGAGAGATTGCCGCCCGCGTCGGTGGTAGCGCGAACGCTTCCCGGCAAGCTGAATCGCAATGAAGCCGGATTCGAGCCGGGGCGCAGAATCGCGTCAAACTCGAGCGCATCGCCGCGGAAGTAGTAAGCGATGTCCACCCCGGGATACAGGTCACTTACTCGCACGCGGGCGTAATGCGGTACCGCGGTGCGCCAGTGAACGGACGACGGGCTCAACAGATAGTTGGTCACTCCGCCGGTGGGCTTCTCTCCTGCCAGCCTGGCCCGCCTGGCGCCCCGCCAACGCAGGGTTACTGGGCTCTCAGTCCTGTCAGCAGTAAGTCGAACTTCACGTGGAGAGATCTGAATGAAGCTGCCATTTGAGCTGGCGACGAAGTTGCCGTCAGCAGGTTCAAAAAACCTCGGGAGCGAGGCAGCTGGAACGCTCCCTGAGACCAGGAACGCCAGAACGGCTAGTCGCTGAACCATACCGATGATTTGTAAAGCTCGAATAGCGCGAGCGAACCCTACTCAGGCATTAGAGAGGGAACTCAACTAATGGGACTCCACTAGATGTATAGCACGATACAGTATCCCGTGGGGCCTCCGAAAGAACAGGCAACGCCTGGCGACAAACTCGAGACGAATCGAATTGCCCACGACGCCGCGTCCGCACGTACGATATAGAATGAGTTTCCGGCTGAAGGGCTTATGATTATGTGGACACGCAGAGGCTTTCTTGCATCGCTGTCTGCCATGACAGCGTCGACATCACTCATTGCTCAGGAAAAACGGACCGGCCAATCCAAGATCAAAATCACAGACCTGCGATGCGCCATTATCGGCCGCAACCCGGTCATTCGAATCGTTACGGATCAGGGTATCTCCGGCTATGGTCAGGCCGAGTCGACGAAAGCGTATCTGAAGCCGATGGTCCTCTTTTATAAGGACTATCTGCTTGGCGAAGATCCCACCGACGTCGAGAGAGTCATGCTGAAGATCCGCAGGCTGGGCGCGTTCAAGCCGTGGGGTTCGGCGGCAAGCGCGATCGAGATCGCGCTTTGGGACATCGCAGGCCAAGCGGCCGGCGTACCCGTTTACAAGCTGCTGGGCGGCAAGATCCGCGACCGCGTCCGCATCTACAACGGAGGCTTTCGTCCGCCGATGAAGGGTCACATGCCGCAAGACTATGCCGAGAATGTGCAGCGGATGAAGGAAGCCAAAGAAGGCTTCACCCTTATTAAGATGGCCGTTGGTTTCCACAACCCGGGCATGATGAGCGCCATTCCCGATATGTGGTACGACGAACCGCGGAAGGGAGCCGCCCACGCGAACCGCGGCGTTATGACCGAGCGCGGCCTGACGCACGTCATCTCCTGCGTCGAGGCAATGCGGAAGGTGCTTGGCAGCGATGTCGGCCTGGCGCTTGACGCCGGTCCGGGCTGGATGCCCAAAGACGCCCTCGCCTTCGCGCGCGCATGTGAGCCTATGCATATTACGTGGATCGAGGACATCCTCACCGGCGACTACACGCCTTATCCCAATGCGGAGCTGTACCGCGACCTCAAGCAGGCTACCTCCGTCCCCATCCACACCGGAGAACAGATCTATCTGCGGCAGAACTTCAAGGACCTGATCGAAAAGCAGGCAGTTGACGTGGTCGGTCCCGACCCCGAAGACGTTGGGGGCATCGCCGAACTCAAATGGATTGCCGAATATGCCGACCTCCACGGGATCTCCGTTGCGCCTCACGGCATCTTCGACGGCCTGATCGGCCTTGCCGCTCACGTTCACCTGGCCGCCGTGCTGCCGCAGAACTACATTGCGTTCGAATACCCGTACGGCCAGCCGGAATGGTGGTACGACATCGTCGAGGGCCTACCCAATCCGATCGTCAGCAAAGGCTTCATTGACGTTTGGGACCGTCCGGGCCTTGGCGTTACGTTCAAAGCGGCTGCCGCCAAAACGCGCCTGGCCGATGAGGATCGCCGGTTCTTTGATTGAGGTGGGGCGCAAATGATCGAGATCGCAGGCATGGCGGCGAGAATATGCCCGATGATACGATCTTTGGCATGTTCTCCCGCCGCGACCTTCTGATATCCGCCTCTGCGGCAACGGTGAACGCTGTCGCCCAGACGCGGAGCACCGGCCGTAAGCCGAACGTCATCCTCTTTCTCGCAGACGATTTGGGCTGCCACGACATGGGAGCATGGGGCGCGGCGGATCTGAAGACGCCGAATATCGACGCGCTGGCGGCTGCGGGCGCCCGTTTCACCAATTGGTATGCCGCGGCTCCGGTGTGCGCGCCTTCGCGCGCGGCGCTCCTCACCGGCCGATATCCGATCCGCGCTGGCGTTCCCAACAATGGCCAGCCTCTGCAGCCGACCGAGCAGACGATTGCTTCGCTGCTAAAGCCGGCCGGCTACGAGACCGGACTTTTCGGCAAGTGGCACCTGGGAAACACCGCCGACACGGTGCCGAATGCGCACGGCTTCGACCGGTTTTTCGGATTCCACTCGGGTTGCATCGACTTTTATTCGCATCGTTACTACTGGGGCGAGCCGCGCAAGGTCAATTACCACGACCTGTGGCGGGACCGAACCGAGATATTCGAAGATGGCCAGTACTCCACCGAGCTGTTCGCCCGCGAGGCGGTGCAGTTTGTGCGCGACAACCGGTCGAATCCATTCTTTCTGTATGTCCCGTTCAACGGGGTACATTACCCGATGCACGCTCCGCGCAAATATGTCGACCGTTTTCCGGATTTGGAGCCGGAGCGGCGGATGTACGCGGCTATGCTCTCCGCGGTCGACGATGGTGTCGGGCTGGTGATGCGGGCATTGCGGGAACTGCATCTTACCGACAACACGCTGGTGTTCTTCACGGCGGATAACGGCGCCACGCGCGAACCGCGCGCGGGATTGAATCAGCAGCCGGCCAAGGGCGGCGACAACCGGCCGTTCCGCGGCAACAAATTCAGCGCATTCGACGGCGGCATGCACGTCCCAATGGTAATGAGTTGGCCGGGAGTGATCCCGAAAGGACAGGTACTGCCCCAGGTGGGAAACCACGTGGATCTGCTGCCGACTATTTGCAGAGCGGCCGGCGCGCAGGTCCCCGCGGATCGCACCATGGATGGATTCGATGCGCTGCCGATGGCGGTTTCGCGCGAGGCGTCCAGGCACGATGCCATCTTCTGGTCCTCCCAAGGGCAACTCGCCGTGCGCCGCGGCAGTTGGAAGCTCGTGCAGAACGGAAAGATCTTCGACGGGACTCCCGGGGGTGCGCGTCCGCTCGAAGGAGACGACGCTCTGTTCCTTTCGAACCTGGACCAGGACCCGGGCGAATCGAAAAACCTGCGCCGCCAAAATCCGGCGATTGTCGATCAGCTTCTGACATTGGCGGAAAAGTGGCTGGCCGACGTGAAAAAGCCTTAGTTTCGCCGCGAATCAGGTACGACTCAAAGTAATTCAGAAACATGCAGCGAGAGTAACGACGGAGTTGCGTGGCCGTCGCGGGCTTCCAATTAGCGAATTGTTTCGTAATTATTCACACAACGGGGTATCGACATATAAAAAAAGCCGGTATATAGTTGCCACCACGGAGGGGATGGTATGGTCCAGGTTCGATCATCGAGGCTTACGTTTGCGCTTCTCCTTAGTTTCGCCGCTGCGTCCTGCGTGCCACATTGTTTCGGCCAGGCGGTAGCGGTCGCCCAGGTAGGCGGCGTGGTTTCCGACAATACCGGCGCTGCCATTGCAGGCGCCCAAGTAAGGATTGTCGAAACCGAGAAAGAGTTTGTCCGCAGCACGGTTACCGACGTCGCAGGGCGATATGCGCTGCCTAACCTGCCGGTCGGTCCTTATCGATTGGAAGTGACCGCGCCAGCCTTCAAGACTTACGTGCGGTCCGGCATCGTCCTGCAAGTCGGAAATAACATACAAATCGACGTATCCATGGAAGTCGGCGCGCTCTCCGAGCACATTGAAGTGACCGCCGGCACATCCATGGTGGAGACGCGTGAAAACACGATCGCACAGGTGATTGACGAACGGCGCATCGTGGATCTGCCCCTCAACGGCCGGCAGCCGACCCAGCTCATTCTTCTGTCGGGAGCGTCGCTGCAGACCTCCGGCGGAGGCATGGTCGGCAGCAAGAACTATTTCAGTTCCGTGACCATCTCTGTCGCGGGAGGACAGCAGAACGGCGTCAACTACATGCTCGACGGCGGCGATCACAACGACGCCATGACGAACGTGAACATGCCGGTACCGTTTCCGGATGCGCTCCAGGAATTCAGCGTACAGACCAGCGCGCTTCCGGCGCGCTACGGACTGCATCCGGGAGCCGTGGTGAACGCGGTGACCAAGTCCGGCGCCAATGACTGGCATGGCGATCTTTTTGAGTTCCTGCGCAACGGCGATGTAAATGCCAGAAATACTTTCGCCGCTAAGCACGACACACTTAAGCGGAACCAATTCGGCGGCACGTTCGGCGGGAAGATCATACGGGACAAGCTGTTCTTTTTTGGAGGCTACCAGGGAACCAAGGAGCGCAGCGACCCGCCGCAGACCATCAGCTATGTGCCCACAGCGGCGGTGATGAACGGGGACTTCAGCTCCATAGTTTCGGGGACCTGCGTGGCGGGAGGAGCCGGGCGCTCCCTGGTCGATCCGACGACCAAGGCGCCGTTTCCCAACAATCAGATTCCGGTGTCGCGTTTCAATCCGCAGGCGATCGCTCTGGCCAGCCAGTACATTCCGCAGTCCAGCGACCCGTGCGGAAAGATCACTTACGGAATTCCCAAGAACTGGAACGAGGATCAGGTGATCGGCCGCATCGACTGGGTGCAAAACTCCCGGCACACATTATATGGGAGATACTTTCTCGCGCAATACACGATTCCCCCGGTATTCGACGGCAAGAATGCGTTGACGACTACCGCTCCAGGCAATTGGGAGCGCGCGCAAAGTCTGACGATCGGCGATACCTATTCCTTCAATAGCACGACGCTGAATTCATTCCATGTGACGGCAAGCAGGCGCCGGGACGACCGGGGCGTAGCGGAGAATTACATCAATCCCGCGACGATCGGCCTCAATGTCCACTCGCCTCTGCCGAACTTCCTGCAGGTGAGCGTGAGTCCCTATTGGAGCGTGGGGTGCGGCACGTGCGCGGCGGGATATTTCAACTCGAATTCATTTCACTTCGCCGATGACGTGGATCTGATCCGCGGCAAGCACCATATGGCGTTCGGAGTCGATTTCCTGCGCAATCAGTTCAACTTCGCCAACGGCTGGATCGAGAACGGATCCTGGACGTTCAACGGCCAGTTCACCGGCGATCAGCTCGCCGACTACATGCTGGGCCTGCCGAGCGACTTCACCCAATCGAATGCCCTGGAACTGGCGGCGCGCGTTCCCGTACTCGCACTTTATGGACAGGACAGCATCCGGCTGACTTCCCACCTCACGATCAATCTGGGCCTGCGCTGGGAGCCGACATTCGCCACTTATGACTACTTCGGCCGCGGTACCTCCTTCTCCCTGGATGCCTTCAACGCCGGCCGGAAGAGCCAGGTATTCACGAATGCGCCTCCCGGATTATTGTTCTATGGCGACCAGGGGATCCCGAAAGCTTACTTCCGCAATGTACTGCCGCTTTTTTCGCCGCGAGTCGGGGTTGTCTGGGATCCCACCGGCAGCGGCAAGCAGACCATCCGCGTCTCGGGAGGCATTCTGCGCGACACCGCGGAGTTGTTCTATGGCGAGCGGCTGACGACGAATGCCCCGTATGGATCGCAGGTCGACATCCCTTCCCCGGCGGGAGGCTTCACCAATCCCTACGCGGGATATCCTGGGGGAAATCCGTTCCCTATGGCCACGCCGCCTCCCAAAGACTTCCAATTCGCTCCGTACAGTGTGTTTATCAATATGCCGCTGGATACCAAGCCGACGTACACGGCGCAATGGAATATCAGCTATCAGCGCCAGTTGACGCCGAACTGGATGGCATCGGTCTCCTATCTCGGGAACAAGACGACGCACGTGTGGGTGGGGGAAGACATCAATCCCGCCACGTATATTCCCGGTGCCTCGACCACATCGAACACGAACCAGAGAAGGCGGCTTTACTTACAGAATCCGGCCACGGGATCGGCTTACGCCGGCATCACGCAGTCCGATCAGGGCGCCAATGCCAGCTACAACGCGCTGCTGCTTTCCGTGCAGCACCGGATGGCGAATAACTTCACCGTGCTGTTCAACTACACCTGGTCGCACTGCATTAGTGACGGCGATTTCAACGGCGAACTGGCGGGCCAGTATTACATGGATCCAAACAACCGCACCCGTGACCGCAGCAACTGTCTGTTCGATGTGCGCCACCTGGCTAACACGTCGCTGATCACGATCAGCCCGATAAAGGGCAACACGCTGGCAGGCCGCCTGCTGAGCGGGTGGCAGTTGGCCCCCATTATCTCGGTGGCCACCGGCACGGCAATTAACATCACCTCGGGAACCGACAGGTCGCTGACCGGCATCGGTCTGGACCGGCCCAATCTCGCTCTCGCCAACCCGTTTTCGGTCCATTCGGACCCCAGGGTTTGGTTGAATCCAGCGGCTTTCACCCTGAACGAAATCGGCACGTATGGCAACCTGGGCAGAAACGCCGTGCACGGCCCCGGCAGGTTTAATTTTGACGTGGCTTTGAGCCGCACGTTCCACTTGACCGAGCGATTCCGGCTGGACGCGCGCGGAGAGGCCTTCAACGCGATCAACCACGCGAACTACAGCGGGCCGGGCGTCACGAACAACCCCGTGACGGCTCGCAACTCGGCGAACTTCGGCCGGATTCTGGCGGCTGCGGATCCCAGGATCTTGCAGTTCGGCATGAAGGCGCATTTTTGACAGGGGCAATCTCTTCGCCCGCAGCAACCGGACCGGCGAAGCTGCGGGCGGCAGAGAGTGGACTTCGCGGCCAGGGTGCTAGTATCTTTTTCGGCTGGAGACAGCACCTTGCGAGATCCTATTTTTATTGGTTCGGCTCCCAGCTCCGGAAGCACTCTGCTGCGCGTCATTCTGGGCCGTCACCCGTCCATTGCCAGTGGTGGGGAAGTTGCATTGTTCGATAAGCGCAACCTCCTCCGGGAGTCCCCCGCGTCCTACCAAGCTCACATCCAGGGATGGCTCGACGTCGGATATCCGGCTGACTATCTCGGCCCGAGCGAGGAGCTTTTCGAAGAGCTTGACGAGTATCCGTGGGACCGGTCGAGTCTGCGGGAAATGTGCCTGGCAATGCCGGATTACTTCAGCATGGTGGAGACATTTTTCCGCCGGAACGTTCAGGCGCAGCGGGCAGAACGATGGCTCGACAAATGCCCTTCTAATATCTACTGTTTCGATTTGATTGCGCATCGCTATCCCGGCGCGCTCTTCATCCATATCATCCGCGATGCGCGCGACAGCATCATTTCTTATTGCCGGCGTGGAGCGCCGCCATTTCGAGCTGTCAGCCGCTGGTACTTCGCCAACCTGTGCGGGATACAGTACAGCGGACGGCCAAATTACCTTCAGGTGCGCTATGAAGAGCTCGTCCAAGACACGGAAACTGTCGTGCGGCGGATCTGCGCATTCCTGAACGAACCTTACCTGGATGGTCTGCTTCAACCGGAGGGGTTACCCCGGAAACCACGGCACGCCGGATGGCGCCATTCTGAGCGAGGGCCGGTCGGCACCGGCAGCGTCGGCCAATTTTCGCGCGCAATCACACAAGAACAACGGGCTATTTTCAGCCATGTTCGAGTATCATTGTACGGAACGGAGCTGCTGTATAAGCCCGCTGGGGCTCCGGAGGTCCCATCGCCATTGGAACTTCAGGAATTACTGGGATACGGGACGGCGTGTCTGGCGGGTGCTGACGAATTGAGCCCCGCGCAGTTACAGGCTGCTTGGGATGATTTTGAACAATACCGGTGGCAGATGCGTTTCCGCTATGGCGTGGACATCGAGTGTCCGGTCATTTTGGAAGGGGCCGGTACGAAAGCAAGCTGATGCGGGCCGGGGGGCCCGCCGGTCATATGGAAAACCCTGTATCCCCGACGTTCTGCATTCTTCCGTGGATGCACGTCTTTGCCGATGAAAGCGGAACTCTGTATCCCTGCTGCAGATCTGTGGACACACAGCTTCCAAACGTAGACGAATCGAACCGGCCTTACCGGATCCAGGATGAGAACGGACTAGCCGACGGCTGGAACTCGCAATACATGCGCACCCTGCGGCTCGCCATGCTCGCCGGAGAGCGGCCGAGCCCTTGCGACCGATGCTATGCCATCGAGGATTCCGGGATCCAAAGTTACCGCCAAACGGTTAACGGGCAGTATACGGAGCAAATTCCCGAACTGGTATCGCACACGGGCGCGGAGGGCGAAGCGCCCCACCACTTTCTTTCTTTTGACCTCCGGCTCGGCAATCTCTGCAATCTCAGGTGCCGGATGTGTTCGCCGCACTCCAGTAAGGCGCTTATCCAGGAGTTCGCCTCGTATTTCAACGTGAGTCCCAGGCATCCGTATTTTGAGGGACTGCGCCAGTTGGATTGGTTTTCCAGTGATGCGTTCTGGCGGATGTTCGACCGATATTCGGTTCATCTGGAGCGGCTGCATTTCGCCGGGGGCGAACCACTGCTGATCCCGCAGATGTTTGACTTCCTCAAGCGGCTCATCCGCGACGAACGCTCCCAAAGAATCCGGCTCAGTTACAACACCAACCTGACGGTCCTTCCCGAATACACGGCCGAACTCTGGAGCCGGTTCCAGAGCGTTCGCGTCACCACCAGCGTGGACGGGTATGAGAAGGTGAACTCGTTCATCCGTTACCCTGCGGACTGGCAGACGATCGACCGAAACCTGCATTTGCTCGATGCGGAAAAGGAGCGGTTTCATTGCACCGGCGGATTGGGTTTGAATGTCACCGTGCAAGCGTACAACGTGCTGTATCTGGATGCCCTGATTGAATATGCCGCGCTGCAGTTTGAGCACATCGAGGCGCCTAATCTCAGTCTGCTCCGGCATCCGGATTACTTGAGCATTCAGGTCCTGTCCCCGGCTTTGAAGGAGCAGGCGGCATCGCGGCTGCACGGGTTCCTGCAGAGGTTCGAAGAGCGATGGCCGGCACGTTGGAGGGGAGAACCGCTGGACCGGCTGAAAGCCGCAATTCACGGCGTCCTCCACTATATGACGGCAGCCGACCGAAGCGACCGGTTGCCCGAATTCCGCAAGTGGACCCGGCATCTGGATGAGAACCGGAGGCAACGAATGGAGGACGTTCTCCCCGAGTTGGCCCCGCTATGCGAGGAGCAGGACACGGCAGTTCAACGGGCGGCCGGATGAGCTCGCGCCGGCCGATGAGTGCGCTAAAACAGACAAATTCGGGAAGCCGGGGGGCGAAGCGCCCGTTTTACCTCGGGCTCAGCATGCCAGGGGCGGTCTCCACCGGTGCGTATACCGCCGGCGTGATGGATTTTCTGATCGAAGCCATGGACGCCTGGTATCAGGAGCGGGCCTCGCAAGAACGAAGATACGGTGATCGCTACAACAGGTGGACGATTCCTCCGCACGAACTGAACCTTGCCGTCCTGGCGGGCGCATCCGGAGGGGGAATGGTGGCATCCATAACCGCCGCGGCGTTAAGCCGCAGATTCCACCCGGTACATGACCAGTCGCCTGCTCCAACCGCCGTTCAGAACGCTCTATTTCGGAGTTGGGTAACGGACCTCGATCCGAAGCGTCTGCTGGGAACCACGGGCCTGAACAAGAACGGCGGCGAGGTGGTTCCCCTTCTGGACGCCGCGATCATTTCCGAGATCGCGGCGCGTGCCATTCGTGTAGATGATCCGCTACCGGAGCGGCGGCAGTGGGTGCGCGACGGGCTGAGAGTCGTTGTGATGCGGAACGGCGGGGATCAGCAGGTTTTCGAAGTGAATTGGAAACGGCCCACGTCCGAAGACGGATCGGTTCACCTGGACGCCAGGGGCGGATCCGAATGGCAGGCGCTCGCGCAGACCGCGGCCGCCGCCGGGATATTCCCGCTGACGCTGGCCGCCCAAATGCTGGCGAAATTGGCGCGCAAGCCGGGTTGGGACGCCGCTGACGGTGCTTCGTCCCGGATGTGGAACATCGATGGCACAGCCAACAGCAAGTCCTACGACTGCGCACGCCGGGAACTAACCGCCCTGCTTCCGGTCACTCCCGGCGGCAAGGATGCGCTACACCCGGAGACGGCGGACCGGGCTATCATCCATATCGCTCCGTTGCAGTCGAAGGCCATCGCGAAGCTTCCGCGGTTTCCGGACGAACGCCTGACGTCGCTCGTGGGGGAGTTTGTCGAGGCTCTCGCGAAGCAGCTCGGGGGCGGAGAGCCGGGCTCCGGCGCCGATTCGTCCGCAGCGAATCGCTGGGTCATATCGCCGGCCGCGGGGGGTGGGGAGGAGCCGCTCGCCTGTGGACTTCTCGGCGGCTTTTCGGGGTTCCTCTCGCAGCTCTTTCGCGAGCACGATTATCAGCTCGGCCGTAGAAATTGCCAGCGGTTCCTGACAAACCACTTCGGACTGCCATGGACCCATCCCATTTGCCGGCAGTACGGGCTTTCCGCCAGGTCTCAGTCCCGGCTGGACGCCGAATACGGATTTGACGCCGGGCGCGCGGAGAAACGCGGCTCGCGCCAGCGCCTGTTTCCCCTCATCCCGGTCCAGCCGCAGTTGCGCCAGGAGATCCAAGTGGTCAGAAAGGCTGCCGATCAAGGACCGCTGGCGGAGCTGGTCGATAGGAGCCTCGACCGGATGAAATCCATCGCAAGGGCCTTGCTGCAGGATCACAATTCCAGGCGCGTCTCCGATTTCGCTTTCCTCACGGCCTGGCCCCTGATGCGAGT
>CAZMRK010000128.1:0-20919 GCA_964568355.1 uncultured Solibacteraceae bacterium | reverse complement strand
TGGACGCGCTGTACGGGCGGGCGGTGGAGCAGGGCATCCGCTTTCACACGGCTCCTGTCGTAGCCGTTGGCGGCAAGGCGAAGGTCACCTACTGCCGCGATCCCGAGGGTGTGCTGCTCGAGCTTGTCGAGATTCTAGGCTGACGCATATGTCGCTTCACGCCACCGAATTGGTTCCGGTTGAGACCGCGCCCGTGCATACGCGCTTCCGGCGAATCATGACGCCGATTCCGGCCCCCGAGTCGATTGCCGAGATCATGCGCTTGCGGCAGGTGGAGCCGGAATCGATGGCCGGCATGCCGCCGATTCTCTGGGACAGCGCCCAGGACTTTCTGGTTCGAGACGGCTACGGCAATCAGTGGATCGACTTGAGCAGCGGGATTGTGGTTGCCAATGTTGGGCATGCGCATCCGGGTATTCTGGCGGCGATCCGCAATCAGTTGGACGCCGGCATGATTTTCTCTTACGCCTTCTCGACGCAGATCCGGAGGCGATTGCTGGAACGGCTCACCTCGATCGCTCCGGCCGGACTGGACAAGGCCATTCTCTTCTCTGCCGGCACCGAGGCGACCGAATGCGCCATCAGCCTGATGCGCAGGCATGGACTGCGCGTTGCTCCGGGCAAGGCGGGCATCCTCTCCATGGAATCCAGCTTTCACGGACGGACCCTGGCGGCGAAGTTCGCCGGCGGCCCGCCTGGAGAAATTGACGGATTGTCGCGGGAGACGGCGCTCCACTGGCAGCTTCCTCTTCCGGGCAGTGCGGACTCACTGGGATTTGAGGCGGATCTGGCCGCTCGCGGCATCGACGCGCGGCGGATTGCGGGCATTCTCTTCGAATCGATCCCCGGATGGACCACGACGTTGTATCCGCAGGAGTACATCGAGCAATTGACGCGCTGGGCCGCTGCCAACCAGGTGTTGATCACCGCCGATGAAGTGCAAAGCGGCATGGGCCGGACGGGACGGATGTTCGCCTTCGAGCATTACGGCATCACGCCGGATCTGCTGGCTTGCGGGAAGGGTTTGAGTTCGTCTTTGCCGGTGTCCGCAGTAATTGGCCGGCGCGAGATCATGGACCTTGCGGCCCCCGGTGAGATGTCAAGCACATTCGGCGGCAATCCGGTTTGCGCGGCGGCGGCGCTTGCCTGTCTGGATGTGATCGCCAATGAGCGCCTGGTAGAGCGAACGGCTGTATTAGGAGAACAACTGCAGCAGGCTCTAGGCGACCTTGCGAGCCGGCATCGCGAGGTTGTGCGAATGCACAACGGGCGCGGGTTGTTTCATTCGGTACATTTGATGGATCCGCGAACCGGCGCCGCACTCACCACGTTGACGGACGACATCGTAATGCGATGCGTACGCCGCGGCGTGCTGATGTTCTTGACGGGACGCGGATTCTTTAAGCTGGTACCGCCTCTGACGATCGACCCCGAGGCGTTGTGGGAAGCGGTGGGTGAGATTGGCGTCGTGATGGACGAGGTTCTCCACCAGTACGGGAGATAGCTGTCGTCTGCCGCCGGCAACGCCCACCTGTCCCTCCGGCGCCGGGACCCCTGCCGACGGTACCGTTGCGAAAACTCAGGCGTGCGCACTTGCGGGCTTCGAGCAGATCAGCGGAACTCAGACCGTCAGCCCAAACAGTCGGGCGATAAACAAGAGTTGCGCGAACGGGTCACCTTTTGCCAGCCATCTGGCGCGCCCTTCCCGAATCATGTGTACTGTCTCGATCCGGTGCAAAGTCCGCCGGGCCGTGAGGAAGGACTGCTTCCTGCTATCCGGGGCTTGAACGACTTGTTACGTATATCCCAGCAGGGCGTCATTGGGGTAATAGCGATCAACGTTTTCCGGCGTGATGAGGACATGCTTAACGAAAAACGCCGGACGCACTTTAGTGTTCTTCTTGAGAATTTCGAGGGCGGTCCGGACAAGCGCCGGGCCGTACTTCTCCGGGAAGTATCCAACCGAGCCAATCAGCCGTGTGCCCTTTCGGCGTAACTCGGAACGTGCCTCGGACGCCGCGTTTTGGCCCATCACGGCGCAGTTTTCCACGCGGCCACACTCTTCAAAAGCTCGTAGTGCGCCCAGTGCGGAGATGTCGTCCAGGCCGGCCACCAGGACATGGTTTGGCTTATTGAAACGCAGATGGCGGCGCACTTCCGCGATGGAGCGCCCCATGTCGCCATCGCCTTCGAGATGCACCACCCGGCACTGTTGCGCTTGTGGCAATACCTCGATGATGCCCGCGAGAGAACCTGAAAGCCTTGCTTGTGGCAGCGGTCCCGCACGGCGCTGCTCGACCAGGATCACTTCGTCTAGCTGGCCGTCCCATCTCGCCTTCGCCCACTTTGCCAGGTGGCGGCCTCCGATGAGACCCGCCTCATAGTGGTTAGCCCCGAAGTACACGGCCCCCGGATGCGGGACATCCACCGCGATCAATGGGACGTCCTGGGCGGCACACTTGGCGGCGATGACGGGGGCCACGCTGTAGTCCGATTGGTACTCGATGATCAAATCGACGTGCTGCTTAAGCAACTGGTCGATGACGCGCAGTGCATGCTTACGGCTGTACCGGTTGTCCTCCACGATGAGTTCCAGACCGGCATTCGCGGCCGCCTGTACCAGCCCATCCGTCACCTCGCGGTTGAACATGGTGTTGTCTCCGCCCGCCGCAAACCCGATGCGATAACGTCCGCGTTCCCTGAGGCTTAACGGGCACCGATAGCCGTTCGTGCCCGTCCGCTCCAAGAATCCGCACTCTGCGAGGGTGTGGACCAGTCGAAAGGCCGTGCCTTTGTCCAGGCCTGTTTGCCGAACGATGTCGCGCAGGCGAAGGATTTCTCCGGTATTCTGAAACGCGTTGATCACTCCGGCCGCCCGAACGATCGACCGCACCACATATTTCCCACCCACTTCGCGTGCCGTCATAGCAGCCATCCTTTTTTCGAGATTGTTTCATATATTGAAACGAATGGCCAGTGCCGCGATAGCCGCCAATTTCGCAGGATACCCCTGCTAACTGGAGTTCTCTCTTTTTCATCCAAAGCGTTCTCGTCCTTCGCTG
Organism: uncultured Solibacteraceae bacterium; assembly: GCA_964568355.1. Taxonomy (GTDB): domain Bacteria; phylum Acidobacteriota; class Terriglobia; order Bryobacterales; family Bryobacteraceae; genus JAJPJX01. Next base: position 17,857 of record CAZMRK010000128.1, on the reverse strand, counting down.
CCGGCTTTTTACGTTTCAGCTAATAAAACATTTGATGCAGCCACGACAGTGCTTGCCCGCCCCGATCTCCAAGGATATGCTTTTCCACCAAGGGTTTCGAATGAACCAGACTGGCGATCAGTGGTTGGCAGGAATGACGTGGACCGTTCTTGCGGGTGCGATGCAGGGCGCGTTCCCAATACCGCTGAAGTTCGCAAGAGCATGGAAGTGGGAAAACATCTGGCTAGCTTCCTCGCTTCTCGGCCTGGTGGTCTTTCCTTGGTTCATTGCATACCAAACGATTCCTCAGTTGCCGAAGGTTCTGAGCGCCATTCCCCTGCACTCGCTCGAGCGCGTCTGCATCTTCGGAACCGGATGGGGCATCGGCGGCTTGCTGTTCGGACAGGCGGTCCATCGCGTAGGAATCACTTTGGCGACGGGAATCGTTCTGGGGCTTACGTCCGCAATCGGCTCGCTGGCTCCCATGGCGCTACTGCACCCAAACATATTGCTGCAGAGACCCGGGTTCATTCTGCTTGCCGCTCTCGCGATTGCGCTGGCAGGCATCTACTTCTGCGCGGTCGCTGGTGCCGAGCGGGAACGGCGCGCCGGCAAGGCGGAGTTCCGGCATGGGTCTTACCTGGCCGGTGCCATCATTTGCATCCTGTCGGGGATTCTTTCGCCGCTGTTCAATTTCGCCCTGATTTATGGCGAGGATCTCATTTCCGCGGCAACGGCGCGCGGCGCCCGGGCCGTGGACGCCCCGAATCTCATCTGGGCCGTCGCAATGACCGGCGGCTTCGTCCCGACGCTGCTCTATTGCGGCTATTTGATGGGGCAATCGAAAACCTGGCGCCTCTTCGGGAACTGGTTCGCTATCGACGCGCCATTAGCGCTGATCATGGGCCTGCTGTTCGCCTATGGCAATGCATTTTATGGTAGGGGCGCGGAGCAATTGGGCAAGTTGGGCGCATTCCTTGGCTGGCCGGTGTTCATGTCGATGCAGGTAATTACAGGAAGCGCCTTGGGAGCGATCACTGGCGAATGGCGTGGAGCGGGACCCTCGGCTGTTCGCTGGTTGATGGCCGGACTCATATTATTGGTGGTTTCGATCTTTCTAGTAGGCCTGGTGGAGACATAACGGAATGGCAACATCGGATACCTTTGAGACGGTGACGCGTACTCCTTTGCAGTCTTTCGAAGTCGCGACTGGTGAGGATTTCGGGGACATGCTATCTCGCGAGCGCCTCACAACCAGGCGGCGCCTTAAAGTTGGGCTGGTGGCGTCCGGTTTCTTCGAGTACTGGCGCATGTACCCGGCGTTGCGCGAACAGGTAGCCGCCGATGCGGCGATCGTTGCCCAACGGCTGGCGCGCGATCATGACATCGTCGATGGTGGGCTGGCTGACACAATGGACGCAGCCAACGAGGCTGGACGGCGGATGCGCGAGGAAGGCGTCGAAATGATCGTACTCGCATACCGCACCTACATCCCCGATGCCTACATTCATCACTTATTCTCTCAATTGCCGGATATCCCGTTGCTGCTCTTCGCCTCGCAAACACGGGACGAATTCGACTACTCGGATCATTACATAGGTGTACTTCGAAACAGCGGTGTAATGGCCCTGGTGCAGTTGGTATGCGGCGTCCAGCGCATGGGAATGCGTCAAAGGCCGGTAGAGTGCATAGCCGGAAGTATCTATGACGATGCCACGTATCGCCGGATCGATGAGTATATCCAGGTGGTTGCCGTTTATTGCCGGCTGAAATCGATGACTTTTGGTGTCATTGGCCAGGTCTTCCGCGGCATGTTCGATTTCGAGTTCGACAAGACCAAGGTGAAGGCCGCGATCGGCCCGGAAGTGCTTAACCTCCAAATCGACCATCTCATAACGAGTTGGGATACGGCGCCGCTGGACGACCCGGAGGTGCAGGCCGCATTGCGACACGTGCGCTCCGAATATGTAGTCGAGGGCATTGGCCCCGCCGACATCGAAGGTCAGGTTCGGGCCGCCGTCGCCCTTCGCCGGCTGGTGAACCGATTCCGTTTGGATGGGCTGGCCCTGTTGGGACAGCACTTCGTAGAACGAAAATTGAAGACCACTCCCTACCTGGCGCTCTCCGAATTGCACCGAAGCGGTTTCCCGTGCGTTACCGAGGGGGACGTCATCGGACTAATCATGATGAAAATCCTTCATCAGTTCTCCGGCCATATGCCCTTCTTTGTCGAGTGGAGTGAGTTCGATGTCCGGCGCAACGCATGGATGCTGCTGGGACACGGATTCTGCGACCCCTCGCAGGCGCGCAACAAGCCACCGTCCCTCGTTCCCGCGGCTGAGCAATGGGGCGTCGAGGGGGCCGGCTGTAGCCTGAACTGCACGCCCGCCCCAGGACCATGCACCATGGCGCACTTCGTCGAACATCCCGACGGCTGGGGTATGTTCATCAGCGGAGGGGAGTTCATCGACGCCGACCCCCTGCCAATCAACGAGGTCCACGCAATGGTCCGTGTCGAACGGCTCGTGCGTGAATATACGGAACTGCTGGTGAAGGCGGGTGTGCCCCATCACGTCATGACAGTTCGCGGAAACGTCCGCGCGCAACTGGAGCAACTGGCGGCACTGCTTGGAATGAGGACTATCACCCTTTGAAATGGAGGTTTTAGGAAAGATGCAGGCAGAGAACGTAACCTCCACGACAGAACTGCGGCCCAAGGTAGGGCTACTCGCGACTGGCCACGACTACTATTGGGAGCAATTCCCCGGCTTACAGCAGAAGAGCAAGAACCTGCTAGCCGCGGTACGCGACCTCCTATCGAGATGGGCGGAAGTGGTGGCCCCGGATCTGGTCGATTCAGTCGAGACGGCTGGTCATGCCGGAGCCATGTTTCGGGACAAGGGAGTCGATCTCGTCATCGTCTTTCCTTTGGGTTATACACCCGGAATGAATATGTTCACCGCCGTGCGGGAGGTTGATGCGCCCCTCCGTCTCCTCAACGCCCACCTGGACCGTAGCTACGATTATGCGGCGGCCGATACCGCCGAGTACCTTTATCACGAGGGCGTCTGCTGTATACCGGAGTTCGCTGGCGTGCTCACCTCTGTGAAGCGGAAATTCCGGGTGAGAACGGGGCCTCTGGATGATTCACGGTTGCGGGCGGAACTGCATGCGGACATTGCCGGCGCCGGAGCCGCTGCGTTCTTCCGTCAAATGAACGTAGGATTGATTGGCCAGACGTATACGCACATGGGGGACATGCCGATCGACGAGCATCGGCTGGTGCGGGCAACAGGCAAATTGCTGGTACGGCCTGAAGTAGAGGAACTCGAGAACGCCTACCAAAGAGTGACCGAAGAGTGCTTGCAGGAAATGTATTGCCAATTCCGCGAGCTTTACCAGGTGGACACGTCCATAACCGATGACGACCTTCGTTTTAGCGCTCAGATCGCGGCGGCGTTTGACGAGATCATCTGCAAGTACGATATTCACGCTTTCGGATATTACTGGTGGGGCGAGCGCGAGTTGATGACGCAACTACGCGCGCAGTCCGGGCTAGCTGTTTCGCGGCTCGCTTCCCTCGGCCGCCCAGGAGTTACGGAAGGCGACGTCAAATCCGCCCTGGCGATGAAGATTCTGAGCCTCCTCGGCGGCGGCGGAATGTTCGTGGAGTTCTTCTCGATGGATTTCGACGAGGACTTCCTGTTAATGGGCCATGACGGCCCCAGCAATATCAACATGGCTTCCAGCCGCGCCCGTTTAAGCAATCTTGATGTGCATCACGGTAAATCGGGACATGGTCTGGGGATCGACTTCGAATTGAAACCCGGAGTGGTCACGCTGCTCAACCTGACCGAGTTCGATGCTGGTGACACCTTCAAACTGATCTACTCGGTGGCCGAAGTCGTACCCGGACAGACTCTGGCGATAGGCAACCCAAACTGCCGCGTCAAGGTGGCGAAGCTGATCCCGGAATTTATGGACGCCTGGTGCCAGCAGGGACCTTCGCATCACATGGTTATCGGATATGGCGACCACTCCGCAGCCCTGGGAACCTTTGCCGATTCGATGAATTTTAGTCTGGTACGGATCTGAGGAGAATCACAGGCGATATGACCCAGCAGAGAGAGCGATCGACATTGCTCGCAGGCTGGACCCGGCGGGACTTCTGGCGCGCTGCGCTCGCTCTGAGCACGCTACCCGCACCTGCCGCGGGTACCTTGCCTTCCTTCCTGAACCCTCCGGAAGACGCCAAAATGATTCTCTACTACTGGTGGTTTGGTCCATCGCAGACGGAGAGTCAAGTATTCCGTGAATTGAGGGCGATGCAGGAGCAGGGTGTCGGCGGAACGTTCATTTTCCCCGTATATCCACTCTCCGCTTCCGACGAGGAGAACTATCCTTATCTCTCGGACAAGTTCCTCCGCGTGCTGCGCTCTACGTGCGAGCAATCTCGCAAGCTCTCCATGAGCGTGGATCTGCTCGGTGGAGGAGGATGGCCTTTTGGCGGTCCTACGATTCGGCTGGAAAACAGCTCGCGCACGATTCGGATGGCGGCGCGCGCGGATGGGCTGCTTGAAGGCGAAGAAATCGTCGGACGCAGCCCTGCGGGCGCCGTTTTCATATCGAGTCCCACTCGACAGCGGATCAAGAGTTGCGTCATCGGCGGCGAAGGATGGGTTCTGGACCACCTCGATCCAGTCCAAGTCCGGAACTACCTTGACGAAGTGGTTGCAAAGCTCGTCGACGCCGCACCTCCCGGGAGTTTACGTTCCATTAACTTCGATAGCCTCGAGGCATTTCAGCAAAACTGGACACCGCAGTTCCCCGTCGAGTTCCAGAAGCGCCGCGGCTACGATCTGATTCCCCGTCTTACTGCATTGTGGAAAGACATCGGAGAAGATACAGAACACATCCGCTACGATTATTGGCGCACGCTGACAGACCTGTTCCTCGACAGTTTCGCGCGCCCCTTCCACCAGTGGGCCAAACAGCGTGGCGTTGCCCTTCAGGGTAAGCCGATGGGCATGCCGGTCAACGATCTTCGTGCGTTCGAAACGGTGGACTTCGCCGTGGCCGAGGAATACGACTGGCTGGAGTTCTCCGGCCCTCGCTGGGCTGCCTCTGGTGCGCATGTTTACGGCCAAAACCTCATTGCGAACGAAGCGTACACGTGGCTTCGGCAACCGCGGTATCTCACAACTCTACAAGACCTCAAAGCCGGCTCGGACGTGCAATTCCTGGCTGGTGTGAACGTGATCATCGGACATGGTTTTTCGTATTCGCCGGACGAAAGCGGCGTGCCGGGCTGGTCCTACTATGCCAGCGTGTACTTTCATCCGAAGAATCCCTGGTGGCCGTACTTTCGCCATCTCGCAAAGTATGTGCAACGCGCCAGTTTCATCCTCCGGCAAGGTGTACAGGTCGCCGATGTCGCACTCTTTCTGCCAGAGGAGGACGAGATGGCCGCCTCCGCCGCCGGCCAACTGAATCAGGGGGGACAGAAAGTGTTCGTGAAGCGGCGGCTGGCTAGAAAGGGCGATTCACTCCCGCAATTCGGCTTGAAAACCGCGATCGCCAACCGCTCCCCGCTCATCTCCACGATTGTCACCAACGGGTACAGCTTGGATGGCGTCAACAATGACGCCTTGCAGCGGGCAACGATCACCAACGGACGCTTGCGCGTGGGCCTTGGCGACTACGGCGTGGTGATTTTGCCCGGGATCAAAGGCATGCCCGTCGAGAGCCTCCAGAAGTTACAGGCATTCGCGAAAGCCGGGGGCAAAGTGATTGCCGTGGGCCGCACGCCGAGCATGTGCTATGGGCTTCCGGATTGGAAAGAGAAGAGCGAGCGCGTCCGCCAAATCGCCGACGCGCTGTTTGGCCCTGGTAGACCAGGTCGGGTCGTACCTGACGCCGAGGGGTCGCTGCTTGAGGCTCTGAAACAATGCCATCAACCCGATATTGACTTCACATCCGGCGATCCTGACATTGGTTTCGTTCACCGGAAGACCGCCGTGCGGGATTTCTACTTCATAGCGAATACCTCGCTCAAGCCAAAGCGTTTGGAGCCGGTATTTCGCGCGGGAACGGGGCACCCGGAGATCTGGGACCCGCTCACCGGCGAAACCCGGCTTGCGGCCGAATATCGTCATGAGCCGCATGGCACGCGTGTTCCCCTCCAACTGGAAGGCTACGGATCGACTGTGGTCGTATTCGGACGGCCGGCGTCATCTCCCAAACAACGCCGGCAGCCGACGTTGAATAGGAATTCGTCCCGTCGGTCGCCCATTGCCGGACCTTGGACCTTGGAAATAGATGGCGATCGAGTAAACATCGATGCTCTCGATTCGTGGACCCGCATCGAGCACTTCCGGCACTTCAGCGGGACTGGAAAGTATCGGACCACATTTCAGATCGATACTGGCTTTCTTCGTTCTGGGCAGATCTGGCTCTCCCTCGGCGACGTTCGCGAGATTGCCGAGGTGGAGATCAATGGCCGCGCCTGCGGAGTAGCCTGGATGACTCCATATCGACTAGATGTCACGAGTCAACTGCGGCCGGGGCGAAACGAGCTAACGGTTGCAGTTACGAACCTTCTCATCAACCGTGTAATCGGTCAGCCAAAGCCGGACACCAGCGCACTTACGCGGAAGTACGCGGAACGCTTCCGGCAGGTGAGCGGCAGTCCGGATTTGAAATTTCAGCAGAACTCGGAGCGGGACGTGGTCCGGGACCCTGTCCCGTCCGGCCTGCTCGGACCGGTCTTCCTGTACACTTCGGACACCACGTCGAACGGGAAAACTCGTTCACGGGGGTGAACATTTTTATTGAGAATTTACGGAGTGCCCGTCGCGGCCAGCCGGTATTTGGAGAACGGCTGTCGTGAATAGGCGCAGAGGTTTCGTTCTTGTTTCAGATTCGAATGGGGTTCAGTCGCAGTTAGGGGTGAAAACCGAACCCTGTTGATTCAAGATGCCAGGCAAGTCGGCCACGACCTTGCTTTCGGCAACCCTGTGGAGCTTCGCGTAGGACACACGCGGAAGCATTCAAGGCACGCTGTGCCAACGTAGTGAAACGGGAGGTTTACATATGGGCGTTAAGAGCTGTAGTCAAGCCATTGCAGTGTTGGCAATATTGCTTGGGATGTTTTGTTCTGGTGCCCTGGCGCAGGAGACACGCGGGACCATTCGAGGCAGGATCACAGATAGTACGGGGGCAGTGGTTCCGAACGCCACCGTTAAGGCGACAAATGTCGCGACTAACGTGGCTACTGAAACCCAAACCAACAACGAGGGAAACTATGCCCTGCTGTTCCTCATTCCTGGCACGTACAATGTGACGGCTGGCGCAAACGGCTTCAAGACAGCGCGGAAAGACGCTCTGGAACTTCGCATTCATGATGCGCTTCAACTGGATTTCTCCATGGAAGTCGGCGCAGTCACTGAGCAGATAAATGTGACTTCGGAAGCGCCGCTGCTGGAGGCGGTCAACGCCAACCTTGGCCAGGTAATCGACACCCGCCGTATCAGCGAATTACCGATTGCGTACGGGTCTCCCTTCACCCTGATGTATTTGTCGCCAGGCCTGGTCAACGTGTATCCCACTGGCATGGTCGACCAGCAACCAACGAACCTGAATGCTACGACCACGAAGATGAACGTTAACGGCTCGCCGCAGGGCAGCACCGAATTCACGGTGGATGGGGTGCCCAACACGCAGACCAGCAACGCCGACGTGGGAGTGGGAATGTCCAATTCTCCGCCGGCAGATATTGTTCAGGAGTTCAAGGTTGAGACGGCGTTCGATGCCAGCGTTGGCCATACCAGCGGGGCGATCGTCAACCTGGTGTTGAAAACCGGCGGCAACCAGCCGCACGGCACGGCGTACCTTACCGACCGGGAGCCGGAATGGGCGGCGAACACCTTCTTCGGGAATTACTTCGGGCAGCCGCGCGGCGACTTTTCCTACCGGATGTGGGGAACGAGTCTAACGGGTCCCGTGTGGGTCCCGAAGATTTATAGCGGGAAGGACCGGACATTTTTCGCCTTCGCTTATGAGGGCATGCATCAGAACTCGATTTTCCAAGGCTCTACGCTGACGGTACCAGATCCCAAGAACTTCGGTGGCGACTTTTCGAACCTCCTGGCGTTGGGTAGCCAGTACCAGATCTACGACCCCGCTACAATTCAGCCCGCCGCCAACGGACGTTTCTCGATTCAACCGTTCCCGGGGAACATTATTCCCAGCAGTCGGATCAGTCCGATGGCCGCGAACATCCTCAGCCACTACCCCAAACCAAACGTCGCCGGCCTGACGAACGGCACCAACAATTACGCGGATCAAACCAATGCCGAACCGGTGACGTATTACAACACCATCGGCCGTCTGGACCACAATATCAGCAACAAGCAGAGGCTCGCCGGCCGGTTCTCGGTCAGCCGAAAGGACGACGGCCCGTACCGGGCATACTGGAATGACATTTCGGTTGGCAACGTCTATATCGGCAAAACACGGCAGTTTTCTCTGGATGACGTGTACACGTTCAACTCTACCCTCGTGATAGATGTGCGCTACGGCTACATTCGCTATGCTGGCGGGCACTTTCCCCGAAGACTCGGGTTCGACATCGGACAACTCGGGTTTTCGTCGAGTGTCACAAGTCAGCTCGCCCAGACCGGCGAGATGTTTCCTAACGTGGGTATTTCGGGCATGCAGTCGCTCGGCGGCGAAGGCGCGGACGTCTACAACAACGATGTTCACTCCTTCTTTGTGAGCTTCGACAAGCAGCAGGGCAGCCACCATATCAAATTTGGCGCCGATGTGCGTGCATACCGCGATAACGACCGCTCGTACGGCAATGCGACCGGCTCCTTCACTTTCGGAACAGCCTATACACAGGGGCCGTTGGATAACTCGACGTCATCACCCAGTGGGATCGGACAAGGTCTGGCCGCTCTCCTTCTCGGCCAGCCGACGGGCGGGTCGATCGACCGCAATGACAGCCAGGCGATTGAATCGACCTACTGGGGGCTTTACGTTCATGACAATTGGCGCGTGACTCCGAAACTGGCGCTCGATCTCGGGGTGCGGTGGGAGTACCAGGGGCCGATAACGGAACGATTCAATCGAAGTGTTCGCGGTTTCGACCCGAATGCCGCTCAGCCCCTCGCCGCGCAAGTCCTGGCGAACTATGCGGCCAACCCGGACCCGGCGCTGCACCCCAACCCGTTCCAGGTGAAGGGTGGGCTGCTGTTTGCGAACGTCAACGGAGTGCCGAGAATTCTTTGGGACCGTTCGCTCGGAAATTTCGCGCCGCGCTTCGGCTTTGCTTACCACGCCCTGCCGAAGGTAGTAGTGCGCGGGGGCTTCGGCACCTACTACAACCCTCTCGGCCAACCCGCGCAGCAGCGAGCCATCCAGACCGGGTACAACCAAAATACCAGCCTTGTTCCAACTCTGAACAACGGTTTGAACTTCATCGCCAATCTCAGCAACCCGTTCCCGAGCATCCAAAGCCCGACAGGGTCTTCATTGGGAGCGCAGACGTATCTCGGCCGCAGTGTAAGTTTCTACAATCCCACCAACTCAACTCCTTACACAATGCATTGGAGTTTCAATGTTCAAACCCAGCTACCGGCGCAAATTCTCGTCGAAGTCGGGTACTTCGGAACCAAGGGGGTCGACCTCTGGATCAACCGGAATTTGAACGCGATTCCCAATTCCTATCTGAGCACCTCCCCAACACGCGACCAGAACACGATCAACTTTCTAACTGCCAACGTTGCCAACCCGTTTGCCGGACTACTGCCCGGAACAGGCATCAATGGCACGACCGTTTCCCGCTCCCAACTGCTGCTCCCGTACCCGCAGTTTACCGGCGTAACAATGGTCGACGAGCAAGGCTACTCGTGGTACCACTCACTCCAGGTTCGTGCGGAACGGCGGTTTAGCAAGGGGATTACGACGATCCTGGGGTATACATTCTCCAAGACGATGGAGGCAACATCGTATCTGAACGGTGGGGATTCCATGCCCTACCGGTCAATATCGCCGATGGACAGACCGCAACATCTATCCATCAGCGGCATTTACGAACTGCCCTTCGGCAAGGGAAGGGCCTTGCTGCCGAATATTAGCCGAATTGGCGACTCCGTCATCGGCGGCTGGCAGTTGAACGTGGCGTGGCAGTTGAACAGCGGCCAGGCGCTCGGCTTTGGGAATGCCCTCTTTGTTGGAAACATCCAAGACATTGCCTTGCCGGCGGACCAACGCACCCCGGAACGCTGGTTCAATACATCCGGCTTTGTCACGGCTTCTGCCCAGCAACTGTCCAACAATTTGATCACTTTTCCGCAATATTTCGCGGGAATCCGTTCGGGGATCTACAACGCGTGGGACATGTCCGCAATCAAGTACCTGACGATTCGCGAGGGCCATAAGATCCAAATCCGTGGCGAATTTCTCAACATCTTCAACCACCCGACCGGGTTCGCTCCTCCGAATACGAGTCCAACGAGTACCGCCTTCGGGCACGTGACTTCCCAATACAGTTGGCCGCGCACGATTCAGTTGGGGCTCAAATACGTATTCTAAACAGCTTGGGGCGCTCCATCAGCGATGCGCTTCAAGTTTTTCGACACCGTGGCACTTCAGCATGAGACTTTAGTCTGAGGGTTTAGTCAGGATATGGAATTCGAGCAAATCTTTAAGCATGCCGCGGAAGGATTCGAGGCGACGTGGGACATACAGAGACGAAGCTTTCTCGTGGCCTTGATGGGTGCAATGATGCCGCGCCTGGCTGGCGCGGCCCGGTTCGACGCCGCCTCGTTCCGCACTCCCCCGGTCGAATACTATCCCTGCGCCTTCTGGGCCTGGAATGATGCCATTCCGCCACAACGTATCCACGAGCAACTGAGGGATATGCACGCCCATCGGCTGTTCACCGTTTGCATTGAGCCTCTGCCGCGGGACTTCCGCCCGGATAGCACCGGCAATCATCTGGATGTCGACTACCTGTCGCCGGAATATTTCCAGCGCTACCGCCTGGCAATGGAGGAAACCAAGCGGCTGGGCATGCTGGCGTGGCTCTACGACGAAGGCGGCTGGCCCTCCGGTGGCGCCACCGGGCGCGTCGTCAAGGCAAATCCGGCGTTCGGCGGGCAGACGCTGATTACCGAACGCCAGCGGTTGGCGGCCGGCGAAGTTCCCGCAACGCCCCAGGGAGCGGTGGCTTCATTCGTCGAGAATGGATCGACGCTGGTGGTTTGCCGCGTGCGGCGGGACCATTTTCAGCCCGACCGCCTGAACCCCGCCGCCACGCGCGAGTTCATCCGGCTTACTCACGACGGATACCGGCAAGCGATGCCGGAGTATATGGGGTCGGTGATCCGATGGGCCTTCACCGACGAACCGGCGGTTCCTTCGTTCAGACCCGGCCACCAGATGCCGTGGACAGATGCCCTGCCCGGGATTTTCCGGGAAAAGAAGGGCTACGATCTAATCGCTTCGCTTCCGCTGCTGCTGAGCAATCCGCCGCTGATGACGCCGGAGGCGATTGGCGCGCGCATCGACTTTTTCGATGTCTGGAGCCAGCTTTTCCAGGATGCCTACCTCATGCCCATTCGCGATTGGTGCCGCAAGTACGGCGTCCTCTCAGGCGGCCATTTTGGTGGCGACGATGAAACGATGGGATCGGCCATATACGGCTACGGCCACATCCTTCGCGCGATGCGCGGCATGGACTTGCCGGGAGTGGATGCCATCTGGAGGCAGGTTTTTCCCGATCAACGTAACCATCATTTTCCCCGCTATGCCGGCAGCGTGGCGCACCAGCAGGGCAGGTCTCGCGTACTCACCGAGTCCTTCGGTGTTTACGGCAATGGCCTGACACTGGCCGAAATGAAGTGGATCGTGAACTATCAGTACGTGCGTGGCGCCAACATGCTCGTCATGGTGCAATATCCCGTCGGTACTTCCGGGAATCTGATCACGGGGGAACGTCCGCATCTGGATCCGGCGAGCCCCCTCTGGCGTCACCAGGGGTTGTTCCAGGACTATACGGCGCGGCTGGGCTATGTACTTTGCCAGGGCCAGCCGGATGTGGACGTGGCGGTGTATTTCCCCGTCCGCGATTTCTGGGCCGCTGCGCCGGCTCGCTCCACGCCGGAGTCGCAAGCGCAAGACGAGGTTGTGCTGGAGTTGGAGAAGCACCAGGTCGACTTCGACTTCGTGGATGACGACCTGCTGGATGACAACACCGGCAAGAACGGGCAGATTCAGGTTGGCCCCATGACGTACCGGACCCTGGTGGTCTCCCCCGCGCATATGTTGCCCGACCGGACTGCCGCTGCCATGGCTCGGTTTGTGCACACCGGCGGGACGTTGATCTTGGCCGGAGAGACGCCGGCGACCGGCCCCCAGGCGAAGCAGGCATTTCTGGAACACCTGGGGACCACTCCGCTGCGGCTGGGGGAACGGCGAAAGCTCGGAAAAGGATGGGCCGTGCTGTGCGCCATCAACGATGTGGGGCGGCACTCACCCGCCGTCATCACGCTGGAACCCGTGGCAGAGGCCCTGCGAGCGACAGCGCGACGGACCGAATCCGGGAGAATCATTGTGGTGATCAATGAATCGCGGCAATGGGTGACGACCAAGGCCAGACTGCCAGGCGGCCGCTCGCTGAAGCAACTGGATCTGGACACGGGGCTGATCACGACTGCGGGCGCCCGGCTCACCTTGCCTCCATGGGGAACGTTATGTCTTCTCGCCGATGCGGATACAACGCCCGCGCCAGAACCTCAACTGCCCGATACGAAAGGCTGGAGTAGGATTACCGGCGAATGGCAGATCCGGCCGCTGGAGCGGGTGACGATTGAAAGCGGCGATTTTGCATGGAGCAAGTTTCCAGCGAACTCCTGGCGTCCGGCGCAGTTGGGAGACTGGAAGGAACTGGTCGGTGCGGACTTCTCCGGTGTTGCCGAATACAGAATACGTTTTCAGTATGCGGGCTCCGAAGGAGACGGGCGGTTTCTGGATTTGGGCGAAGTAGCTGCGGCGGCGGAAGTGTGGCTGAATGATGTGCATTTGGGGGCGAAGGCATGGCAGCCTTACTGGTTCCAAACCGGAAAAGCCCTGCGCCATGGCGCCAACGAGCTACGAATACAGGTGACCAATACACTGGCTAACTATCTGATTTCGCCGGCGGTGCGGGCTTCGTGGGCGGCGATGCAAGGGCCGGGCTGGCCGGGTCCGTACGATCAAAGAGCGAACAGGTTCGAAAGCCTGTCGACTGCCAGCGGCCTATTCGGGCCCGTTCGGATCACTTCCAGCCATTGACCCAAGAATCCCTAAGCCGCCGTTGGGTCCACTGGCATCATGACAGCAGCCGAGATGATGCTATGATGTAAAGCATGAGGACCACAATCACGCTAGAGCCGGATGTGCAGGCTCTCATCCATACGGTTATGAAGGAGCGCGGGATTTCCTTTAAGGAAGCACTCAACTCTGCCGTGCGTGCTGGTCTGATGCAGGGGAGATCCAGGCGGCGCTCCTTCGTGCAGAAATCCTATTCTCTCGGCAGCGAGCAGAACTTCAGGTGGGACAAGGCGCTGGAAGCCGCAACTGCCATGGAAGATGAAGAGTTGAGCAGGAAGTTCTCTTTGCGCAAATGATCATCGTTGACGTCAATCTGCTGATCTATGCCGTGAATCAGGATTCTCCCGACCATCAAACTGCAAGGTCATGGCTGGAAGGTGCAGTTTCCGGAACAGAAACCGTAGGTCTGCCTTGGATTGTTCTGCTCGCATTTCTGCGGCTGACGACGAGACCAGGACTCTTTCAGAAGCCGCTGAGCGTCGATGCAGCCTTCGACCTGGTCGATACCTGGCTGCAGCAGCCTTCGGTGACGGTGCCCGAACCTACCGCACGCCACCTGCAAACGATGCGTGATCTGATCTCGCCGCTAGGTACCGGGGGCAACCTGACATCGGATGCTCACCTCGCGGCTATGGCTATTGAGCACGGTGCTGAGCTTTGCTCGACAGACCACGATTTCGGAAGGTTTAACCGACTCCGCTGGCGCAACCCACTCAGTCGCTAACGAGAAGGGCGGTTGCTTCTGGCATCACGCGCTAGGCGCAGTGAGCGACCGCGACGGCGCTACCTGCAAAAGCAAGTCTAGGCCGTGTACCGCTAAACTAGACAGCTCTGGGATTGGCGCCTGCCTTCGGCTTTAGCGTAAAGCCGATATCCCCGCTTGGAAGAAGCGGTCAACTGGTGTTGGCTCCCCAAAAACATTGGTATAAAACCCTCTCGCCAATATTTTGTTAGGGCCGGTGAGAAACGGCGCCATTTCGGCCGGTCTTGGCCGGAGCCGGTGACGCCAGAGACGCGCAGCCCATTGGCGGGGACGCGGTAGGAACTCTATAACAGACTCTAAATCTCCGAGCGGTGGGTCGACGCCGGGTTATTGAACTCAGCGTGCGTCCACCAACGCTTTTCCCGAATTCCGGCCGCCTCGCTGAGAACCTTATCCATCGCCCGCTGCAGAGACGCAACGCGCGCTTGGGTATCGATCTTCTTCAGCAGTTTTCGAACAAAGGGCGTATGCGGTTCAATGAAGCAGAGAAATCCGTCCGCGTACTCCTGATAGTGACCGCAGCCGATCCACAGGCGAAACTGTTCGTTGGCCACAGGAACCATCCAGCCCCAATCTTCCGCGATCGGTTCCTCCGTCTCAAACCCCTCTTTTCGGAGATTCTCTCGGAGGAACTCAGCCAGCCGCTTTCCCCACAGGCCGGGGTTGATCTGTTCCTCCTCGCCGTCGTACGCGGGAAATCGATCGGAACGAAACTCGACGTGCGTCTGCACAGGAACTCCTATTGTGTATCTGTGCTGATTGGGATTCAACACCTCTGACCGGTTTCATCTTCGTTATCATTCTGATTTCCTCAAGGTTGGACTGCAAACAAACCTCGGAGGAAATGGTTTTCCAGCCACGCTGCTGCCCGTATTGCCAGCAAGCCTTTCAACCTTCCCCACGTCGTCCCGATCAGGCGGTGTGCAGCCGGCCGGAATGCCAAGCGCGGAGGCGCAGTGATTACCGACGCCGTAAGCGCCAAGCCGACTCCGAGTACGCCGACGTGGTCCGCGACAGTCGCCGAAAGTGGCGCGAAGCCCATCCCGGCTATCAGAAGAACTACTGGCGAAACCATCCCGAGGCCGCCGCTCGTAACCGGCAGCAGCAGCGTCAACGCGATCAGAAGCGGCGTGTCCGCCTTCTTGTAAAGAACACCCTGGTTGTCGACCTAAAACGTTCCGCTGCCGAGGTCTGGCTGGTCGGCCCCTTGGCGCAGGATCTTGTAAAGAACACCCTGGTTTCTTCCAAGCTTCTGATTCTGCAATCGCCGCCAGCGGCGACTCCGTCTTCGGCAACATCTTGAAAAGAACATCTTCATGGTCTTTCGTTCCGACCGGGTTTAGAAGTGGAGTAGCGATGCTCAGCCCGGAACAGATCAATGAAATTCACCGCCTGCATCTGGTCGAGAAGTGGTCCCAGCGCAGAATCGCGCGCCACCTCCGTATCGGGCGGCATACCTTGGCCAAGTACCTGGACAATCCTGCCCCGCCGCCGAGCCGTCGCGACCGGGCCAGCAAACTCGATACTTTCAAGCCGGCCCTGGCAGAGTTGCTCGAAAAGGACCCAGAAGCCCCGGCGCCGGTGCTGCTTCAACGATTGCAGACGCTTGGCTATCAGGGTGGCATCACGATCCTCAAGGATTACTTGCTGGCCGTGCGCAAGAATGCCGTGTTACGCCGAGCGTACGTGCGCATGGAGCCGTCGCCGGGCGAGCGTTTCGACATTGATTGGGGACACTTCGGCGCCTTGCTCTACAACGGAACACCGCGCAAGCTGTATGCCTTCTGCCTGGTCGAATGCCACAGCCGCAAAATGTACCTGGAGTTCACCCACAGCCAGACTTTCGAAACCTTCGTGCGATGCCACATCCACGCTTTCGCAGCGCTTGGTGGCTGCGCTCGCGAGCTGTGGTTCGATAATCTCGCCACCGCTGTAGCTGAACACGAAGGCAACCTGGTTCGATTCAACCCGCGCTTCCTCGCTTTCGCCCGCGAATGTGGCTTCATTCCGCGAGCCTGTCATGTTGCCGCGGCCTGGGAAAAGGGCAAAGTCGAACGCGCCATCGGATATGTGCGCCAGAACTTCTGGCCGCTACGCTCATTCGCCGATCTCAGCGATGTGAACTCGCAGGCGCGCCGCTGGCTGCAGGAGATCGCCAACCAGCGTAAGCATCGCGAGACTGGCCAGGCGCCTGATGAGCGATTCCAGCCCGAAGCGCTACGGTCGTTGCCGCTCCTCACCCCGGACTATCGCGACAGTACCGAGGCGCTGGTGCACAAAGATCTCCGGCTGTCTTTCGATGGCAACCGCTACTGCGTGCCGCCACGCTATGTGGGCCACAAGCTCACGATCAAAGCCGACTCCTCTTCCATCACGATCTACGACCAGACGCACGAGATCGTCTGCTACGCACGATGTTGGGAGCGTGGCCAGACCTTCGGAGCCGAACGTTTCCAGAAGGAACTCTATGCGCAAATGGCCGCCGCGCAACGCTCCGCCACACAGCAGCGGCTCGTGCGTCTGGTCGGCCCTGTTGCCGAGTCGTATCTCAGAGAACTCGCCGGCACCGATCGCTCCCTGGCACGGCAGGTGCGCGAGCTGTTCGAACTGATTCGCGATTACGGCCCCGAGGCGGTGTCCGTCGCGGTGCAGAAAGCCCATGCTGCCCGCGCCTTCGGCGCCGATTACATCGCCAACATTCTCCACCAGCAGCAGACACGCCGTGACGTGCAACCGCCGGTGCGCCTGCGACAGCTAGAACTGAACGAACTCGCCACCGACCCGCTCTCCCTGGCGGAAGACGATGCCTTCATTTTGCAGTCTCGAAAGGAATCTCATGACCTCCCTTCATCTGAAACTGAATCAACTCAGCCTGACGACGATGAGCCGGCAACTCGAGCAGCCGGTCGCCGACGCGGCGAGTAAGTATCTGGGTTTCGCGCAAGCCCTGGAAACGCTCACCGATCTCGAACTGGATGCCCGGAACAGTCGTGCTATCGAACGTCGCTTCCGCATGTCACGGCTGCATGCCCAACACTCCATCGACAGCTTCCACTTCAAACATCACAAGAGCCGCATGGAGGCCAAGAATCGGATCGTCCGCCTGCTGGATCTGGAGTTCCTTCATAAGGGCACCAGCGTCGTGCTCATTGGAAATCCTGGGGTCGGCAAAACCTTCCTGGCCAAGGTCATCGGCTGGCGCGCCTGTCAAGCAAATCAGCGTGTCCTGTTCACTACCGCCATGGACATGCTGAACCACCTGAATGCGTCTCAGGTCGATCATTCGCTCGTCCGTAAGCTGCGGGTCTATACGGAACCGGCGCTTTTGATTGTCGACGAGCTGGGGTATCTGGCCCTGGATCAGCAGACATCGAACCTGTTTTATCAGGTCATTTCCACGCGCCACAGCCAGAAACGTTCTTCACTGATTACCACCAACACTGCCTTCTCCGACTGGGGCAACATTCTCTTCAACACCACCATCGCCACTGCTATCGTGGATCGTCTCGTCGAAAACTCTGAGATCCTACTCCTCGGCGGCGACAGCCTCCGCAAAGCCAAAAACGCTTCCACATCGCCGGCCGAGTAGCTCGCCGGCTGCGATCATGCGCCGCGCTGTGGCGATATCCCGGATGGAGGAGTCCACCGGGTAACCCCTCAACGGCGCTGCCAATGGGCGCGGGAGCTTCGGCTCCCGCACTCAGGTCCTCTCCACGATGTTCAACTTCAGCGCCAATC
>CAZMRK010000127.1:0-3072 GCA_964568355.1 uncultured Solibacteraceae bacterium | reverse complement strand
GCTCCGGTGCCGCTCACTCCGGCAGTTCCCGGCATACGATTCAGATTGACCGTGGCATCACCGGAGTCGTTCAGGATGTTCTTTGTGAAGACAATCTGCTGGCCGCCTCCGGCGAGCAGGTTGCCTGTCGTGATGTCATTCAGCCGCAGCACCTTGGGATCGAACTTCACGTGCAGGGGCGCCGCAAACAGATCGTTGACATTTTCCACATTCAGGGTGGCGGTCACCGTCCCGTTGACGGAGGTATCCACCTGGCTGGGATTGAACCGCACCAGCGGAGGGCCGCCCGGGGCATTGGCTGGAGGCGCGGTGGCTGGTGGCGCCGTAGCCGGAGGAGCGGTCGCGGGGGGAGCCGTAGCGGGCGGCGCGGTTGCCGGAGGCGCATTGGCGGGCGGTGTGGCCGCTGGAGGTGTCGCGGGCGCGGGCGCCGGGGTGACTGGAGCAGGCTGGCCCGGAGCCGTCGGGGCCGTGGGCGTCGGTTTGGCTGCCGGCGCGGGAGGCGGAGCCGAAGGAGCGTAGCTCAGCCTGACCGTGGTGGCGTTGCCAACCATCACTCCGCGCAGATTATCCGGCGTAATCTCGGTTTTGCGCACGATGTGAGGGATCAGGGCAATCACCAATTCGGTGGTGGTGTTCTCGATATCCTCGCTGGTAAAGAGGCGGCGCACCAGGGGGATGCTGGAGAGCCCCGGAATTCCGCTGACGCTTCTGGTCTGCTGCACCTGGATCAGGCCGCCCAGCAGGTTCACCTCGCCTTCCCGCATCCGGATGTCGTGCACGACCTTGCGCTGGCCGATGATGGGCTGGTCGATGCCGCCCAAATTGATGTCACCGTTGACCTTGGAAATTTCGATGTCCACGTGCATCGAGACTTCGCCGTTATCGTGGACGCGGGGCGTCAGATCGACGTTTACACCTACGTCAATGAAGGTGAACTGGGTATTGACCAGGGCGCTCACGCCGACACCGGCGACGCCCGGCTGATAGCTGCCGGTGGCGGTGGGGCGTTTCTCTCCGATTTTCAGCGAAGCCTTCTGGTTATCTACCGAACGAAGCTGCGGCATTTGCAGAATGCGCGTGCCGCTATCGTTCATCAGAGCCTGCAAAAGGCCGTCCGGCATGACGACCGAGTAATCGCTGGTAGTGAGATTCTTGATGTTGGCCAGGGAGATCGCACTGCCGGTCGTCCCAGTGCCTGTACCCGTCCCCGTCCCCGTGCCCGTACCGGTTCCGGTGTCGGATCCGCCGGTACCACTGCTGTCCGAACTACTCGAACTGGAAGACGAGGAACCGGTGGTTGTGGTGATCGAGGTACGGGGAGTGAACGAGATCGGCATGGTCAGGCCGTTCGGCGCCAGGGCTGCGGCCAGCTTGCGGACGTAATCGGTGTTCACCTCCATGACCACAACATCCACCACCACCTCGGGCTTGGGTTTGTCCAGATCGTTGATGATTTTTTCAGCAAGTGCGATCCGGTCCGCCTCGCCGCGGGCAATGATGGCGTTCTGGGCGTTGTAGACGAACAGGCGCTGGATATCGGCCACCGAGCGCACGGCTGTCACGATCTCCTGTAACTCCTGCGGCGTATTCACGTTGGTCAGGTAGAAGACTTTCATTACCTGCTCTTCGTAATCGCGGCGCTTGGTGGTGTTGTCGTTGGTGATGAAGATGGTGTTGCCCGACAGTGGCTTCCAGAAGGATTTCGTCACCACGCCCAGGTAATCGAGCGCCTGCTCCAGCGTGGAATTGTTGAGCTCGATGGACTGGTTTTTCACCGGCTGATAGTCGGGATCGAACAGGACATTGATGCCGGCCATTTTGCCGATCGTCTCGTAGAGCACCCGAGGGGACTGGTTGTTCATCTTCAGGTTGAGCGGCTGGGCGTTCAACGGCCGGAGCTCCGGAACCGCCAGCATGCGGCCGATCTGGCCCTGGGTTTGCTTCTTGGCCTCCTGGGCGGGGGTCAGGGCGCGCTCTTCGGCCGTGCGCGGCGGGGTGCCGGGAGCGGCTTCGAGCGCCTTGCGGCGCTCGCGCTCAATCATGCGCTGGGTCTGACGGACCTCCTGCTCGGCGATGGAGGACGACGGATCGATGCCAAAGGCCTTCTGATATTCCGCCAAAGCCTCGGTGAGCTTGCCCTCCTGCCGCAGCTTGTTGCCATTTTGCAGGTGCGCCTGGCTGGATTGGAAGCGGACGCGGTCGGCGGCGAGTTGGTAGCCGGGATCGGTGGGATCGAGGCTGAGCGCCTGCTCGTAGAGCTCCAGGGCGGCATCCCAATCCTTGCGAGCTTCCTTCTGGCGACCCTGCGACAGGTATTTATCGCCAATTTTGGTCCGTGCCTCCAGAGGGACGTCCACCGCCGCTAACGTGGCGGCGATCATGATGATTGCCGTTAAGCGATTGAAAAATAGCATTTTATGCAAATTCGAAGGCCCGCGGACAGGCGTATGTTAAGATGAAGTGCAACCGGGTGGTCCTCTGGCATCAAATGAATTGACGAAGTTCCCCTCCCCGGCGTTGAGAGCAAGATTTGGCCGCGAAAGATCCCGAATTCAAGATTTTAAGCGACAACCGGCAGGCCGGACATAACTATTTCCTCATGGAACGGTTTGAGGCCGGCCTGGTACTAAGCGGTACTGAGGTTAAAGCCATCCGCACCGGAAAGATCCAGCTCAAGGACGCTTATGCGGCGGTCCAGGGGAACGAGGCCTGGCTGATGAATGCGCATATCAGCCCCTACTCGCACGGCAATCGCGAGAACCATCCGACCGTTCGTAATCGCAAGCTGCTGCTGCATCGTCAGGAAATCGACAAGCTCCTGGGCAAGACCAGGGAAAAGGGTCTGGCGTTGATTCCCACCAAAGTCTATCTGAAAAAGGGACGAATCAAGTGCGAGATCGCCGTGGCGCGCGGCAAGAAATTGCATGACAAGCGCGAGGCCGAGCGCGCCCGAACCGCGGAAACCGAGGCGCGGGAGGCCGTCCGGCAGAGTAAATATCGAAACGGAGAATGACCGCTACATGGACGTGAAGCTGCAATACCTGCCGCTGGACGGCGTTGAGGCGGATGCCG
>CAZMRK010000126.1:0-5928 GCA_964568355.1 uncultured Solibacteraceae bacterium | reverse complement strand
CCACACACTTCGCCAGCCGCCTCACCAGCCCGGATCTGCCGCGCATGGGAGAACGTCTGCGGCTACGTGCCGATTTCGACACTTCCCCGTTTCCGCGCCACGCCCGCGCCATCCTCGAAGGCCTCAAGAAATACGGCATGTTCGTCGCCGACAACGGCCAGGACTGGTTGCTTTCCATCTCGCCCGATGCCCGCCTTCAGGGCCTGGAGACCTTGCAGAAGGTCAAAGGCGCGGATTTTGTCGTGGTCGAGACCGGAGCCCGTTCCGGCAGCCTTGCCCGGTAGGAGAGCCGTCCGTCCGGCTCTGCGTTCTGCTATATTGAGTTAAATTAGTAAACGCTAAATTCTGTGCCGTCCCCCATGCGCACCCGGATGAAAAGCGACCAGCGTCGCGCCGCCATTGTCACTGCCGCTGTCCATCTCTTCGCGGAGAAGGGATTTCGCGGTGCTACGACGCGCGAACTAGCCGGCGCGGTCGGTGTCACCGAGCCGGTGCTGTATCAGCACTTCCGCACCAAGGGCGAACTGTACAGTGCCATCATCGAAAGCCAGGCCGATGCCGGTCAGCACCGCTCTGTCGAATTGCAACAAGCCATGGACGCGGAGGACGATCGCGGCTTCCTTGCCGCCATCGGCGATTTGATCCTGGAGCGCAGCGAGCAGGACCCCGACTTTATTCGATTACTCCTGTTCAGCGCGCTGGAGCGGCATGAACTGGCGCCTCTTTTCTATGAGCGCCAGCTCCGGCCGTTTTTTGATCTGGTATCCGGCTATATTCATCGCCGGGTAGAGAGCCGGGTATTCCGCCGGCTGGATCCCCAGATCACCGCTCGTGCCTTTATCGGCATGTTCGCCTATCAAGGTTTGCTGGGCGAGCTTTTTCACGATTCGACAATCCGCAAGAACCGCAAACAGTTCGTGGAGGAGATGGTGACCACCTTCCTCCAGGGAGTCTGCTGCCGCCGGCCGGGAGGCCGGACTCTTGCGGAGAGGGAGTGACTTCATGACCTTTCGCCGCTTCCGCTGCTGCCTGATCGTTCTGCCGGTCCTGATTGCCGGCTGCGGCCGTAAGTCCGGACCGGAAGTACAGGCGGCCGCCAAACCCGCCGAACCGCCCACGGTCAAGATCGCCGCGGTGGAGACCCGCCGCGTGGAAAAGTCCATTTCCGTCACCGGTTCCCTGATGGCGGATGAGAGCGTCAATCTCAGTTTTGAGGTCCCCGGCACCCTCGCCCGCGTCTTCGCCGATTTCGGTCAATCCGTGCGGGCCGGCCAGGTGATCGCCGAGTTGGATAAACGCGAACTTACTTTGCAGGTGGAGCGCAGCCGATCCGCGCTCACCCAGGCTCTTGCGCGGATCGGCCTTTCGCCCGAGCAGGAGGAGGCCAATCCCGATTCCACGCCCGCAATCCAACAGGCGATCGCGCAGCTCGAAGATGCCCGCTTCAAGTATGAAAGCGCGGCTCGCCTGGTCAAGTCCGGCGACATCTCCCGCGAACGTTACACCGAGCTGGAAAAGGCTTTTCGAGCCCGGGAGGCCGCGCTCCAGGCCGCCCGCGACGAACTGCGTACACAGTTGGCCTCGATCCAGGGCCTGCGTGCGGAGCTCAAGCTGGCCCAAAAGCGTCTGTCCGATGCCACGCTGCTTGCGCCTTTTGACGGAGCGGTCAACGCCCGCCTCGTCTCTCCAGGCCAGTACATCAAGGAAAACACCCCGGTCATTACACTGGTGAAGGCCAGTCCGTTGCGCCTCCGCGCCGATATTCCCGAATCCGCTTCCGGCGAAGTCCGCATCGGCACCTCGCTCAGCTTCACGACCGACGCGGCGCCCGGCGGCGTGTTCCACGCCATCGTGCGGCAGCTCAACCCCTCGCTCGACCCCAAGTCTCGCTCGCTCACCGCCGAAGCCCGCATGGTCGAACCGGACACGCGCCTCAAGCCCGGTATGTTCGTGCAAGTCCGCCTGGTCGTCGCCCGCGATCAGGAAATCGCGGTAGTTCCCAAAAGCGCGCTATACACCATCGCTGGCCTCACCAAAATCTTTGTAATTCGCGACGGCCAGGCCGTAGAGCTCAAGGTGCAGCCCGGTCAGGAGATTGGCGACTGGGTGGAGATTTCCGAGATCAAGGCGGGCGAGCGCGTGGCCGTGAGTAATCTCCCGGCCCTGATCAACGGCCTGAAAGTCACCGCGCAGAGCTAAACGCATGCGGAAACTCGCGGAAGTCTGCATCCGGCGGCCTGTCTTCGCCACCATGCTCATCACCGCCCTGCTGGTGATGGGTCTGGCTTCGTATCACAGCCTGGGTGTCGATCTGTTCCCCAAGATCGAGTTTCCCACGGTGACCGTGACCACCAACCTGCGCGGCGCCTCTCCGGAGGAGGTCGAAAGCGAGGTCACTAAGCGCATTGAAGAGGCCGTCAACACCATCAGCGGCATTGACGAACTTCGCTCCATCTCCGCCGAAGGCGTCTCCCAGATCATCCTGACTTTCGTTCTCGAAAAGGACCCCGAAGTAGCCGCCCAGGAAGTGCGCGACAAGGTCTCCGCCATCCTGCGCCAGTTGCCCCGGGATATCGATCCGCCGGTGGTGGAAAAGCTCTCCACCGATGCCTCTCCGGTCATCACCGCCGTGGTCTCCTCCACCCGCGATCTCCGCGAAATTACCAAAACCGTCGACGATCGCATCAAGAAGAACATCGAGTCCCTCACCGGGGTCGGCCAGGTACGTTTCGTCGGCGACCGCATGCGCCAGATCCACATCCGCCTGGACGGCAACAAGCTTGCCGCTTACAACCTCAACATCGACCAGGTACGCAACGCCGTCGCGGCGCAGAACGTCGAGATCCCGGGTGGGCGCGTGGACCAGGGCCGCCGGGAGCTGACTCTTCGCACCCTCGGCCGCGTCGAGCACCCCAGCGATTTCAATCGCATCATCGTTGCCAATGTCGGCGCAACGCCCGTCCGTGTGAGCGACATCGGCACCGTGGAGGATGGCGTTGTCGAGCCGCGTTCGCTGGCCCGCCTGGACGGCAAGCCCGCCGTGGCCCTGGAGATTCGGAAGCAGTCCGGCACCAACACGCTCGATGTCATTCATGCGGTCAAAGAACGCATCGCCGAGCTTCAGAAAACCCTGCCCTCCGATTTCCGGATCACTTACACGCAGGACCAATCCATTTTCATTGAAGAAAGCTTCCGCGCCGTCCAGGAGCACCTGATTCTCGGCGGCATTTTCGCCGCTATCATCGTGCTGTTTTTTATTCGCGACTGGCGCTCCACGCTCATCGCCGCCGTCGCCATTCCCACGTCCATCATTTCCACCTACACGCTGATGTCCCTGATGGGCTTCACGCTCAATCAGATCACCATGCTGGCGCTGACCCTGGTGGTAGGTATCGTGATCGATGATGCGATCGTGGTCCTCGAAAACGTCTTCCGTTTCGCCGAAGAGAAGAAACTGGGCCCCATGGAAGCCGCCCTGGAAGGCACCCGGGACATCAGCCTGGCCGTGCTTGCCACCACGCTCAGCCTGGTCATCATCTTTATTCCGGTTGCGCTCATGAGCGGCATCGTGGGCCGCTTCATGTCGAGCTTCGGCTATACGGCGGCCTTCGCCATCATGGTCTCCCTGTTGGTGAGCTTTACCCTCACGCCCATGCTGTGCTCCCGCTTCCTCAAGGCCGGCAAGACCGAGCAGGGCAGCACGAAGGAGACCTTCCTGTTTCGCATCATGGCGGGGCCTTACCGCCGCATGTTGCGCTGGTCCATGCGCCATCGTTGGGTGGTGGCGCTGGGCTCCCTGCTGATCATGTTTTCCTCCGTTCCGCTGTTCATCGTGATCGGGAAGGATTTTCTCCCGGTCGATGACCAGAGTGAATTCGAAGTGACCGTGCGCATGCCCGTCGGCTCATCGCTCGAAGGCACCGAAGCCGGCATGGCTCAGGTGGAAGCCGAATTGCGCCAGTTGCCCGGAGTCGACCACCTGTTCACGACCATCGGCTCCGACACGCAGCAGCGCGTGGATCGCGGCTCGGTCATCGTGGAACTGGTGCCCATCAATCAGCGTAAACAAAGCCAGAACGAAATCATGCTGGCGGCGCGCCGCCGTCTCCAGCAATTCCGCGACCTGGTGGTCGGCGTCCAACTTCCCAGCATCATCCAGGGCGGCGGCCCGCGCCAGGATATCCAGTTCTACATCCAAGGTCCCGACCTCCAGCAACTCGATCGATACGCCACGCGCATCAAGGACCGCCTCCGCCAGGTCCACGGCGTCGTCGATATCGATTCCTCCTACGAACAGGGCAAACCCGAGTTGCGAGTGCACATCAATCGCGATAAGGCGGCCGACCTCAACGTGAATATCGCCTCCATCGCCAACGCGCTCCGCACCCTGGTCGGCGGCGACGACCAGGTCACGACCTATCGCGAGGGGGACGACCGTTACGACGTCGAACTGCGCCTGCAAAAAGAATTCCGCGATTCCCCCGACGCTCTGAGCCGTCTCTACGTGCCGTCCGCATCCCTCGGCAATGTGCCCGTCAACAACGTGGCCTCACTCGAACAGGCCGGTGGCCCCACCCAGATCGAGCGCGTCAACCGCCAGCGCCAGATCCTGATCAGCGCCAATCTGGTGGAAGGTCAGTCGCTCAGCGTCGTGCTGCCCATCCTCTATCAAGCCACCCGTGACGCCGGTATGCCGCCTGACTATCAGTCCGGCCTGGTAGGAGGCAGCAAGGAGTTCGGCCGCGCAGCCGCCGGCTATGTGATCGCTTTCTTCCTCTCCATGGTCTTCATGTATATGGTGCTGGCCTCGCAGTTTGAAAGCTTCATCGATCCCATCACCATCCTGATCAGCCTGCCCCTCTCGGTTCCTTTTGCGCTGATCTCGCTCGTCCTGACCGGTGAGAACTTCTCCATCATCTACACCTCGCTCGGTATCCTGATCCTGTTTGGAATCGTCAAGAAGAACTCGATCCTGCAGATCGATCACATCAAGGCGTTGCGGCACGAAGGCATGCCGCGCCTGGAGGCCATTTTGCAAGGCTGCGAAGACCGCTTGCGCCCCATCCTGATGACCACCGCCGCTCTGGTGGCCGGCATGATTCCGCTGGCGGTGGGCGGCGGCGCGGGCGCAGGCTCTCGCCGTACCGTAGCCATTGTCGTCATCGGAGGTCAGTCGCTTTGCCTGCTGCTCACCTTGCTGGTTACGCCGGTGACCTATGCCGTGCTCGATGACTTTGCCCATGCCCGCATCTGGCACGCTCTCGGCCAAGCCCGCTTCGGATTGCGCCGCGTCTGGACCAGTATGCTCGGCCTCATCCGATAACCCTTATCTGATAACTATGGCCCTGTTTCCTAAGTCTTCGCTTTTCCTTTTCTCCGCCTGTGCCCTGCTGGCGCAATCCGCGGTGCCTGCCCGCGTGGGTGTCGGCATGGTCCAGCGCAAGCTGAGCCTGAAGGAAGCCGTCACGCAGGCGCTTTCTCACAACCTGGAAGTGGAGATCCAGAAGACCCAGGTTGCTTCCGCTTCGGCCGCCGAGCGCGGCGCCCGCGGCTTCTACGATCCGTCTTTTCGCTGGGCGCCCGATTTTGAAGCGCGCAACACGCCCGCCGGTTCGCTTTTGCAGGGCGCTGACGGCAAACTTGCCGAGCACTTCCACAACGAGAATTTCTACTTTCGCCAGAAGCTGCCTTTCCAAGGCACTTCGCTTGGCGTGGATTTCGTCAATTCCCGTTCTTCGTCTTCCAATCCCTTTTTCACGCTGAATCCGCTTACCAGCTCGCAACTGCTGTTCAGCTTCACGCAGCCGCTGCTTCGTAACCGCGTGATCGACGCCGACCGGGCTCAACTGCAGATCCGCCGCAAACAACTCCAGATCTCCGAGACCGAGTTTCGCCTCAAAGCCATTGAAATCATCGTTCGCACCGAAC
>CAZMRK010000125.1:0-3378 GCA_964568355.1 uncultured Solibacteraceae bacterium | reverse complement strand
CCGAATCACTTCGCGGTGCTACGGCGAATCGACGGGTCTGGATCAACGCGGACTGGGGCCTGCGCTACTACCTGGAAGCCGACGGAGGAATCGCGCTCCAGCACGGCCAGGCGATACGCCCCGGCGACGTGGTGGTTTCCAGCGCGCTGTTTTCCCCCGTAGAGTTGCAACAACCGCTGGTGCCCCTGGCGCGGAAAGAGATCCGCCCCTGGATCCCGCTACGTCTGATCGGGCTGGACGCCCGCTCCGGCTACTCCACCTCCTCGAAGGGCTTACGCCCGTTTGATATCTCCACTGGTCCCATCGACCGGGTGCGCGCGGAGATGGTCTCCGAGCGCCATCCCACACTCACCGACCTGCCGATGAATGCGCCGGAAGCCCCGGAACAGATCGTCAGCGGCATCTACTCGCTCGAAGGGGCGAGTTGGCGCTGGATGGCCGGCCGTGCGGTGGTGGTGTTGAAAAGTCCCGCAGCCCCAACGCCGCTGCGAGCCACCTTCACGGTGCCCCCGGCCTCCCCAGTACATCGCGTTCAGCTTCTACTCGATGACCGGGTAGTGGCTTCCCTCGATTGCCCCAAACCGGGCACGTTTACCATCACATCGGCGCCACTGGCGCCCGCCGAACCTACCGCCACCGTGGCACTGGTAGCGGATCGGACCTTCTCGGTTCCTGGCGATCGCCGGGCGCTGAGCACCATTCTCTCGGTGATTGGATTTTCTACACACTAGGGATATTCCCTGTGCTCTTTTCCAACATTCTATGGATATTCAGATATCAATCTGCTAATCTGCTACTAACGGTTGGAGGGTATTGATGAGACCGACGAGGCAGCGGCGGCCGGGAGCGGCAGAGCAGATTCAGGAAGTGTAAAAACGCATTGCTCTGTTGGAACACGAGGTCGTACGGCTGCGCGAAGAGGCGTTTCTGGACCAGGGTGCCGGTAGTTACCGCGCGGTATTGGAGCGTTCACCAGTTCCGATGTGGATCAACCGGGATAACCGTCTGGTATTTCTCAACACCTCTGCCCTGGAGTTGTTGGGCGCAAGCTCGCCGGAGCAGATCCTGGGGCGTTCTCCTTTTGATTTCATTCACCCTGAGTTCCGCGAGATCGCCAGGGCCAGACTGCAACAGGCCAGCGAGAGGCGCGGACGCGTTCCAATCTTGGAAGAGCGCTTTGTCCGCCTGGACGGCCAGGTCATTGAGGTGGAAGTCAGCAGTTCCTTTCTGTTGTTTCAAGGTTACGGCGCCACACTAACGAATTTCTGGGATATCACTGCCCGGAAACAGGCCCAACAACATGTCGCCCGTTTGAACCAGGATCTAAGCCACCAGGTGAGGGAGTTCGAGAGCCTGTTGGACGTAATCCCGATCGGCATTGGGGTGGCGGAGGATCGTGAGTGCCGCTCTACCCGCATGAACCGGGCCTTCACCAAGATGCTTGGTACCAACGTGCTCGAACGGGCGTACCGCAATGGCCAGGAGATTCCAGCCGGCCAGCTACCGATGCAGGTGGCGGCCCGGGAAGGCGTCCCCGTCCGCGAGTTGGACCTGGAAGTCCGCCGGCCGGACGGCCAGGTGGTCCAGGTGCTGTGCTATGCCTGCCCGGTGTTCGACGAATCGGGCCGGACGCGAGGCAGCCTGGGCGCTTTTGTGGATATTACCGAGCGCAAACACCTGGAGGATCAGCTTCGCCAAGCGCAGAAAATGGAAGCAATCGGGGTGCTGGCCGGCGGGGTTGCCCATGATTT
The DNA here is from genome assembly GCA_964568355.1 of uncultured Solibacteraceae bacterium. Taxonomy (GTDB): domain Bacteria; phylum Acidobacteriota; class Terriglobia; order Bryobacterales; family Bryobacteraceae; genus JAJPJX01. The sequence continues at coordinate 1,627 of CAZMRK010000125.1, read as the reverse complement.
CAACAATCTGTTGACCATCATCACCGGCTATGGCGAGATCCTGGTATCTCAGTTGGCCCAGGAAAAGCGTCTGCGCGATTTCGCGGAAGAGATTCTGCACGCGGCCGACCGCGCCGCTGGCCTGACTTCGCAACTGCTGGCCTTCAGCCGCCGCCAGGTCTTTCAGCCTAAAGTGCTTTCGCTTCCGAGCGTGCTGGCCAGCATGGATAAGATGCTGCGCCGCATCATCGGCGAGGACGTGGAACTTCGCACCATCGTCAGTCCGGACGTGGGCCGGATCAAGGCAGATCTGGTGCAGTTCGAACAGGTGATTTTAAATCTGGCGGTGAACGCCCGAGATGCCATGCCGGAAGGCGGCGTCCTTTCGGTAGTGGTCGGGAACCTGGAGTTGTCTGGAGAAAACAGCGACGACCAGATTGCGAGCCTCAAGCCGGGGTCCTATGTGCTGATCACCGTTACTGATACCGGATGCGGCATGGAGCCGGCCGTGCAAGCACGGATCTTCGAGCCGTTCTTCACCACGAAAGGCCTCGGCAAAGGCACAGGACTGGGCCTCTCCACGGTTTACGGCATTGTAAAGCAAAGCGGCGGCGAGATCTCGGTATCGAGCGCACCCGGCCAGGGCGCGACCTTTCGCATCTATCTGCCGCGGATTTTCGAAAGTGAGAAAGCCAGCGAGCCGACCCAGCGGCTCCAAGCCGCCGAGCGAGCCAGCGGCACCGTGCTGTTGGTGGAGGACGACCCATCAGTCCGAAAGCTGGCCGCCACCGTGTTGGATGATGCCGGCTACACGGTTCTGGAAGCCGGCTCCATCGACGAAGCCGTCTCCTGGCCGATGCGCCATAAGGGCGACATCGACCTGCTGGTGGCGGACGTGGTGATGCCGCAGATGAGCGGACCGGAGCTGGCTCAATCGCTGCGCGTGGTGATGTCGCAACTGAAAGTCCTGTTCATGTCCGGCTATGCGGACAGCCGCCTGAACCATCCGGACTTTCTGCGGGATGACGTCCGCCTGATTCAAAAGCCGTTCACGCCGGGTGATCTCCTGAAGCAGGTGGACGAGATGATGGCCCCGGATCAGGGCAAAATGCCCTAGGTCCAGGGGGTTGATAAGCTTGAGAGATGGCTGTGAAATCCACGGTGGAAGAGATTCGTGCGCGTTTTGACCAGGACGTGGAGCGGTTTTCGAACCTGGAAACGGGCCAGTCGGCCACCATCGACGCGCCTCTGGTCCTCGACTTGATCACCCGCGCTGCGGCGGCTACCAATCCTCGCGCTACTTCCGTGCTGGATATCGGCTGCGGGGCTGGCAACTATACGTTGAAACTCCTGGAGCGCCTCCCCGGGCTCAGCGTCACGCTGATCGACCTGAGTTACCCGATGCTCGAACGGGCTCGCGCCCGCATCTCCTCGGCAACTCGCGGCGAAATCAAGGTACTGCAGGGTGATATTCGGGAGATCCCCCTTGGCGAGGGAAAATTCGACGTTATTCTGGCTGCCGCCGTGCTCCACCACTTGCGGGGAGAAGACGAGTGGCGCCTGGTATTCCAGAAGCTGTACCGCAGCCTGAAGCCCGGAGGCTCTTTCTGGATTTCCGATTTGATTGCCCACACGATTCCGGCAATCC
>CAZMRK010000124.1:0-5532 GCA_964568355.1 uncultured Solibacteraceae bacterium | reverse complement strand
GTAGCGGCGGTTCCCAGGAACTGGCAGCCGCCTCCAGGCGAGGCGCAGGCACGGCAGAGATTTTCGGCAGCGGCTTCGAGAGTGATCTGCTGGTGCGCGAAGCGGGCGCCCACGGACTGCACGCGTCCGGCGTCCTCGCCTTCCTCGGCCAGCAGCGTGACCCCACCGGGCACCAGGACGCACGGCAGATCGTGCATGGAGGTGAGCGCCAGCATCATGGCGGGGAGTCCTTTGTCGCAGGTGGCGACGCCGATGACGCCTTTGCGCGTGGGCAACGACCGAATCAGGCGGCGGAAGACGGTGGCGGCATCGTTACGATAGGGCAGGCTGTCGAACATGCCGGTGGTGCCCTGGGTGCGGCCGTCGCAGGGATCGGTGCAGTAAGCCGCGAAGGGCACCGCGCCCTGGCTCTTGAGCTCCTTGGCAGCGGCATCCATGAGCAGGCCGACCTCCCAGTGGCCGGTGTGATAGCCCAGGGCTACCGGCGTCCCATTGGCGTCGCGGATGCCTCCGTGCGTGCTGAGAATGAGGATCTCTTTTCCTCCCAGGAGATGCGGATCCCAGCCCATGCCGGCGTTCTGCGCCCAGCCGAAGAGGTCGCCGGAAGGACGCGCCAGCAGCATCTCCTCCGTGATGGGGAGCGAGCCCGGAGGGCCCGGGGCCTTGGAGCGAACATCGAACAGAGAGGCATCACCGGAATCAAGGATCCGGTCCAGTGTGATCGGCATGACAAACCGATCGTACCAAAGCGGATGGCGCACGATACGGTTTTACCGGATCAGAAAGAGGCTCGGATCATGAATTGAATCTGGCGCGGCGTTCCCGTGCCGATCGGCGTGGTGTTGATGGTGGACTGGATGATGCCGAACTGAGCCGGGACGGTCACATCGCCGGTGGGGGAAGCATATTGCGCCCGGTTCAGGACATTGAACGCTTCGCCGCGAAACTCGAGGCCGATGTGCTCGGCCAGGGAGACGCGCTTGGCGAGGCTCAGATCGATCTGATAGAGCGACGGGCCGCGGCCGAGATTGCGGCCGGCATTGCCCCAGGTGCCGGGAGCAGGCACGGCGAAGGCCGCGGGATTGAACCACCGGGACGGAGTGGAGCCGCCGGGAGGAGTCAGAGAGACACCGGGAACCAGGTCGGGGCGTTGGGTCAGGTTATAGCCGCCGGGGACTACGGAGGCCGCGCGGCTGATGGTGATATTGACCGGCATTCCACTGCGCGCCGTGGCAATGCCGCTCAGCGACCAGCCTCCCAAAACGGAGTGGAGCGCGCGGTGGTGGTACGGCAGTTGATAGACCGAGTTCACCGTAAAGAAGTGGCGAATATCGTAGGCGCCGGAAGCACGTCCACAAGCCCGGCAAAAGACATTCTGGGGTGTGGTGGCATCGGTTTCGCCGCCGCCCAGGGAGCCGTCGTCGATGGCGTGCGACCACATGTAGTTCACCGCTACCAGGAGTCCGGTCTTCATCGTGCGGTGGGCGGTGAGCTGTAGCGCCTGGAAACTGCTGTTGCTGTCGTTGGTCCGGTATTCCACCTGGCCATACTGCGGATAGGGAATTATGCCGGTGCGGGGGTCGGCGACATTGGCGTAGGTGATGGTCTGGAGATTGGTGCCCTTATTGCCCGTATAGGAAACTGTCCCCACGACGGCATAGGGCAGTTCCTGCTGGATCGAAAGCCCCCACTGGGTGGCGTATTCATCCTTGCGATTTCGGTTCTGGGCACGCGGGGAGAGGATGCCGGGAGCGGTGGCGAGGAAGGGATCGATCGGCCAGGAGAGGCCGGGAATTTGCCGCGAACTCAGCGAGTAGCGCGAGACGTCGTTCGAGGCGGGCAGATTCTGGTCTTCCATCTGGCCATCGCCGTGGTAGAGGCCGAAGCCGGCGCGGATTACGGTGTGGCCGCCGAGGGCGCGGGGGGTCCAGGCGATGCCGAGGCGAGGGTCGACGTCGTTGGTCCGCGGCGTGGAGAATTCGGCCCCGGGGGCGCACAGGCCACCGCAGGTGGCGAAATCGAAGGGAACGGCGCGGCCCTGGGTTTCGTGGAAGACATTGAAGAACGAGTAACGCACACCCACGTTGACGGTGAGATTGGCGAGCGGCCGGTATTCGTCCTGGAGGAAGGCGAAGACCTGGGTCTTTTGGAGGCGCTTGAGCGGCAGCGTGTCGGTGACGCTGGCCGAATCGAGCACGTTGGCCTGGAAATTATTGATGTTGGTGTACGTGAGGGTACCATCCGCGGAACTGCCGGGGTTGATATGAACACGCCGCACCTCCACACCGGTCTTGACGGTGTGCTTGCCGCGCGTCCAGGACAGGTTGTCGATCAGGGAGGCGGAGGTGTCGTCTTCCTCGCGGGTCCTGGCGCTGCTGAGGGCGGTGAAGCCCGTCACCCGGAGGCTGTAGCCTAGCGGCGTGACTTGCGAACTGCGGTAGGCAACCTGGTTGAAGCCCAGGCGCACATCATTCAGCAGGAACGGCGAGAGAGTCTGATTGACGGCGAGGACGCCGTTGATGGGACGCGCGTCGGCGATGGTGCGATCACGGAGATTGCCGAGCGGGTTATCGGTGACCGATTCGTCCACGTTGACGCGGAGGAACGCGCTGGTGACGGCGCTGAAGCGGTAGTCGAAGCGCACCATCCCGCTGGTTTCATCGGCGCGCTGCGCGCTGAGCCCGCTAAAACGGTCGATGGCAGGATCGGCGGTTGGACTCACGCCGGTGGTGGGAAAGGCGTCGATCAGCGGAGCGAGCGAAGGTGTAGCAGCCAGGGCGGCCGTCCGGTAGGCGGCGCTCGGGGTGAAACCCTGCAGGGGCTGAGCCAGGCGCTGCCGCAATGCTTCAAAGGCTGCGAAGACGAACATCCTGTTCGCGATGATCGGACCGCCGAAGTTGCCTCCGAACTGGTTCAAGCGGAAGGGCTGCTTGGAGGCGGCAAAGGGGTTGCGGGCGTCGAGGACGTCATTGCGCAGGAATTCGAAGAGGTCTCCGTGATAGTGATTGGTGCCGCTCGAAGAGGCCATCACGATTTGCGCGCCCGAGCCAACGCCGGTCTCGGCCGGAAAGAGCGTGGAGTCCACTTTGAATTCGGTGATGGAGGAGGTGGGGATGGCGAGGCGGATCTGGCTCTTTTGCGGCTGGTTGGAGATGCCCCCGGCGTCGACGCCATCCAAAGTGAAATTATTGTCGTCGCGGCCGTGACCGGCAAAGCGAACACTGCGCTGGTCCGAAGTGCCGGGATCGACCGCTCCGCTGATGAGGGGCAGCAGGGAGGCCCAGTTTCGGCCGTTGAGCGGAAGATTCTCCATCTGCGCCTGCTGGATTCGCGTGCCGACAGCGGCGGACTCGCGGTCCACGTCGCTGAGTTGGGCGGTGACGGAGACTTCCTGGGACTGCTGGGCGGGCTGGAGGGTGAGATCCAGCGATCGGGTCTGTCCGACGGAGAGTACGATTCCGCCGACGCGAATTTTCGAGAAGCCTGGATAGTCCGTGGTCAGGGTATAGGAGCCCAGGGGGAGGCCACGCAGGAAATAGACGCCGGCGCTGCTGGAGCGCGTGGTCCTGAGAAGGCCCGTTTCCGGTTGCGCGATCTGGATCCGGACGTTGGGGACAGCGCGTCCCTGCGTGTCACGCACGGTTCCGGTAATGGCGGCCTGTTCGTATTGGGAGAAGGCGAGGCCGGTCAAGGCAGAGAGCAAGAGGGTCAAGCGAGCCAGTCTGGCGAACATGGGGTCTTTGCCAGGATACTCCTTCGATGATTACGAAACGATAAATGGAGAGGCGTCGACAGGAGTGTCGACGCGGCACGCTGAAGCGTGCGCTACAGCGGGGGTTACAGAAAGTAGAGGACGGCGCTGGATGCCCTCGGGAGGCGTCGACGCGTACGGCGGGGACGCGGAGGTGATAGAATCCCGGCATGTCGTCGTCTCGACGGAGGTTTTTGGGGGCGGTTACTGCCAGCGCGGCTTCGTATCAACGCATACTGGGAGCGAACGAGCGGGTGCAGGTGGGGTTCATCGGCTTCGGGCTGATCGGGCACCAGCATGTGCATGATTTCAAGAATCAGAGCGATGTAGATCTGGCTGCAATGTGCGAAGTCTACCAACCGCGGCTGGAACAGGGCGTGGCGGCCTGCGGGCAGCGCGCCAAGGCGTATCGCGATTTCCGCAAGCTGCTCGACGACAAAGATATTCAAGCGGTGGTGGTTTCGACGCCGGGCCACTGGCATGCGCTGCTTACGATCATGGCCTGCGCGGCGGGCAAGGATGTTTATGTGGAGAAGCCGCTCACTTTGTTCGTGCGCGAGGGGCGCTGGATGGTGGAAGCCGCTCGGCGCTACAACCGCGTGGTGCAGGTGGGCACACAGCAGCGCTCCGGCAAGCATTATCAGCACGCGCGCGAATTGCTGCGAAGCGGCTATATCGGCAAGATCATGAGCGTACGTATGGGCGCGTTCCGCAACGTGATGCCGGGCTTCAGCAGCCTGCCCGACGGCGCCGCGCCCGGCGAGTTCGACTACGACATGTGGCTGGGCCCAGCACCCGCGCGGCCTTACAATCCGCGGCGCGGGCTGTATCATTTCCGCTGGTTCTGGGACTACTCCGGAGGCCAGATGACCAACCTGGGAGCGCACGAGATCGATATTGCGCAGTGGGTGATGGACGTCAAGGGGCCGACGGCCGTCTCCTCGTCGGGCGGACGCTTTGCGCTTGGGGGCGCGGGCGAAACGCCCGATACGCAGGATGCGCTTTTCGAGTATCCGGGCTTCACCATGATGTACTCGTATCGCGAGGCCAGCGCGGGCCGGCGCGCCGGGCTGGGGCTGGAGTTCTGCGGCACGAAGGGCAGTATGGTGATCGGGCGCGGCGGTTTTCAGGTTTTTCCCGATGCCAAGATCAATCCCGAAGATGCCATTCCGGTCTTTCAGGGACAACCGGCCGGCGGACCGCAGCGCAGCAGCGCCACGCATACGGAAACCTGGACGCAGGAAATGAAAGAGAAGGGATCGAGCGACGAGCAGTTCGCGCTGCATGCGCGCAATTTCGTGGATTGCGTCAAATCGCGCGAGCGGCCGATTGCGGATGTGGAGGGCGGGCATCGTGTGACGACTACCTGCCACCTCGCCAATCTTTCTCTGCGCCTGGGGCGCAAGCTGCGGTGGGATCCGGAAAAAGAGGATTTTCCGGGCGACGCGGAGGCCTCGGCGCGCCTGGTGCGACCCTACCGGAAGCCCTGGGACAAGGTGCTGGCCAGTTTTCATTTATGACGAGACGAAATCTGTTGATGGCCGCGGCGGCCGCTGTGGCGCGCGCTTCCGCGGCGCCCCGCTCGAAGATGGGCGTGGCTACGACCAGTTACATGGGCTTCGCGCGGCCACGCGATACCTATGCGTTCCTGGAGCACGTGCATGAACTGGGGGGCGCGGGGATCCAGGCGAGCCTGTCTTCGCTCGAACCGGCGGCGTTGAAGAAACTGCGGGCCCAAGCCGAGCAATGGGAGATGTACGTGGAAGTAATGGCTCCGCTGC
>CAZMRK010000123.1:0-25195 GCA_964568355.1 uncultured Solibacteraceae bacterium | reverse complement strand
GGGCTGTGGGGCGGTCCACCCCACAGGACGTCTTCTGCGAACTGGCGACTCAGGACAGTTGTGGCCGGGTTGCTTGCCGCGCTCGCCTGGGGCGCCGAGACCAAAGCTCCGCGCGAGCCGGCGGTGTCCTCCGTCTATCCGCTGGGAGGACAGCGCGGAACGAGCTTTTCCATCCAGGTGCGAGGCAAGGGACTGGAAGGCTCGCGCGCCCTGCTGTGGGAAGGCACCGGGATTACCGCAGAGCTTTTGGAGAGCGACGCAGAAGGCGTGCGCGCGCGCATCCGGATATCCCCCGAAGCGGCGCTGGAGAAACATTCGTTTCGCGTAGTGACGCCGCGCGGTGTCACCGGGCGCCTGGCGCTGGCCGTGGTAGCCGATCCCGTGGTGGAAGAGGCGCAGGCCGGCGACGTTCTGCGGAAATTTCCGGTGGTGATCTACGGCCGGCTTGGCCAGCCGGGGGAGAACGCCGCCTACTGGCTGGAGGTGGCGGCGGGCACGACCCTGACGTTCGCGGCCAATTCCGGCGGGCCGAAGTTCGACCCGGCCCTGGCCGTCTACGAACCTACGGGAAGCTGGTTTGATCCGCACCGGCTCAACCGCATCGCCTTCAATGACGAACCGCTGTCGTTTCCGGGGCTCTCGACCGATGCGCGCCTGACCCATCGGTTTGCTCGCGCCGGGAAATACTGCCTGCGGGTACAGGGCTTCGGCGGCGAAGGCGGACCGGACGCGGTCTACCAACTGCGGATCGTGCCGGGCGTGGAGCCGGCTCCTGTCTTGCATCCGGAGGGAACTCCGGGCTGGGAAGAGCGGCAGTTTACGCGGGTGCTGGCGCGGGACCGCCTGACGGAACTGGCGCATCGCGGGGGAGAATCGAAGCAGGTGAGCGCGCCGGAGGTCTTCCATGCCGCCAAAGAGGGCACCACAGAGATTCCGACGATGAGCCCGCCGGGCATTGTGGAGGGAAAGATCGAGCACGCGGGGGAGGCTCATGCCATTCGCGTCCGGGTAGATAAGCCGCAGGATCTGGCGATTGAGGTCGAGACGCCGCAGGCGACCCTGCCGCGCTTCAATCCGGTGGTGCGGCTGATGGAGCCCGGCGGCCGGGAGATGGCCACCGATGTCTACACCAAGCTGAACAACAACGGCCTTTACATGATGAAGATGATCGAGGCCAAGACCACCGTCAGCTTGCGGGCGCCGGGTATCTACAGCATGCAGATCCGCGATATCACCACCGATTGCGGAGGGGAGGATTTCACCTATCGGGTGCTGGTCCGGCCGCAAATGCCGCATGTCGGCAAGATCACGCTGGCGGAAGATCATCTGAACCTGGAAGCGGGATCGAGCCGCCCGCTGAACTTACAGATCGACCGGGAGGAAGGCTTTCAGGATTACGTCACGGCGGCGGTGGAAGGATTGCCCGCGGGCGTGACGGCGATGACGGCGATCGAGAATCCGCAGGAGAAGCCTCCGCTCCCCAATGGCGGCCGGCTGGAACGTTACGTCGCCCGGGAGCAGCGCCTGTCGGTCATGCTGGTGGCGGCGCCGGACGCTCCTCTGACGGAGATGCCGGCGCGCGTGCGGGTATCGGTACGCGTGGTGCATGAAGGTCGTATCCAGGAGCCGGTGGCGGTGGAAGAGATCCCCGTCATGGTGATCGCCAGGAGGGAGTCGTGAACAGGCTTGCGGGCGCGGCGGTTGTCGCGATGGCAGCCTTGAGTTTACAGGCGGCGGATTTCAAGCTGGTCTCGCTCAAGGTGGAACCGCAGAAGCGCGTGCTGGCCGGCAGCGGCAGCCACCAGCGCCTGATCGCTTTGGGGACCTACGAGGACGGCAGCGTGCGCGACCTGACCGAGCAGGTCCGGTGGACGGTGGCGCGTCCTGCCGTGGCGGCCATCGACGCAAACGGCGTTCTGCGCGCCACCGGCGATGGCGAGACGCAAGTCTCGGCGGTCTTCGAGGGCAGGCAGGCGCAGGCGCAGTTTGACGTGCGGGGCATCGCCGACGCCCGCCCGTTCGAGTTCGCGCGCGACATCGGTGGCATTTTTACGCGCAAGGGCTGCAACAGCCCGGCCTGCCACGGTGGAGTAAAGGGTCGCGGCGGATTCAAGTTATCGGCCGGCGCGCTCTATCCCAAGGAAGATTACGAATGGATCGTGAAGGGCGGCGCCTACCAGGTGCTGACGGCGGAAGTGACCGGGCCGCGCGTGCCGCGGGTGGATGTGGCGCATCCGGAAAAAAGCCTGCTGCTGCTGAAGCCTACCGCGACGGTAGCGCATGGAGGCGGGCGGCGTTTTCCAACGGGGTCGCCCGAATACCAGACGCTGCTCCAGTGGATCCGCAACGGAGCGCCGTTTGGTCCGGAGCCTTCAGCCGATAACCGGGTGACGCGGTTGGAGGTATTTCCTCCGGTGGTGACACTCGAACGGGGCGGCAGGCAGCGCCTGCTGGTGACGGCGCATTTTGCCGATGGACGGACCGAGGATTTCAGCGACCAGGCGCTCTATGCTTCGAACGACAAGGACGTGGCCGCGGTAGGGGAGAGCGGCATCGTCCAGGCGCAGCGCCTGGGGGAGACGGCGATTCTGGTGCGGGCGGCCGGCCAGGCGATGGCGGCAACGGTGGGCGTCATCGGGCCGGCCGTGGCGCGCTATACCCCGATGGAGCGCTACAACTACATCGACGAATTTGTCGCGGATAAACTGCGGCGATTTCGCATTCCGGCTTCGCCTGTGGCGAGCGATAACGAATTTCTGAGGCGGATCTGCCTGGACCTGGCGGGCACGCTGCCGCCTCCCAACCGGGTGCACGAGTTTCTGGCCAGCCGCGATCCGCAAAAACGCGAGAAGCTGATCGACACCCTGATCGGCTCGCCGGAATTCGTCGATTACTGGACCTACCGCTTTGACGATGTGTTTCGCGTGGCCGTCTTCGCCAACGGCATCCGGCCGAAGTGGAGCCAGATGTACGCGGAATGGGTGCGCGCGAGCATCGAACGCAATAAGCCCTATGACCAGATGGCGCGCGAGCGGCTGGCGGCCCAAGGCTACGACGGCCCTTCGCGGCACTACCTGCCCTACGACGTAATCGGGCCTCCGGGCGAGACCATGGCGGAGGAGGTGCGGGTCTTCCTGGGCCGGCGCCTGGACTGCGCGCAGTGCCACAACCATCCCTACGAGACCTGGAGCCAGGACCAATTCTGGGGCCTGGCGGCGTTCTTCGGACGCACCTTCAAGATGGGCGATACGGGGAACGAGTACGTCATCTTCGAGCATCCGCTGGACGAGGACATGGGTAACCATGAGGTGAACGGGAGCCTCAAGATGTACCATCCGCGGACCAAAAAGGAGCTGGTGCCGACGCTGCTGGACGGGCGCGTGGTCCGGGCGGGAGCGCGCGAGAATCCCCGCAAGGCGCTGGCCGACTGGATGGTGCGAAATCCCTATTTCGCCGAGGCGGCCGTCAATCGCATGTGGAGCTACTTCTTCGGCCGGGGCTTCGTGGACCCGGTGGACGATTTCCGGTCGACCAACCCACCCACCCATCCGGAGCTGCTGGCGCGCCTGGCGGAGGATTTCCGGGCGCATCGCCACGACCTGCGCTGGCTGATGCGGCAGATCGTGACCTCACGGACGTATCAGACTTCCGGGCGGGCGCTGGCGGCGAATCGCGACGATCGTACGAACTATTCTCACGCGCAGCCGCGGCCGCTCGATGCCGAGGTGCTACTGGACGCGGTCTGCGATGTCACCGGCGTGCCGGAGGTATTCACGACGGCGGTATCGGGCACGGCGAAGCCAACCGGGCAGGCGCCCCCGGGAACGCGGGCGATCCAGCTACGCGAGCCGGACCTGTACTATTCGCGCTTTCTGGAGTTGTACGGCCGGCCGAACCGTCTGACCGTGCCGGAACGCAGTTCGAAGGCCAACCTGGGCGAGGCGATGCACATGCTCGCGGGGCCGGCCTACAACGAGAAATTGAGCTCTCCGGAAAGCCGCCTGGAACGGCTGGTGAAGGCCGGCAAATCCAACGGCGAAATCATCGATGAATTTTATGTCGCGGCCCTGGCCCGGCTGCCGGAGCGGGAAGAGAAGGCGGCGCTCGAACGGGCGATCGGCGAAGAGGGTGGGCGCGAAGAGGCGCTGAAGAATTTCGTGTGGGCCTTGCTATCCTCGCGCGAGTTTGCGGAGAATCACTGAGAGGAGATGGGCGGATGGAGGGAACGGGCTGTCTGAGATTAACGCGCGAGCAGGCTTCGCGCCGCGACTTCCTGAAGGTCGGGTCGCTCGGCTTTTTGGGAATCCACCTGGAGCAATACCTGCGCGCGGCGTCCACCCAACCGGCGGCCGGGAAAGCGCAGGCGTGCATCCTCCTCTGGCTTGAAGGCGGACCCAGCCACGTAGACACCTGGGATCCGAAGCAGAACTCGGCTTTCAAGGCGATTTCGACTAACGTCGCCGGCATCCAGATTTCCGAGTTGCTGCCGGAGGTGGCCAAGCGCATGGACAAGCTGGCCATTGTGCGCTCGATGCGCACCAAAGGGAACGATCATCCGCAGGGCACCCACTACGCCGTCACCGGGCACGAGCCCAACCCCGCTATGCATTTTCCGAGCATCGGCTCGGTGATCGCCAAAGAGACCGGCGCGCGCAACGGCGTCCCGCCTTACATCCTGACGCCGCAATGGGAGCGCAACCGGCAGTACGAGGAATACTTCCGGGCCGGTTTCCTGGGCGCGGACTACGACCCGATGTGCATCCCGGATCCGAGCAAGAAAGGCTTCCAGGTAGCCGACCTGAGTCTGCCGAAAGCGGTCTCCGAGCGGGCCGTCCATAGCCGGCAGTCGATGTTGCAACTGGTGAACCAGCGTTACGAAAGCCTGTACACCAGCGCCGAGCACGCCAACATGGACAAGTTCACGGCGCAGGCGTGGAAGATGCTGCTCAATCCGTCTGTGCGCGACGCCTTCGACCTTGGCAAAGAGCCGGAAAAGCTGCGCGATCGCTACGGGCGCGATGCCGTGGGCCAGAGCGCGCTACTGGCCCGGCGCCTGGTGGAAGCGGGCGCACGGTTCGTAACCTCCGCGGGATTTCACGCCAATTCCTGGGACACTCACGCGCGCAACGACGACGGGCATCGGGACCGCCTTTGCCCGCCGCTTGACCGGACGCTGTCGGTCCTGCTCGACGACCTCCACGAGCGCGGGCTGCTGGATACGACCATTGTGCTCGCCATGGGCGAATTCGGCCGCACGCCATTCGTCAACCCGGATCGCGGGCGCGACCACTGGCCCAATTGCTGGTCGCTGGCGATCAGCGGCGGAGGGCTACGCGCCGGCCTGACGGTGGGCGCAAGCGACGAGACCGGCGCCAACGTGGCGGGCAAAGCCACCAGCATGGGTGACGTGTTCGCGACCATCTACAAGGCCATGGGCGTGGATTGGACCAAGGAGTACGAGACCCCGGTGGGGCGGCCCATCAAGATCGCCAACTCTCTCGACGATCAGACCGGCGAGCCAATCCGGGAACTGGTATGAGCGCGCCGGCGGCGTTGGCGCAGCGGCGGCGCTTGCTCGCGCCCGAATGGGTGCTGATCGCCTTCCTTTGGGGCTGTTACACGCTCAATCACGCCGACCGGCAAGTAGTTTATACCCTCTTCCCTGCCCTGCAAAAGCAACTGGGTTTCAGCGATGCCGGCCTGGGGCTGACGGGCGCGCTGTTTCTGTGGGTATATGGGCTGTGCTCGCCTTTTTCGGGAGTTCTGGGCGACCGGTTCTCGAAAACGAAGCTGGTGGTGGGAAGCCTGGCCGTCTGGAGCACGTTCACGCTGCTTTCCGGCTTCGCGCCCAATGCGGGCGCCCTGCTGACCTGCCGCGGCCTGCTGGGGGTGTCGGAATCGCTGTTCATGCCGGCGGCCTATGCGCTGATGGCGGCGGCCCACAGTCCCGAGACGCGATCACGGGCGATTGCCATCTTCGGCACGAGCCAACTGGTGGGCGTGGCCATCGGCGGATCGCTCAGCGCGGCGGTGGCGGAGCGTTTCGAGTGGCGGGCAGCCTTCTGGATGCTGGGTATGCTGGGGATTCTCTTTGCGTGGCCGCTGGCGCGCTTCTTTCGCACCATGCCGGCGGCTTTTCACGGGACGACCGGCGCAAGCGCCGCACGCCCGGGCGGCATGAAAGAACTGCTCGGCATCCCCACGCTATGGATCGTCAACTGGTTCGTGGCGGTGGCAACGTTCGGATTGTTTCTGGTCTATTCGTGGCTGCCGACTTTTCTTTTCGATAAATTTCACCTGGGCCTGGCGCGGGCCGGCTTCGAAGCCAGCGTGTATCCGCAGATCGGCACGGCACTGGGTTTACTGATCGGCTCGACGATGGCGGACCGGTACTACAAGCGGTCCCATTCGGCGCGCTACTGGGTGATTTTGGCGGCGCTGTTCGGCGCGGGTCCGTGCGTCTACCTCATTGGCGCGGGGATCACCCTGGAAGCCACGCGCCTGGCGGCCATGGCTTTCGGCCTGTTCAGCGGCTGCATCATCTGCAACCAGGTGGCGGCAGCCTATGACGTGGTACCGGCCACGCTGCGCGCCTCCACGGTAGGGCTGTTGAACCTGCTGGGCGCGCTTATTTCGGGCTTCGGGCCGCTGCTGGGCGGGCTGGCCCGGCGGTCGATCGGCGTGGACCGATTGCTTTCCATCACCGGGGCTGCCTATTTTCTGACCGCGCTGCTGGTGCTGTATGGGATCTTGCGCCATTTCTGGCGCGATCACACGGCAGCGGCGGAGCGGTAAGCGCGAGGAGCGTCGCCAGGAGTGGCGACGCGGCACGCAGGAGTGCGTGCGCTACAGGGCGGCTTGGTAGAAGTCGGCGAACGCACGCACGAGGCCTTTTACAATGGCCGCTCGGAGCGCTATGCCTCGATCGGCGGTTCCCAGATCCGGGCTATCGGTATAGCCGTCGATGGACCGCCAGGCCCCATGCAGTTCCGTGCGGACGGAGGGGTGGAAGCCCGCTGGATCCGTTTCGAAGGGGCCGTCGCGGTGCGGGCGGCCGGAAGGAACCAGCTCCGGCCGCAGGGACATCACGATGGATGTTTCGAAATCGCCGGCATGGCCCGGCAGGCGGCGGCCGCGATGCGCGTCGATCGCAATCAGATCATTCCAGGCGGCGGTCCAATAGGAGGCGGCGGCCACGTGGACGGGATGGCGCAGGGGGATATCGCGGGCGGCAAGCTGGGCCAGTTCGTGATTGCCACCGTGGCCATTGAGGAGGAAGATGCGCTTGAAGCCATCGGTGACGAGGGATTCGAGCAGGTCGTAGAGCACCTTGTAATACGTCTCGGTGGATAGCGAGAGAGTGGCGCCGAAAAGGAAATGGTGCTGGGAAGAGCCAAACGGCAAAGTAGGCGTCACGATGGCGGGCACGTCATCGGGCAGTTTGGCGGCTGCTTCTCGAGCCAGCGACTCCACCGTGAAGAAATCCGTACCCGTGGGCAGGTGCGGACCGTGCTGCTCGGTCGCGCCAATGGGAAGAATCACCAGGGACTCGGTGGCGGCGCGTAGTTGGACGCGGTTCATTTCCGCAAATAAGTGCATGTTTTCATCTCCTGAATTGCTTCGGTATCGAGAGTGACGCCCAGACCCGGTCCGTCCGGAGGCTGGAGGTATCCGGCGTCGATGGGCACGGGCGCGGCCACGATGTCGCGGCGGTAGCGCAGCGGGCCGAACGTCTCGCAGGCATGGGGCAGGTTCGGCACGGCCACGCCCAGATGGGCGCAAGCCGCGGTGCCGATACCCATCTCGGCCTGGCTGCCGAGGATGCAGGCGACGCCCGCGGATGCGGCGAACGCGAAGAGATCGCGGGCAGCCTGAAGGCCTCCGGCTTCGACCACGTAGACGTTGAAGACATCGGCGGCTTGGGCGCGCGCCAGCGCGTACGCATCGTCCAGCGACTGGCAGCTTTCATCGGCCATGATCGGCACGGCAGTGCGGCGGCGCAGCAGGCGCAGACCCTCCAGGTCGCGGCGGGGCAGCGGCTGCTCCACCCAGGCGATGCGAGCCAGCGCCGCGAACGCTTCCACGGCCGCGGCTGCCTCGGCAACCGAGGAGTAGGCGCCGTTGGCATCCAGGCGCAAAGGAAAACCCGGGCCGACGGCCGCGGCCACGGCCCGGACGGCGGCGCAATCGTCTTCAAGGCGGCGGCCGACTTTGAGCTTGATGGCGTGATAGCCTGCCTGGACCGCGGCAGCGGCATCGCCGGCCATCTCCTCGGGCGATTTCTGATAGATGCCCCAAGCCAGCGGAACGCGCTCGCGCATACGCCCTCCGAGGAGGTCATAGACCGGGGCTCCATAGTGCTTGCCGGCAAGATCGAGCAGGGCCATCTCGAAGGCGGCGCGCAGATAGGGGGCGCTCAGTTCCCCGGCGAGAACGTGATCGATGCGGGCGAGCACCTGCGGCCGGGCCAACGCGTCGGCGCCAATCAGTGCCGGCGCTACCAGGTGCGCGGCGGCGTAGCAGAGCGTGTGGCCGATACGAGGAAAGGTGATGGAGATCTCGCCAAGTCCCTCCAGGCCGCCGCGGGTTTCCACGCGCACGATGCCGAACTCGGAGGCCGAGACCGGATCGCCGGGATTGAGGCCGGAACGCACGGCTTCTTTGCGAGGCGCGCGGATAGCGAAGATTTCTACCTGGGAGATGCGCAGATCCATGAAGACTCTTACTATACCCCGGAGCGGCGCGTCGCCAGGAGTGCGTGCGCTACATGTGTCATACTGGCGAATCCAGCCATGTTGCGTGTTACCCGTGATCAGTTGACCCCTGTGTTTGACCGGCGCCTGGAGCCGGTGGCTCGCGTTTCGCCCGGCGAGACGTTCGTCATCGAGACCGAAGACTCGCGCGGCGGGCGCACCCGCGTGCCCGAGCATACGACTCCGGAATACCTTCTGGCCATGCGCAAGCGCGGCTACTACGGCAACCCGGTGACCGGGCCGATATTTGTGGAAGGCGCCAGGCCCGGCGATGCGCTGGCCGTCCACATTTTGCGGCAGGAGTGCGACACGCTGGGGTACATGGGCTACTGGCCGTTTCTGTTCCACCTGGAGGATTACTTCGCTCAGCCCGCGACGGTGCTGGTGGAGATCCGCGACGGTCACGTGATTTTCGCGGATGATATCCGCATTCCGGTGCGGCCGGTGATCGGGACGATCGGTGTGGCGCCGGCCATGGAAGCGATTCTTTCGGGGAGCATGGGGCGGCACTGCGGCAACGTGGACGTGCAGGAGATTGCGGCGGGCAGCACGGTCTACCTTCCGGTGTTCGTGGAAGGCGCGCTGCTCTGCCTGGGCGATTGCCATGCGATCCAGAGCGACGGGGAGATCGGCAGCGTGGAGATGCGCAGCGAGGTGACCGTACGCTGTGAAATCCTGGAAGGACAGGGATCGCGGATGACGTGGCCGCGCATCGAAACAGCCGACAGCCTGGTAACGGTCGGCATCGCGACCCCGCTGGAGGAGGCCGCGCGCCAGGCATTACGCGAGATGCTGTGCTGGATCGAAGAGCGCACCGGCATGAGCAAGCACGAGGCATACCTGCTGGCCGGCTGTGTGGGGGATTGGCGGCCCGGCCAGGTGCAGGTGCCGAACTACTCGATGCGCTGCATTTTTCCGAAGAAATACTTGAGAAACCGATCATGAAGGTATTGGCCTACGTAAGCGACGAAATGTATGTTGCCCTGCCGGAGGTGCTGGGCGAGTTTATTCCGGAGGAGGGCGGCGAGGATGGCGGGGAGGTTACACTGCTCCGCTCGTCAACCAGCGGAGCATTCTACGGAGACTTGCCGCCGGGGCCCTACCGGGTCCTGCTCAGCAAAAGCGGCTACGGGTCGAAGACATCGAAGGTGGTGCTGGGAAGCGAGCCGGTACCACAACTGCGGCTGCTGAGCGACGGACTGCTGGGGTACATGTGGCCCAAGTGGGTGCGCGGCGGAGAGACGGCCGAGTACCGCGTTCACGCCGTGGAGCAGTATCAACTGACGCTGTGGCGCTACGGCTGGCGCAAGGAATACGTGCGGATGATCGGGTGGGTGGACGAGCACGGGCCGCAGGCCAACCGGCAGACGCTCCCGGACGGCGATTTCACCCAGACCGGCGTGCGGTGGAACAACGATGGGTACCCGGCGCCGCCGGTGATCACGGCTCCGGAACGTTCCGGCATGTATTATCTGCAGGCCAAGACGCCTTCCGGCAAGAAGTTTCTGTTTCCCTGGATCGTGGCTCCGCGGCAGCCGCAGGCCAAAGTGGCTGTGCTGGCCTCGACCAACAACTGGAACTCCTATAACAATTTCGGTGGACGCAGCAATTACATCAATGCCACACGGTTGCCCGACCGGCCGGTGGTGAATGCGCGACAGGACCTGGATCGCTACCAGCGGCCCTCTCCATTCGGCACGTGGCGCTTCGAGGACCACGAGTACATGCCGCTCTCGTTCGACCGGCCGGAACCGAACAATCACATCTTCGACGATCCGGAGGTGGCCGATCCGGTCCAGGGCCGCGTGCAGTGCGGGCAGGCTCCCGGCGAGTGGCGGCTGCTCGGCTGGCTGGAGCGCGAAGGTTTCGACTATGACCTGTACGCGGAAGCCCACCTGCACGACGGTACGCTCGACCTGGACGCCTACAAAGTGCTGATTCTGTCGATCCATCCGGAGTATTGGACGCGGGAGATGTACCTGAAAGTGAAGAGCTGGGTTTTCGAGCGCGGCGGCCGGCTGATGTACCTGGCGGGCAACGGCCTGAACTGCGAGGTGACCCTCGGCGACGACGGGACCATGCATTGCCTGACGCATCTGAGAAGCCTGCACGGAGAACTAGGCGGGCACTCCGACGACGGCACGATCGAGTATGAGAGCCGGATGCATCGCACCCTGGAGTCAGAGGCGAACCTGCTGGGCGTGGCCTGCACGTCTGCCGGCATCATGACGGCAGCGCCTTATCAAGTGAGGGACGCTTCCCACTGGATCTTTCAGGGCACAGGCCTGCGCAACGAAGATCTGTTCGGCGAAAAGACTCTGCACGAGCGCGTGCCGGGCGGCGCATCCGGCCACGAGACCGACAAACGCACGGCCTCCTCACCGGCGAATACGCTGCTGCTGGCCAAGGGAACCAATCCGGACGAAGGCGGGTCCGAGATCGTGATCCACGAGCCGGGCAAAGGCGGAGCGGTGTTTTCGGTCGGCTCGATCACCTGGGTCCCGGCGCTGTTCCCGGACCCGCACGTCTCGCGGATTACCCGCAATGTCCTGACTCGCTTCCTGGCCGACTGACTGGTACAGTCAAGGTAACGGCCGAACTATGCCGGGTGTTAGCGACAACCTGCGGATCGCCGGAGATGCGATCCGCGCTCATCCTTTGCGGGCAGCGCTTACCGTCCTGGGATTGACCATGGGAGTCGCCACCTTGATCGCGGTGATGACCCTGGTGCAGGGCGCCAACGTGTACGTGGAGCAGAAGGTGGCCAACCTGGGCACCAATGTCTTTCGCATCAGCCGGCTGCCCTTCGCCGTCACGGATTTCACCGTACTGGTCAAAGCCCAGCGCAATAAGAACATCACCATCGATGATCTGTATGCGGTCGCAGCCGGATGCCCGCACTGCGAGAATACCGGGGCTTCGATCTCGTCTACGGTGACGCTGCGTTACAAAGATCACCAACTGGACGACGTGGCCCTGCACGGCTACACGCCCAACATGGCGGTGATCGATACGCGGACTCTGCTCACTGGCCGCTACTTTACGGACCTGGAAGACAGCCATGACGCGGCGGTCTGCCTGGTTGGCGATAACGTAGTGCGCGAATTTTTTGCCGGGCTCGATCCGATCGGCCGCGTCGTGCGGGCGGGCAACCAGGAGTATACGGTAATCGGCACGTTTGAACGGATCGGCGCCGTGCTGGGGCAGGAGCAGGACAATTTTCTGATCATTCCGCTGCACACCTACCTGCGCAACCGCGGGTCGCGGAGCAGCCTGACGCTACAGATCCAGGCGACTGGCGGAGAGCAGGTATTCGAGAGGGCGCAAGATGAAGCGCGCATGATCCTGCGAGGGCGCCGCCACATCGAACCAGGCAGGGAGGAAGATTTCTTCATCGGGACGGCGGACGCCTATATCGCCCTATGGCAGAGTATCAGCTCGGCGTTTTTTGCCGTATTTGTGATGGTGAGCTCGATTTCGGCCGTGGTGGGCGGCATCGTGATCATGAATGTCATGCTGGTAAGTGTCACCGAGCGGACCAAGGAAATTGGAGTGCGGCGCGCCGTGGGGGCTACGCAGGCGGATATTCTGCGGCAATTCCTGGCGGAGAGCGTGATGCAGTGTCTCATCGGCGGCCTGGCGGGCGTGGGCATCGGATTCGGCTGTGCCCTGGCCTTGCGCAGCCTGACCAGCTTTCCCGCCGCCGTGCAGACCTGGGTAGCAATTCTGGGGGTGATCCTGAGTTCGAGCATCGGCTTGTTCTTCGGAATCTATCCGGCTATCAAGGCTTCGCATCTGGATCCGGTGGTGGCGCTGAGGGCCGAGTGACATGACGGCCGGCGAGGTTCGCGAAAACTTGCTGGTGGCGCTCGACACGCTGCGTTCGCGCAAGCTTCGATCCGGGCTTACCGTGCTGGGAATCGTGATCGGGGTGACGTCGGTCATCTCGGTGGCGGCCATCATCGACGGGCTGAACGGCTACATACGGGGCCGCATCCAGACGATGGGATCGCGCTCTATCTTCATCACGCGAATTCCGCCCGGCTTTCTGGGGGCACGGCTGCCGGAAAAAGTGCGGACACGGAAGTATCTCCAGTATGGCGACGCAGGTTACCTGCAAGAGGCCGTCCCCGGCGTGGCGTATGCCACCACGTTCGCCAACCGGATCAACTTCGGCGAAGCCGTCGACCAGATCCGTTACGGCGCCGCGCACGTGGAACGTATTTTCGTGCGCGGCGTGGAGCCCGAATATGCGCATGCGCTCGAGCTGTTTTCCGTGGCGCAGGGGCGCTTCGTCTCTCAGTACGACCTGGAGCACGCGCGGCCGGTGGCGGTGATTGGCGCGGCGATTGCGGACTCGTTGTTTCCCCATATGGATCCGCTGGGCAAGATGGTGCGGCTGAATGGCCGCATCTACGAAATCATCGGTGTATTCGACAAGGATCCCGGCCTGTTTGGCGGATTCGGCGTGGATCAGTTTGTGTGCATTCCCCTCACGAATTTCCACAAGAACTATCCGGAGATCCGGGAACTGTTCATTCTGGTTTCCATTCGGGACGACGCCGATCTCCCGGCTGCCCGGGATCAGTTGATCGACGCGATGCGCCGGCGGCGCCACGTTGCCTATCATGCCGAGAATGACTTCGAAGTCAGCGATGCCAGCTTCTTCACCAACCTCTGGGACCAGTTGACCGGGGCGATGGTGCTGCTGACGGGCATCATCAGCTCGATTGGGCTGCTGGTGGGGGGCATCGGCGTGATGAACATCATGCTGATCTCGGTCACCGAGCGGACCCAGGAAATCGGCGTTCGAAAGGCCATCGGAGCGCGTAAGTCGGATATTCGAGTGCAATTTCTGCTGGAAGCGGTGACGTTGTCGGGGGTGGGCGGCGCCATTGGTATCCTGAGCGGGGCCGCGGTCGCCTTCCTGGTACGCAAGCTGATCCCCTCGATTCCGGCCACGCTTTCGCCCTTCTGGGTGACCATGGGGGTGGCGATCTCGATCGGGGTGGGGCTGTTTTTCGGCTATTATCCGGCCAATCGGGCAGCCAACCTGGATCCCATCGTGTGCCTCCGCTATGAGTGACGCGGGCTATCCGCGACCGAAGTATTGATCTAAAATAGCTCTGAAAATCCGAATATAGGATGGTACCAGGTATGAGTACGGATCCACGTTCGAAATCGCGCCGAAGCTTCCTCCAGTCCGCCGCCGGAGTGGGTGCCCTGGCGTCGGTGGCCGCCGGCTCCCCGGCTCAGACAGACGCGCCGCCCCTGCCCAAGGTGCGGTTCGGCAAGACGGAGATTACCCGTCTGATCATCGGCTCCAATCCATTCTACGGGTACTCCCACTTCAACCGGATCCTGGACCAGTGTATGCGGGAGTGGTACAGCCAGGATCGCCGCATGGAAGTGCTGCACGCCTGTGAAGCCCAGGGCATCACCACATGGCAGGTGCACTACAACGACGCGCCCATGGACGATTTCCGGCGCTATCGCGCCGAGGGCGGCAAGATGCACCTGATCCTGCTGGCGGATTTCGAGCTGATGAAGAATCCGAAACTGCTGCCGGAGGTGGCCAAGCTGGGACCGCTGGGGATCGGGCACCATGGCAATCGCACCGATGAGCGTTTCCGCAACGGCGAAAAGCAGAAAGTGAAGGATTTTCTGAAGGCCGTGCGGGATACCGGGGTGATGGTGGGCGTATCGACGCACAATCCGGCGGTGGTGGACACGGTGGAAAGCGAAGGCTGGGACGTGGACTACTACCAAACCTGCCTCTATCGCGTCTCGCGCACTGCGGAGGAAGCGCGGGCGGAGTTCAACGAGGCGCCGATCGGCGAAACGTACATGGAAAAGGATCCGGAGCGGATGTGCAAGATGATCCGCCAGACGAAGAAGCCCTGCCTGGCGTTCAAGTTGTTTGGCGCAGGCCGCACGATCAACACGCCGGAGATAGTGGAACGGGCCTTTCGCTTCGCATTTGCCAACATCAAGCCGACCGATGCGGTGATCGTGGGCATGTTCCCGCGATTCCGCGACGAGGTCCGGGAGAACACCGCGCTGGTCCGGAAGATTCTGGCGTAGCGAGGGAGAAAAGCCGATCACCATTCTGCAGGCCTAGCTCGGCGACAGAGGCCAGGCGTTTTTGCATCTGAAGCATCATTCCGTCTTGACATATGCACAATATGTACGTACTATGAAAGTAGGATTCGAGTGGGACGAAGAGAGTAAAGCCGGAATCAATTTTCAAAGGCATGGGGGTCCGCATGCCTGAAGCAATCGCTTGGCATGGGGGCCAAGGCCGCCTGCTCGTAGTCGTCTATACCTGGCGTGGTGAAAACATTCGGATTATTTCCGCGCGTCCTGCCGAGCCGCATGAGCGCAAGGAGTACGAGGCAGAGCGATGAAGAACCGCTACGATTTTAGTAGGGGCAAACGGGGTAGAGTTCTTCCCGCCGAACCCGAACCAGAAGGCAAGGTCAGAATTACCATTCGCCTCGATCAGGACATCGTGGATCGCTTTCTTGAAATGGCGGAGCAGTCCGGCGGCGCTACCGGCTATCAAACGCTCATCAATGCCGCGCTTCGGGAATACCTTGAAGGAAAAGCGCCGAAATTCGAGCAGACGCTGCGACGTATCATTCGCGAGGAATTGAGATCGAGCGCGGCTTGACCGGATGTTCGAAGAGGCGGATGACCGGATCTGCGGCGCATTTACTCACTTCGTAGAGCCACCGTCGGGTCGATCTTCACGGCTCGGCGTGCGGGAACATAGGTCGCCAGCCCGACCATCAGGACCAGAAGGAGAGGGACACCCGTAAAGGTGCCCGGGTCCGTGGCGCTGACACCCCAAATGATCGAGGCCAGCAGCCTGGCAAGCCCGAATGACAACAGCAGGCCTGCGGCGGTCCCAGTGAGCGCGGGACGGAGGCTCTGGCCGAACACCGCGCGGAGTACAGTTCCCGGGCTGGCGCCAAGCGCCATCCGAATGCCGATTTCGTGTGTCTGCCGGGAGACGAGATAGGCCGTCATTCCGTAAATACCTACGCATGACAGCACCAGACCGATCGCTCCAAAAATGCTCATGAGCGCTGCCGCATAGGTCAGGCTGATCCCTTCGTTGCGTCTCATTTTTTCCAGGGTCTGGAGGTCCGTCACCGGCTGTTCGGCATCCATGGCTTTTATAGCCAATCTGACCGGCCCGGCCAGGCTCAGGGGGTTTCCAGCCGACCGGATCGCTATGTCCATTCCTGACTCAGGAAATTGCGTATACGGCACGTAGAGCGCCGGAGCGGGAACGCGTTCCAGGGCGCTTTGCTTTACTCCTCCTACAACGCCGACGATGGTGATCCAGGGCCCGTTTGCGTCCTTTGTGCCCAGCCTGATCTGTTTGCCGATCGGAAATGCCTCTCCCCGCCACCATTGCGCGGCGGTCTCCTCGCTGATCACAGCGGAGAAAGGACTATGCGAGCCATCGCGGTCACCCAAGAAGCGTCCGGCGCGAAGCGGGATGTGCATGGTCTGGAAGTAATCCGGGCTTACGATTTGTAGCTGGGCGCCAGGCTGCTGGCCGGGCTGAGCATCTCCGCCCTGGATGGTAAAAGTACGAAACCGCGCGTGCCGGCTATACGGCAGCGCGGATGCTGCCGCAGCGCTCCGTACGCCCGGCAAGACGGTGATTCGCTCCAGCACCTGACGATAAAACGCCACCACCTGCTCCGGCGCTCGATGGCTGGCGGTGCTGAGTTCCAACCGCAACGTCAGGAGGGTAGCGGGCTCGATCTCCGTCTTTTGATTGACCAGAGTGTGAAAGCCCCGGACCATCAATCCCGCTCCCACCAACAAGACGACCGTCAGCGCGATTTCCGCGGCAAGAAGCAATGAGCGAATCCGATGCGGGCCAGGGCCAGTGGAGGAAGGTCCGCCCTCTTTGAGCGAGTCGGTAAGGTTCAGGCGAGACGACCGTAAGGCCGGCGCCAGCCCCGCTAATATTCCACTGAGCACAGCCACCGCAACCACAAATACCAGCACTTCGAAATTGAGGCCCAGGTCCGCCCATCCGGACGAGTATCGCCGTAGTTCGGGAGGCATGCCGTGCCGAATCGCGTGTAGCCCCAGCCCGGCCAGCAAGCTTCCAAGGCCTGCGCCGGCGAGAGCCACGACTGTGCTTTCGGTGACCAGTTGCGCCACGATCCGCCAGCGCCTCGCGCCGAGCGCCTGACGGAGCGCCACCTCCCGCCCTCGGGCAATCCCGCGCGCAAACTGCAGATTGGCCACATTTACGCAGGCGATCAACAGGACGAAAAGCGCGGCGCCCAAAAGCAGGCGGGCGAATTGTGCGGCATAGTCGCCAACCACATAGCGATGAATGGGCCAGGCCAGAAACCGGCGCTTCAGGTTCGTTTTGGGATAGAGTTTTTCGAGCCGGAGCGCCAGGCCATCCAGCTCCGACTGCACTTGTAGCAGCGTACAGCCGGGCTTCAGGCGTCCAACGGAATCAACCCGCGGAGCGCTGCGCGCGTTGCGCTCTTCGGCGGTGAGAGTCAAGAGCGTCCACAATTCCTTGCTGGCTCGCGGGAAGGCAAACTTCGGCGGCATGACGCCGATCACGGTGTGATCCTGGTCGTTGATGCGAATGGATCTGCCTAGAATGCCGCGGTCCGCGCCGAACCGGTTGCGCCACAAGCCATCGCTCAGAATCACCTCGCGCTGTTCCGGCTGGCTGTCGTTCGGGTCGAACGGCCGTCCCAATTGGGGTCGAACACCGATCACGTCAAAGAAGCTGGGCGTCACGCGAGCCTGGTCCACACGCAAGGGATCGCCTCCCATGTCTACGATATTGGCTGTGGCATTCTCCCAGCTTGCGAAGCCGGTCATCAAGGCATCGCTTTTACGGATATCCTCGACGTCTGCGGGCGAAGATGGCAGCCAAAAGTGCGGGCTTCCCGGAGCTGCTTCCAGAACCACCACCAACGCATTCGAGTTCGGAAAGGGCAGCGTCTGCCAGACCAGGGCGGTACACACGCCGTAGATGGTGGTGGTTGCCGCGATCCCCAGAGAAAGCGCCAGGGTCGCTATGACGGCGAAACCTCGATTCATCCGCAGTTGCCGGCAGCCATAGCGGGCATCCTGCCACAACGCCTCGATCCAGCCAAAAGTCCAGATGTCCCGGCATGTCTCTTTAAACAGCGTCATGTTCCCAAACCGCCGGCGCGCGGCATAGGGCGCATCCGCCACGCCACTACTCTGCAAGCGCTCTTCGCGCATCGCCAGGTGGAACTGCAGCTCGTCCTCCAGGTCGCGATCCAACTGCTGCCGGCGAAGCACGGTCCGCAGCCGCAGCCACACAGCCGTCAAAGCTTCGCCGAACGGAAGGGCCGTCAGGCGGGATCCATGATTCGGGATAGGGCGGCCGACATCCGCCGCCAGCGGGCTGCTTCGCCCGCGAGGTGCCGGCGGCACTCCCCGAAGGTTTGCTGGATGCACTCCGCCACCGGCTTGCCCGGCGTCTCTTGCAGATCGCCGAAGTTGGGCTTCTGTTCCTGCATAGGTAAGTTCCTGAATTCCGAGTTCGGTCACCACCACGGGTGAATCTTCGTATATCAGCTTGGCCTCGCCCCATCCTTCGCGCCGCCGTCTGCGCAGCCAGATCCAGAGGCCGCCAAACATGACGAGATAGATGCAGAACAGGAATGCGACCTGGCTGGCGACAGCGATCATCAACGAGAGGATGGGCACCAATACGCAAAGTATCGCCAGATACTTGCTCACTATTCCGACCAGCGGACGATCTCCCGGGATATGGGAGCAGGTGAACGGCAGCTTCTGCCAACTGTAGAAGAGCGCTTCGAACATCGAGAGCGATACCAACAGTTGCAGCACGGTCATGCGGATCGCCATGGGCCAACCTGACACCACCCCCGCAACCGGAAAAAGCACGACGTATACCGGCGCGATGGCATAGGCGATGATGAAGCGCTCCACCGCGGACATCCACTCCGCCCGCCCCTGGCTTTCCGTGATCTGGAAAATCCAGTTGGCGCGCAGTTCCGCCGGTATCGAGAGCACGTGGCGAAAGCCGCTCAAAATCACCACAGAGCAGGCCAGAGGCCAGAAGTGCACTACGAATTGCAGCGCCAGGTTCCAGGCTCGGGAGCGCGCGAAAATAGCGCCGTCAACCAACGAACTGTTTACCAGCACGGCTGCGGCAGCCCCCAGGTAGATCAGCCAGAGCAGACGATGTGTACGGCTGCGAAGCAGGGTCTTCGCCAGGAAATCCATGATGGCTTCGCGGCGCGGCGAGCGCGCGAGCAGACGCAGCATGCTCCAGTGCCGGATCCGGGCCGTAGCCAGCCGGACTGGTGATTCCAGCAGCAGCTTCCGGTATCGGCGATAGCTGAGGAGATACGCGCCGATAGCCAGCGCCACGGCGATTCCAAAGGCGATCCAGGCGCGTTGCGCCATGGCGAGAAAGAAGGCGTCGTTTTCGCCGGCCAGCGCTTGCCGAAGGCCGGTGAACCACACCGGGGGCAGCCAGGCGCCGAATTCCGGCAGTCTGGCGATGGTCTCGGGTTTCCACTCTTTGATCGACCAGCTATAAAATCCGCCGAGGAGGAATACGCCAGCGAGACCGCCCTGGACGCCGACCGACACGCGGCTGAAAAGGCTCGGCGGCACAACATTCAGAAGCACGCCCTGGATCGCCAGGACCGCAAAAAAGACGCAGAAACAGGCCAGGCCGGATGCCAGTGCCTGTGTGCCGGCCTGCAACCAGTAGGAGCAATCCAGCCGCCACCCGCCTCCGAATTCCATAGGCGCGATGAGGCTGGGGAGAAGATTCAACGCGGCGATCATTGCTGTCGAGAAAAGCAAGACGGATGTGAATCGGGCTGTGAAGACATGGCAGGACCGGACAGGAAGCGAGGCCAGCGCGAGGTAGTCACGACTGCTGGGAAAGAGGGACTGCCATTCCAGAAGCGCGATAAGCCCCGTCACCGAGACCAGCAGCGTCATCAGCGCGATTTCATCGGCGATCACCGCGGCCCCGACCTCGGCTGGGCCGGCGGTCATGGCAAGCAGGCGGTATTTCGAGGCGTATTTCGGATCCAGGGCGCCTTCCCTGACGAGCAGCAGACCGGTCGGCAGGAGCAGCGCAAAAGCGCCGATCGCCGCCGATTTCCACTGACCGGGCGCTGCGGACCATTCGCCGTCGAACATGCGGCGCAGAAAATGGCGCACGAGTTCAAACCAGGCGCCGTGCGTTTCGGCAAGCCGTCTCATGCCTCCATCACCTCCAAAATGTGATCCGCGATGGCTCGATGGTTCGGCTCCCTCGTGAGCTGCCCGAAGATGCCTTCGAGCGAGGATTCGTGCAGCGATTGGCGGAGGTGGTCCACAGAATCGTATGCGGCAACGCGCCCCTTGTGAAGGATCAGGACCTGCGAGCAGACTTTTTCGAGCACGTCGAGGACGTGGGAGCTGTAGAGAATCATGCGCCCTTGCGCCGCGAGTACCTGCAGCAGGTCCCGAAGGACCAGGGCCGTGGTGACATCCAACCCGGAAAGGGGCTCGTCCAGGATCAGGAGGTCGGGATTGTGCAGGAGCGCGGCCGAGAGAAGGATCTTTTGGCGCATGCCCTTCGAATACGCCGACACAGGGCAATCCCGGTCTTCTTCCAGCGAAAACAGACGCAGGAATTGATCGATTTTGAATTCCAGGGCTGTGCGAGGTAGTCCCCGGAGACGACCAACAAGCTGCAGATATTCGCGCCCGGACAGGTAGGGATAGAGATGGGACTCCTCGGGCACATAGCCGATGCGAGACTGAAATGCCGCCAGGTCCTCGATGACACTTCTGCCCTGAAAGTAGATTTGACCCTCACTCGGCTCAAGCAGTCCGATGATGATCTTGACGGTGGTGCTCTTTCCGGCGCCGTTTGGGCCGATGTATCCGAGAATCTCGCCCGGCTGGAGCGTAAAGCTGACGTCCTCAACGGCCGGGACACCATGGAAGCGCTTGGTCAATCCGCAGACTTCGAACATGCGGTCTCCTGTCCCATAAACGATTTATGGGTCTCGATGGATTAGGACACCGCGAGTCGAGGAATTGTTCCCGGCGGCCAAACGCACGTGTGGAAATCAGGATGGCGTCAGAAGCGCCAGGCAAGCGAGACGGCCGGAAGTACCGCAACGGTAGGACCTGCGTACCAATAGCTGCGCAGTTCGGGACGAATAAAAAAAGCGCTTCCGAAATCCAATGTGACACCGCAGCCGACGATGGCGGCAAAGTCGGTGTCCCCGCCGGAGGGAGCGGTTAATGCTTCCTTGCGGTCCCCGCGCAGGATGCCCGCCCCCACCTGGAAAAACGGGCGCGCCGTTCCTGATCGCTGCTGGATTACATAGCTCCCCGTAACAAAATGCTGCGTGAAGGCATCTTTCCGGTTGTTTCCGAAGAAGTAGTCCAACTTGAGCCCTTGCCTGCCCTCGGAGAGCCACGCAACCGACGCGCCACCGCCTGTGGTGAAACCTCGCGCTTGATCGTCACCCGCAGTTACTCCCAATCCGCCGGTGGCCGAAAGTTCTATGTTCTGGGCCGGCAAAAGAGTCGCGCCCGCCAGCGCGAGCGCCAGGCGAATGGCGGCTTTCCAGATCGTTGAACTCATATTACCTGCCGGTCTGTCCGTCCTTCACCAGCCGATATCCGTACTTCTTCGCGGTCCTGCACAGCCATGCTTTCTCTTCCTTCGCCCGGGGTGCGACCTTCTGCCTCTCCCGCACGCGGGATGGCTTTGCATTCTCCACAAGCCGGACCGCGACCTCGTCTCCCAGGCGCAGCGAGCGGCCGATCCAGGTGACGTGCTCTTCCGCAGCCGAGTCGAGTCCGCCGACATGGAGGCTGAGTTGGTCATGCCCTTGGCGGTCGACCCAGCTAATGATCGTGGAGATCACACCCGACCTCCCTGCCAGCCCCGCCGTACAAATACGGCGTCCGTTTCGCATCACTTCGAAGGCTATGGGTTTCATCGGTCCAGCTTTCACAACTACACGACTGCAGGTAGGAAGCGCAAATCCAGTTATTGGGGGGTGGAATGCGAATGGACCTCCTGCCGCTTGATCCAGCAGACCAGAAACAGGACGGCAAGCAGAAAGAGCGGGCCGGATATGCCCAAAACCCAACTGATGTGCCGCCACGCGGCCATCAGATAGATCATCCCCGCGGCGAAAAACAGCACCGCGCCAATCCACTCCCAGCGCCAGGCGAGCGCCAGGACGGCAACGATGATGGCGGATGGGATCAGGTGGATGAGAAACGCGGGCAGAGCTTGCCAGAACGTCTGCGTTTCCTGAAAAGCGTCGAGGGCAAAAAGACTCAGAAATACGGCGAATGCGATACCTAGCACGCGCGGCGTCCAGAGGAGGATGCGCAATAAAGGATCAGCCATATTAGGATCTCTTAAGCTGGAAGATACTTTACCGCCCTCACGCAGGGAGAGCAAGGAGGTGGGGATAGCCGGGGTAGCGAATGGTGGGCCCGTGCAGACTCGAACTGCAGCCGGAACCTTAAATGGAAAGCACCTGCAATCCTGGTATCTTCTCGAAGTGCCGGATATTCAGGGTTGCCACAGCATAGCCTTGCTCAATCGCGGAGGCTCCGATCAGCAGGTCGTCCGCCGGGAGCGTAATCCCTCTCGCCGCCTGCTCGCCACTGATCTGGCCAGCGATTTCCGCTGTGCTGTCCGTGACCGGGTGAACTGGCACGTGCCTCTTCAGTTCATCGATGAACGCGCGGCGAGCGATTCGGACCTCAGGTGTGTTGGCGCGGGCCACTCCGTGGACAAGTTCAGCGAGCGTGACCGCCGAGATCGCAATCTCGATTTCTCCGAATGCCTGCCCCACAGAGGTGAGCAACTGCTCAACCGTCTCCTGCTTCCGTTCTGCTGCAATGATTACGCTGGAATCGAGAATCAATCCCAAGAGGGGGGATTCCATGGCTGGCTGCGCTCTTTAATGCCTTTCTCAACATCCTTGCCGAACCCGCCGTCCAAGGTTACCTTCGAGCCGCTGGCCCTCGCGGACGCGATGCACTCGGAGATGGGGCGTCCGGAGCGCTTCGGTAACTTGATCGACGCCACGGGACGATGGTCCCGCTCCACGATCACTTCAACGCCTTCCTCGACCTTCGCGAGGACGGCGTACGGATCGCGAGCTAGATCGGCGTCGCTGATGTGAAGCGTGCCCATATCAACGATAATACTTCTTTGAAGAGGTGGTGGGCCCGACAGAACTCGAATCTGTGACCTTCTGCGTGTCAAGCAGACGCTCTAACCAACTGAGCTACGGGCCCTTAAAAGAAAAACCGGAGTCCAACTGCTCCAAAACTGGGGTCCACTGGAGTCCAAACTCCCCCATTTGGAGCCCAGACTCGCCATGGTAACCCTCTTGAACCCACCGTAAGTCGGTGATACCACTAGACCGCCGCCCGCAACCCTTTGCCGCAATACCGCGTGTCAAGGTAGCACTCTAACCAACTGAGCTACGCGCCCTAGTGGCAGGAAAGTCCATTATAGCATGGGCTTGGAGAATTTCTCCGATTTCACGATGCCGGCTCCCTCCTTGATCACCACCAGGCGATCGGCGGCTACGTTGGCGACGGATTCTTTATTACCGTTGGGCCAGCGGATGTCGAGATCTACCTTTTCTACGGGCCCCAACCCGAAGTGGAGGCGGAGGTCGTTGGCCGAATAAAAACTGGCCTGGCTCAGCACCTCCTGCGCCTGCTGCTTGCCCGCGTAGCGGGCCGTCACCCTGGCTCCGATGGCGCTACGGTTGGATTTCACCCCAATCAGCTTCACCTTCAGCCAGTGGCCGGACCCGGTCACATCGTTTCTGAGCAGGGAGGGCGGTTCGTTGAGGTTCATCACCAGGATGTCCACGTCGCCGTCGTTGTCGAAATCCCCGAAGGCACAGCCGCGGCTGGCGTGGGGCGTCGCAACGCCCGGGCCCGCCTGGTCGAACAGTTCCTCGAATTTGCCGTTGCCCAGGCTTCGGAAAAGGACGCGTGGTGTCTTGAAGGGATAGCTCGGCAGTTTGGCTTCCACTTCGGGGTAAACGCTGCCGGTCACCCAGAACAAGTCAGGGTTGCCATCGTTATCGAAATCGAAGATGCCCGCGCCCCAGCCGATGAACCGTGTTTCTACACCGAGACCGGCACGAATGGTGACGTCTTCGAAATTGCTCTTGCCGTCGTTGCGGTACAGGATGCAGGTGTCGTCGGCGAAGTGTGTTTTCAGAATGTCCAGATTGCCGTCCAGGTTGTAGTCGCCGATCCCGAGCCCCATGCCGGCCTGCTCCATGCCATCCTCGTTCAGCGCCACGCCGCTTTCCAGGCCGAGATCAGTAAACGTGCCGTCGTGGTTATTGCGCAGGAGGAAGCTGGGCGTGGAGTCGCAGGCGACATAGATGTCGGTCCAGCCGTCGTTATCGAAATCCGCGGCGACCGTCGTCATGCCGTAGCTGCCCTTGGCTTTGATCACACCGGACGCCTCGCTCACGTCAGTAAAGGTGCCGTCGCCGTTGTTGCGATAGAGCGCCGGGACGCTGGGCGGAAGACCGCGCGGCCCGCAGTTGACCGGGATTCCCTTCCAGTTGCAGTTGTTGTTTTGCCCCGGCTTCGGCACCGCCTGGATGTCGAAATCCAGATAGTGCGCCACGAACAGGTCCAGGTTGCCGTCGCGGTTATAGTCGAGGAAGCAGCAGCCGGAGCCCCAGCGGACGCCCTTGTGGTGCAGGCCGGCTTTCTCGGTCACATCGGTAAAAGTGCCGTCGCCATTGTTGCGATACAGGACATTCTGCCCCCAGTAGGTGATGAACAGATCGTCCAGCCCGTCGTTGTTGTAGTCACCGATGGTGACGGCGGAGGCCCACCCGGTGCGGTGCAAGCCGGCCTTCTCGGTGACGTCGGTAAACGTGCCGTCGCGGTTATTCTTATAAAGCCGGTTCGTGGCTCCGGCGGGGGCGCCTTCCAGCGTGGTCCCATTCAGCAGAAAGATATCCAGCCAGCCGTCGTTGTC
Source organism: uncultured Solibacteraceae bacterium (assembly GCA_964568355.1). Taxonomy (GTDB): domain Bacteria; phylum Acidobacteriota; class Terriglobia; order Bryobacterales; family Bryobacteraceae; genus JAJPJX01. The sequence goes on along the minus strand of CAZMRK010000123.1, from coordinate 373 downwards.
GAAGTCGATAAAGGCGCAGCCGCAGCCAACAGTTTCGAGGATGTAGTCCTTGCGATTCGGATTTCCATAGACCAGCGGCTCGCGTAGGCCAGCCTGCTGGGCAATATCGGTAAAGCGCGCGTGGAACGGCAGGCCGGAGGGCTTGCCCCGCGGCATCGCCTTGACTCCACGGCTGGAGATTCCCTGCCCCAGCAGGCGCGCCGCCGGCGCCGACATCATCAAACCCATCCAACTTCTGCGTGTGAAGCCCCGTCGACCTCGCATAATTTCCCTAGTATAACGATGTGGTAGAAAGGTTCCGATGCCCCTGGATTTTACCGGAAAACTAGCCGTTGTGACAGGCGGAGCGAACGGAATCGGTTTCGCCACCGCG
>CAZMRK010000122.1:0-2740 GCA_964568355.1 uncultured Solibacteraceae bacterium | reverse complement strand
ATATGCGTGGGTGCCTATCATGGGGCCTTTTATCGGCGGGGGAATCGCGGCATTATTGTATATGTGGTTAAAAATTTAAATGGATCGACATATGAAAAATCAGATACGTGTAATGATGATCACGGGCCTTGCGTCTTTTGTATTCGGGGCCTGCAAGACGGCTGGAAGATCGGTGGCCGGATCAAAGGGGTATCCTGCCTTTTTCAAGGTGGGGCACCGGGGCACCAGGGGGCTTATGCCGGAGAATACCATTCCTGCCATGGAAAAAGGTATCGAGGTGGGGGCGAATACGGTAGAGCTGGACGTCCATATTTCCAGGGACGGGCAGGTACTGGTATATCATGATGAATCCTTTAACCCGGACTATACCAGCATGCCGGATGGAAGCGATATCCCAAAAGACCAGCGGAAGAAGTATACTTTTTACCAGATGGATTATCCGGAGATACGGAAGTTCATCATCGGCAGGAAAGATTATCCGGCCTTTCCGCAACAGCAGCGGATGGATTGCTATACCCCTCTGCTGGGAGAGATGATCGATTCGGTGGAAGCGTTCACGAAGTCGCATCATTTACCGGATGTGTACTGGCTGGTTGAGATCAAGTCCAAGGAAAAGACAGATGGGTTCGAGCAGCCTGTGCCGGAGGAATATATAAAAATATTGATGCCTGTGCTGGAGTCGAGGCACCTGGGCAAACGGCTGATAGTGCAGTCCTTTGATATGCGGCCATTGCAGGTGATCCACCGGCTGAGGCCCGATATCAGCCTGGGATTTCTTACGGATGATAAGAATGCTACGTTTGATGATAATATCGCCAAGCTGGGTTTTATTCCCGCCTTTTATAACCCCAATTATCACCTAGTGACGGCGACGCTTGTAAAACAGTGCCATGATAAACAGATACTCATCGAGCCATGGACGGTGGAAACCCCGGATGTCATGCAGCAGATGAAGGCGCTGGGCGTGGATGGCATTATTACGGATTACCCCAACCTGTTGAAGTAGGGCTTTGCTTTAAATATTTAATCACTTCTAACCAACTTGCGTATGAAAATTCTCACTCTAGTAGTGTTTGCTGTCGCGTACCTGCCATTGCAGGCACAGCAGATCACTGTCACCGGGAAGGTACTTTCCGGGAAGGACCAAACGCCGCTGGCCGGCGTGAGCATACAGGTGTCGTCGGCGAAGGGCACCATATCCCGTAATGACGGAAGTTTCTCTCTGCCCGCCGCGGTTGGCGTCAATCTTCACCTTAGCATGGAAGGTTATCTGCCGACGTCTATAAAGGTCACGCAGGCGGACCTGGGGATGATCATGCTGGACCCCACCCAGAAATCATTGGATTCGGTGGGAGTGGTGGGCTTCGGATCGCAAAAGAAGGTCAACCTTACGGGCGCCGTTACCACGGTGAATATGGTGGATAAGGAGGGGCAGCCTATTACCAATGTGAGCAATGCCCTGCATGGCACGCCGGGTCTTTTTGTAAACCTCAGCAACAGCCAGCCGGGGGTTGACCGGAGCACCATCCGTATCCGTGGTATCGGGACGTTGAACAACAATGATCCGCTGGTGCTGGTGGATGGGATCGAATATTCCATGGACGAGCTGAACCCGGCGGATATCGCCAGCATATCGGTGCTGAAGGATGCGTCTGCCGCCATTTATGGGTCCCGTGCGGCCAATGGGGTGATCCTGGTGACCACGAAGAAAGGGCAGGGGGCAGCCAAGGTAAGCTACAACTATTATTATGGCAAGCAAAAGACGACGTTCCTGCCGGATGCCATCTGGGATCCCATTGCCTATATGAAGCTGAAGAACCAGGCTGAGCTGAACGAGGGTAAGACGGCGGTGGATTATTCGGATGCGGATATCGCGGAATATCAGAATGGGATGAAGACCGATCCGTACACTTATCCGGCCAGCAACTGGTTTGACATCGCCCTTGACAAGGGTACGATACAAAAGCATGATCTGAGCGTTTCCGGCAGCTCGGATAAATATCAGTACAGGTTCTCCCTGGGTTACCTGTCCAGGAGCGGGGTGATCATTGGCCCGAATGACCAGGAGAAGAAGTATTCCATTGGTCTGAATACGTCGGTGAATGTGACGAAGCGTTTGAAGGTGGGTCTGAACCTGGATGGATATTACCGTACCTACAACCAGCCTTTTTACAATTCTTTCTGGCAATATCTTACGCGCACCCTGCCCATCCTGACGGACACACTGAAGGACGGCAGGTATGGCAATTCCTGGCTCAGGACGCCGGGCAGGAATAACTGGGAGAACCCGAGGATGATAGCCTATACCGGCAACAGCAGAAAGCTGGTGCAGCGATTCCTTGCGTCCACCTTCCTGGATTATAAGCTGCCTTTTGACATTACGTATCATGCGCAATTCGGTGTAGACAAGTATGACGGGCTGCTGGATGAGTTCACACCGCAGGTGCAGACGTTCAATCCGAAGACGCTGGCTGCCACGAACTGGAACAGTCCGGCTACGGCGCCACGGGCGGGTGAGACGGATTATAACAACCTGGCTATCCATTTTTACAATACGTTGAACTGGCAGCATACTTTTGCCGGCAGCCATCATGGGGCTGTGATGGTGGGATCGAGCTATGATAATTTCGGGACGAGCCAGTTTGCGGGCTCTATGACTGGTTACCTGGATGCTACGCTGACCGCGCTGGATGCGGGGACGGTGCGGTATGCGACTTCCGGTAATTCCACTACGGATGTG
>CAZMRK010000121.1:0-11690 GCA_964568355.1 uncultured Solibacteraceae bacterium | reverse complement strand
GCACCTATGTCATCAACCCGATCTGGAGCAAGCTCTTCAACCGCGACCTGGTGACCGTGCATCCGCTGGGCGGGTTGGTGATGGGGGAGGACGCCTCCACCGGCGTGGTCAACCACAAGGGGCAGGTCTTTGCCGGAAGCTCCGGCACCGAGGTTTACGACAACCTGTATGTCTGCGACGGCGCCGTCATTCCGCGCCCGCTGGGGGTGAATCCCCTGCTGACGATCTCCGCGCTGGCCGAGCGCGCCTGCGCGCTCGCGGCGGAAGACCGCGGCTGGAAGATCGACTACACGCTGCCCTCGCGGCCGAGCCGGACCGAGCCGCAGCAGTCCGCCGCGGGCATCCAGTTCACCGAGACGATGCGGGGCTACTTCTCGACTCAGGTGAAAGACGATTTCGAGCGCGGAGCACAGCAGGGGCAGGCGGAGAATTCGCCCTTCGCTTTTACGCTGACGATTCACTCCGACAACCTGGACGAGATGCTGCGCAGCCCCGAGCATAAGGCGCGCATGACGGGGGTCGCGGAGGCGCCGGCCCTCTCGGCCGATCCGTTGACCGTCACCGATGGGGAATTTCAGTTGTTCGTGGTAGATCCAAAATCGGTCAACACGCACAACATGATCTACCGCATGAAGTTGACCACCAAACAGGGGCGTGTGTTCGCATTCCACGGCTTCAAGGTGGTCCACAACAACCCTGTGCTCGAAGTGTGGCACGACACCAGCACGCTCTACATCACGCTGTTTGACGGAGAAGACGAATCCAAACCCGTGCTGGGGAGGGGCATTCTGCACATCCTGCCGCAGGATTTCGCCAAGCAGATGACCACCATGCAGGTGACCAACGCCGCTACAGCGGCGGAGCGACTGGAGGGCATCACGCGGTTCGGACGGTTCTTCGCCGGCGTGTTGTGGGATACCTATGGCGGCACCTTTGCCCGGCCCACGGTCTTCAATGCCGATGCGCCCCCGCGCAAGAAGCGGCCCCTGCGGGTGAGCGCGCCGGAGGTGCATTATTTTCAGACCAGCGACGGCGTACGCCTGCAATTGACCCGCTATCGCGGCGGATCGAAGGGACCGGTGATTCTGTCGCACGGCCTGGGCGTCTCCAGCCTGATCTTTTCCACCGACGTCATCGATACCAACCTGCTCGAATATCTCTTCGCCGGCGGGTATGACGTGTGGCTGCTCGACTATCGCGCCAGCATCGCCCTGCCGGCCTCGCTGATGCAGGCCACCGGCGACGACATCGCCACCAAAGACTATCCCGCCGCGGTCCAGAAGGTGCGGGAGTTGACCGGCGCAGCCACGGTGCAGATGGTGGTGCACTGCTGGGGGTCCACCACCTTCTTCATGGCCATGCTGGCGGGCCTGGAAGGCGTGCGCTCGGCAGTGTGCTCGCAGATCGCCACCCACATCGTCGCGCCTACCTTGACCAAGTTGAAGACCGGCTTGCATCTGCCCGAGTTTTTGAACGATCTGGGGATCAAATCGCTCACCGCCTATGTGGACACGCATGCCGACTGGCGGGACCGCATCTTCGACACAGCGTTGAATCTCTATCCCATCGAAATGAAGCAGCGCTGCAGCAGCCCGGTATGCCATCGCATCACCTTCCTCTACGCGCCGCTGTACCAGCACGAGCAACTCAACCAGGCCACTCACGACACCTTGCACGAGATGTTCGGCGTGGCCAATATCCGCTCTTTCGAGCACCTGGCGCTGCTCACCCGCAAAGGCCATCTGGTGACCGCCGATGGCCAGGATGCCTATCTGCCGCACCTGGACCGCCTGGCGATCCCGATCTGTTTCCTGCACGGAGCCGAGAACGACTGCTTCCTGCCCGAGAGCACCGAGATTACCTACAACCTGCTCCGCCAGAAGAATGGCGCCGGGCTGTATACGCGCAAAGTGATCCCCGGCTATGGCCATATCGATTGCATTTTTGGCAAGAGCGCCGCTGCCGACGTCTATCCGCACGTCCTGAATCATCTGGAAGCGACGAAGTAGCGCCGCCGGCGGCATCCGCCTTGGAAGAGGAGTACGCTCGTGACGAATCCCTACGCCAAATGGTTCAGCCGCGTGGTGTGGCTGGGCATTGTGCTGAACCTTTTCTTCATCGTGCCGCAGATCTTCCTGCCGGACTACGTCAACGTGAGCTACAACCTGCCGGTGGGTTATTCCACAGTGTGGAACCGCGCTCACGGTGTGATGGTGCTGGCGTTGAGCATCTTCTATATGCCCGCCGCCATCGCGCCCCTGCGCGACCCCGGCTATTCGTGGCTCCTGGTGCTTTCCCGCCTGATGGCGGCGGTGCTGTGGGCCTGGATCTCGCGCACGAACCCGGCCTTTGTCTCGGCGCTGGTCATGGACGGGACCTTCGGCGTGGTGCAGGGCATCCTGCTGCAACTGGCTCTGCCGCAAGAAAGCCGGATTAACGCGGGCAACATCGGGCGGGTGCTGAAATGCTTCTTCGGAGGCATCGGCGCGGCGCTGCGCCGGCCGGCGGTACGGGTCGCGCTGGTGGTGGCCGTGCTGCTGCTGGCGGTAGCCGGCTATGTGCTGTGGGACAACCTGGTGCGCAAGGGTCCGGAGATCCAATACGCCTCGGTGGTGGAGCACTACAAGCATGGAGCGATCGGCCTGGGTGCCGGCAGCCAGGTGCCGTACTGGATCTGGAAGGTCATGCCGGAGGTCTTCGCGGACCGCTTACCCGGGCCGGGAGGCTGGGCCTCGCTGGGCCTGATCTATGAGCCGGGCCAGGACCTGCCGGTTGGCTTCTCCAAGCGCCACCTGGGATACGACGCCGTGGAGGCCAACTGCGCGCTATGCCATACGGGCGAGTTCCGGCGCACTCCCCAGAGCCCGCCGGAATTGATTTTGGGCGGACCGGCCAACCGGCTCGACCTGGAAGACTTCCAGCGATTCCTCTACGGCAGCGCGGGCGATCCGCGCTTCACGCCGGATGTGCTCATTCCGGCGATCGAAAAGATCCATCCGATGTCCTGGGTGGAAAAGCAGATCTACCGCAATGTGATCATCCCGGCCATGAAAGAAGGGCTGCTGGCACAAAAGGTCGCCTATTCGTGGCAGGATTCGCGCCCCATCCAGGGGCGAGGCCGCACGGATACGTTCAATCCCACCAAGTTCAACGTCTTCCACATGCCCGAGGACAACACCATCGGCACGGTGGACCTGCCGCAGGTGTGGAACCAGCGGCCGCGGGTCGGCCTGAATCTGCACTGGGACGGCAATAACAACAACATCAATGAGCGCAACTACGCCGCGGCCATGGCGATCGGCGCCACGCCGAAATCGGTGATCATTCCGAGCTTCAAGCGGGTCACCGATTTTCTGCTGGACTTGAAGCCACCGGAGTGGCCCTTCGCCCTGGACCGGGCCGCTGCCGCGCGCGGCAAAACCACCTATGAGCAGCAGTGCGCCGGGTGCCACGAGTTCGGCCGCCCCAAGACCGGGCAGGTGGAACCGATCCAGCAGGTTGGCACGGACCGGCATCGCCTGGATTCCTTCAGCGCGGCCCTGGTGGCGAAGTTCCACTCCATCAATCAGCCGCCGTTTGTCTTCGACGCCTATCACAAGACCGACGGCTACAGCGACATGCCGATTGATGGCATCTGGGCGCGCGCGCCTTATCTGCACAACGGCTCGGTGCCGAATCTGTGGGCGCTGCTCCAGCCGCCGGAAAACCGGCCGGTGATCTTCTATATCGGATACGATGTCTACGATCCGAAAAACGTGGGCTTTGTGACCGACGGCCCGGAAGCGCGCCAGGCCGGATTCCGCCTGGATACGGGCGTTCCCGGCAACGGCAACCAGGGTCATCTCTACGGAACCGCGCTTCCGGAGAAAGAGAAGTGGGACCTGATTGAGTATCTGAAGACTCTGTGAGCGTGTGATGGATTTCGACGTCATCGTAATCGGCAGCGGATTTGGCGGGGCTATCACCGGCTGCCGCCTGGCCGAAGCGGGCTACCGCGTACTGATCCTGGAGCGCGGGCGGCGCTGGGACAAGGACAGCTATCCTCGCAAGCCCGGCGACATGTGGGTGTGGGATCATGCCCACCCCGAGCGGGAGCACGGGTGGCTGGACCTCCGACTGTTTCCGCACATGGCCGTGGCCGCGGGCGCGGGTGTGGGCGGCGGCTCGCTGATCTATGCCAACGTTTCCTGCGAAGCGCCGGCAAAGATCTTCGAGAACGGATGGCCAAAGGAGATCACCTACCAGGAGTTGCAGCCATACTACCGCCAGGTGGCGAGCTTCATGAACGTGCAGCAGGTCCCGGACAACCAGTGGACCAGGCGCATGAAGCTGATGCAGGAGGCGGCCGGCAAGGCCGGGTTCGCCGACCGCTTTACCAAGCTGGAACTGGCGGTCTCGTTCGATCCCGAGTGGACTTACGAGCAGGACGACCCTTTCAATCCCGCCAAAAGCAAGAAATTCCTCAACGCGCAGGGTGTGGAGCAGGGCACCTGCGTACACTTGGGCAACTGCGATTTCGGCTGTGATGTTTATGCCAAGAACACGCTGGATCGGAATTACATCCCGTGGGCCGAAAAGCATGGCGCCCAGGTTCGCGAACTGCACCTAGTGACCAACCTGGAGCCGGTGACGGGCGGCTATCGCGTCTCCTATGACCGGATCGACGGCGGGAAACGCGTGGCCGGCAGCCAGACCGCGCGCCTGGTGATTGTGGCGGCCGGTTCCATGGGATCGACGGAACTGCTGTTACGCGCGAAGGAGGTCACGGGGTCTCTCCCGGGCATCAGCCCCTTCCTGGGCCGCAACTGGAGCAGCAACGGCGATTTTCTCACGCCGGCCTTCTACGACCGTGAGATCGACCCTTCCTGGGGGCCCACCATCGCCACCGCCATCAACTTCCTGGACGGCAGCCAGAACGGCCAGACGTTCTGGGTGGAGGATGGCGGAATTCCCAACCTGCTGGGCGGCATTCTGGCGCGGGCCGAGGCGAGCGGCGTTCGCGCCAAGCTGTTGATCGACACCTTTGGGCACCTGCTGCGCCAGGCGGAACCGTTCCGCAACGTGATGCCGTGGTTCGCGCAGGGCGTGGATGCGGCCAACGGCGTGCTCTCGCTCAAGCGGTCGCTGCTCACCGGCGAACTGGCGCTGCACCTGGACTGGGACATCGCCAAATCGCGCCAGGCGATTGACACCATCGTGGCCATGCACGAGCGCCTGAGCCGCGCGACCGGCGGCAACGCGGTGGTGCCGCCCACCTGGAGCCTGCTGCACGACCTGATCACGCCGCATCCGCTGGGCGGATGCAATATGGGCAATACGGCAGCCGACGGCGTGGTTGATCACAAGGGCGAAGTGTTCGGATATCGCAATCTGTACGTGGCGGATGGGGCCATTATTCCGGAGGCGTTGGGCGTGAACCCGTCGCGGACCATCGGGGCTCTGGCTGAACGGATCGCTAAAATCATACGGGAGGAAGGTAGATAATCGTGACGCCGCGGGAGCCGCAATTCAAGAGTTACCTGATTTCACCGCCTGTTCGGAAGGAGATGGATGCGCAGGATCCGGCCAAGCCCGAGCCGATCCCTGTGATTGTTACTCTGATCGAGTCGCGCGAGCACCCCGACGCGGGTGTAGGCCCTTCCAAGGCCAAGGTGCGCGAGTTCCTCGAATCCCGCCAGTATGCGGTGCGCGAGAGCGATTTTTATCTGTTCGCCCGTCTGCTGCCGAAGGACATCGAAGCGCTGGCGCAGATGAAAGAGTGGGTCTATCAGATCTGGAAGGATGAGACCTGCTACGCCCAACTGCTGCACTCGACCGACACTGTTAAGGCGACGGCGGTCTGGCGCACTTTCGAGGCCCGCGGCAAAGGCATCGTGTGGGGAGTGATGGACACGGGCGTGAAGGCCGACCATCCGCACTTCTGCAACAACACGGTGGACCTGCAGCTTAGCCGCAACTTCTCCAACACCAACTCGTTCGACGATCGCAACGGACATGGCACACACGTGGCCGGCATCATCGCGGGCTGCGCCCAGCCCCTGCCGGATCAGGTGCTCTACAAGGCGGCCACCTACGTGGAAAACCAGGATGCTCCACAACTGATCGACCTGGAGTCGTGCCTTTCCGGCGTGGCTCCACTGGCCCGGCTCATCAACGTGAAGGTGCTGGACGACGACGGCACCGGCTCGGCTTCGGCCGCCATCCAGGGTCTGGAGTATCTGCGCAAGCTCAATCAGAACAGCCGTTTCATCAAGGTGGACGGCGTGAATATGAGCCTGGGCTATCCTTTCGATCCGCAGTGGTACGGCTGCGGTCATAGTCCGCTGTGCGAAGAGGTGACACGCGCCGTACGGGCCGGGCTGGTGGTGGTGATCTCCTGCGGCAACTCCGGCTACGGTACCACCAAGCTGGACAACGGGCAGGAGGTGCCCACCTGGATCGACCTTTCGATTACCGATCCGGCCAACACCGAGGAGGCCATCGCGGTCGGCTCCACTCACAAAACCAAGCCGCACATGTATGGCATCTCCTATTTTTCTTCGAAGGGACCTACCGGCGATGGGCGGCTCAAGCCGGACCTGGTGGCGCCCGGGGAGAAGGTGATCTCGTGTTCCCTGCGCCTGAGTGATGGGTATCAGTATGAAGAGCGCAGCGGCACCAGCATGGCCGCGCCGCACGTCTCGGGAGCCATTGCGGCTTTTCTTTCCGTGCACCAGGAATTTCGAGGCAATCCACGACAGGTGAAAGAAGTATTTCTCAAGACTGCCACCGATCTCGGACGAGACAGGAATTTTCAGGGAGCGGGCATCGTGGACCTGATGCGCGCGATCACGTCCGTGTAGCGGGGCTTTTTTCGGGGTAGAAGAATATGGCAAAGCTGGAACAATTTCGTGATCCGGAGCTTTCGCTCTGGCAATCGGCGGTGGATGAGGTGGTGGCACGCAAGCGCGCCGGATCGCAGGCGCAGGACATTGGAGGGGCCGCGCCCATTACGCGGCCGGACCCCAACGATGCCATGATCCGCATGGCGACTCTGCACGCCAGGGCCGTGGAAACGGCGCGTGAGCAAGGCGCCCCTGAGCCCGAGCCCGGCCCCCCTCCCACGGCGGCAGCCACCGAGGGCATCGGCGAGGTCATCCAGTATTGCGCGTCTCTGGCGCGCAACTACGCGATCGCTAAATTTCGCGGCGACGACGCCGCGGCCGACCGCTACCATACCCAACTGACCGCGAAGTTCGGTGTCTGCGACTCCGGCTGGGTCGATACGGCGGTCAAGTACGCCGAGTTTCTGGCCAAGCGCGAACAGGTACCTTATCGCGTCTATCACAACATCGGCGACTTCGTCATTGACGGCAAGCTTCCGGCGAAAGCCAGGGTGGCGCTCCTGGCCGACTGGGGAACGGGGCAAGCCGAAGCCAGGCGCGTGCTTCGGCAGATCGCCTCCAAGAATCCCGATGTGGTGATCCACTTGGGCGACATTTACTATTCGGCCACGGATTTCGAAACGCAGAACTATTTCTACCAGGTCTGGGATTCGCTGCTCGACCTCAAAAAAGTTGCTTCTTATACGCTCAGCGGCAATCACGACATGTTCAGCGGCGGTGCCGCCTACTACCGCCTGATCGATCAATTGGGGCAGCCCGCCAGTTACTTCTGCCTGCGTAACGACCACTGGCAGTTCATCGCGCTCGATACGGGTTTGAACGATCGCGTGCCCGGCGGCAACGTTCCCACGTTCCTGCAGGATACCGAGGTGGCCTGGCTAAAAGACAAGATCGACAACCGCCAGGGCCGCCGGACCGTGCTGCTGTCGCATCACCAATTGTTCGCCGCCTTCGAAGGTATTTGCGGCAAGGCCGCCAATGATCACTTGAACCAGCAGTTGGCTCCGCTGCTCCCCAATGTAGATATCTGGTTCTGGGGCCACGAGCACAACCTGGTGGTCTACCAGAAGTACATGAACGTGCTGGCCCGCTGTATCGGCCACGGCGCGTTTCCCGTGGGACCCACGGAGATTCCGGACAAGCCCAAGTTCCCCGAGGTGCCAATCCAGGACGTGCGGCTGGATCTGGATCCTTTGGGCGCTTTCTACACCCACGGCTACGTGATCATCGATCTCGACGGGACAGCGGCCAACATCGCCTACTACCAGGACAGCGACGAAGACAACCCGCAGTTTACGGAAAAACTCTGACCGGTCACATCACCTTGCGGCATCAGCGCAGGCCAGGCAGGCACGCTTCCGGCTACACTGGGACGTGCGGCCTCAAACGGATTGGTCCGGGTCTCTCATCGGCATTGCCGGCGCTGGAAGAGTGGCGCAGGCTCTCGGCCGGCTGCTCTATGACAGCGGCCAACCGGTCCGCTATGTGGCCAGCCGCGACAGAGAACATGCCTGCGCGGCTGCCCGGTTCATCGGGCCAGAGGTTCGCGCGGTGGAGTATGCGGAACTGGCGGTGGGCGCACCGCGGCTGCTGATCGCCGTATCCGATTCGGCGCTGGCGCCCGTGGCCGCCTCGCTCGGCGCCGTCCGGGGTATTCTGCTGCATACCTGCGGCGCTCAGGGGGCGGATGTGTTGCGCTCTCCGCAGGCGCCCGAGGTGGCCTGCGGCACGCTTCACCCGCTGCAGACGATTGCGGATGGAGCGGCGGGATCCGCGGCCCTGGAAGGCATCGCTTTTGCCGTATCCGGCGATGAGGCGGCGGTCGCCTGGGCCGAACAGATCGCGGCCATCGCTCACGGGCGGGTTCTGCGCATTCCGGATCAGCGGCGCCCGCTCTATCATGCGGCTGCGGTCATGGCCGGCAACTATCAGGCCGCGCTGCTGGCCGCCGCCCAGACCTTGCTGGCCGCGGCGGAGGTCGAACCGGCGGAGGCGCTGGCCGCGCTGGGGCCGCTGGCCCGGACCAGTCTGGAGAATGTCCTGCGCGCGGGGCCGGCCGCCGCTTTGACCGGGCCGATCCAAAGGGGCGACCTCGGCACGCTGGCGGTGCACCTGGAAGCGCTTCGCGGCGTCTCCCCGGTGGTCGAGCGCCTCTACCGCACCGCCGGCCTCGAAACTCTCGAAGTCTCCCGGGAGCGCGGCCTGGCCGCGGAACGCGCGGCGGAGATCGAACAAATGCTCGAAATGGAATTGAGTGGAAAATGAGTTCTGCTGCAACCCGAGTCCGGATTCCGGATCTCGTCCGAAAGAAAGCCCTCGGTCAGAAAATCACCATGCTGACCGCTTACGACGCCACCATGGCGCGCCTGCTGGATCGCGCGGGAGTGGATGCCCTTCTGGTGGGCGACTCGCTGGGCATGGTTATCCAGGGCTATGAGACAACCATCCCCGTCACGCTCGATGCGATCATCCATCACGCCCGCGCGGTTACGCGGGGGGCCACGCGAGCCTTCGTGGTCGCCGACATGCCGTTTCTCACCTACCAGGCCAGCGTCGGCGATGCCATTCGCAACGCGGCCCGCCTCTTGCAGGAGGGCGGCGTCTCCGCCATCAAGATGGAAGGCGGCGCTCCCCTGGCTCCGACCGTGGAACGGTTGGTGCAGGCAGGGGTACCGGTGATGGGCCACATCGGCCTTACGCCGCAGTCGGTGCACCAGTTGGGCGGCTATCGCGCGGTAGGCAAGACCGAAGACGAGGCTGGGCGGCTGGTGGAAGATGCCCACGCGCTCCAGAGCGCCGGGGCCTTCGCTATCGTCCTGGAGTGCATTCCCACCGAGACGGCGGCTGCCATCACCGAGCAGTTGCAGATTCCCACCATCGGAATCGGAGCCGGTCCGCAGTGCGACGGGCAGGTGTTGGTCAGCTATGACGCGTTCGGCATCTACGATGCCATGGTGCCGCGCTTCGTCAAGCAATACGCCAGGATGGGCGAGGAGATGGTAGCCGCGGCGAAACAATATATCGCCGATGTCGAGGCCCAGCGGTTTCCGGCCGCCGAGCACACCATCCACACCCCCGCGGTGAAAGAGAAGGTCCGGTAACAGCCAGGCATGTCGATCCAACTCATCACTACCGTGCGTGAGACACGGCAGGTCCTGTCCGCCGTCCGTCAAAGCGAACGCAACATCAGCCTGGTGCCGACCATGGGCGCGCTCCACGCAGGCCACGGCGCCCTGATCGAAGCGGCTCGCCGCATTTCCGATTGCGTGGTCGTCAGCATCTTTGTGAACCCGATTCAGTTCGACCGCCGGGAAGACTACGAGGCCTATCTGATCGATCTCCCGCGCGATGTCGAGTTCTGCCGGGAGCGTGGCGCGGATATTGCCTTCGCCCCGTCGCCGCAGGAGATGTATCCGGTTCCCCCGAGCACCTTTGTCGAAGTCACCGGCCTTTCGGAGCACCTCTGCGGGCGTTTCCGTCCGGGGCATTTCCGCGGCGTGACCACGGTGGTCACCAAGCTGTTCCAGATCGTTGCGCCGGATCGCGCTTTTTTCGGCGAGAAGGATGCGCAGCAGCTTGCCATCATTCGCCGTATGGTGCTCGACCTGAATATGCCCATCGAAATTGTGCCCGTGCCCATTGTGCGCGAGCCTGACGGGCTGGCGCTCAGTTCGCGCAACCGTCGCCTGTCGCCGCAAGAGCGGCCAATCGCGCCGGCTCTGTTTCGTGCGCTCGAAGCCGCGCGGCAGGTGATCGCCGGTGGCGGCGATTCGGTGGCGCAGGCTCGCGAGGCTGCTCTCAACGTCCTTGCGCCGTACCCGGAGATGCGCGTCGAGTATCTGGAAGTGGTGGACGATTCCACCATGACTCCGGTCGAACGCGTTCAGGGACCGGTCCGCATTGCCGCCGCCGTGTGGCTGGGCGCCACGCGCCTGATCGACAACGTCTACTGCCCGGGGCCCGCCGTTCAGGTCCGGCTGTGACGCGCCCATTGGATCAGGGAGAACACGCTGCCGGTCAGGCATAGAGCGGTAAAGCCCACAACAAACCATGTAAATTCGGGCGTTCTGGCAAATTGCACGATGCTGCGTCCGAACCACAGCGCCATGGCCCCGATCAGAGCAAAGCGAACTATCCGGGCGCCCAGCACCAGGACCAGTAGTCTGGCTCTCGGGTATTGAAAAGCGCTCGCCGCGGCCACCACCGCGGTGAAAGGGAAAGGGGGCGGCGCCAGTCCGGCGATCACCACCGCCAGGCCGGCGTGCTGGCTCATCTTCTGCTTGAGATAGGCGAGCCGTCTGGCATCCAATGTCTTCTTTAGCCCTTCTTCGCCGCCCTTGCGGCTTACCAGGTCAAGCAGGAGCACGCCCACGGTCGACCCGCAGGAGGCTGCCAGCAAATACAGCGGAAAGCCGGCATGATTGCGGATCACCAGCGCGGTCAGCAGGAGGTCATTGCCGATCGGCAGGACCAGGAACGAGGAATCCAGTATGCCCAGAATCACCAGACCGGCAGCGCCCACGTGCATCAGGAAGGCGAAGAAATGGTGCATCGTGGCGTGCATGCCCGGTTTTGTGTTGCACTTCCCTTGCCAATAACGCCTGCTAGCACCGCTGTGCTAAAAACTGTAGCCAGGATGCCAGGCCTTAGGGGGCCGGCCAAAACCGGCGCGGGGGCTGCTGCGACAGCGGTTTCCCGCCGATAAGTGGGGTAGGTAGACGACGTGAACGCATCCTGGCGCGGCCAACAGTGGGAGTTGCCTCCGCTTATTTTGCATCCGTTCAACCATAGCGGAGACGCGGCTAA
>CAZMRK010000120.1:0-14515 GCA_964568355.1 uncultured Solibacteraceae bacterium | reverse complement strand
AGTCCAGGTAGTTGGCTGCCGAGACCACATTGTGCTGACGGCCGCGGTCGGGACGCGTCTCCCAGAGCATGACCAGCCTTTCGGGCTGGGCAAAGGGCAGCGGCTGGAGGATGACGGCATTGACGACGCTAAAAATCGCCGTATTGGCACCGATCCCGAGCGCGATGACGGACAGAGCGACGACAGCGAATCCCGGATTCCGGCGGAGCTGGCGCAAGGCGTGCAGGATGTCCTGGCCCATCAAACCTCCCTTTGGCGAACGACGCGGCAGTCAGGAAAAGGTACCGTTTGATTTTACTGCTTTGCCGGCGCGGGCCGATGAACCGGGCGCTATGGAGCTCAGACCTGGAGGAAGACGTCTCCGCAGATGGCTTCCCAGTTTTGGTCCGGAATTGCCCGGGAGAGATCTTCCACCAGTACGCCTCCATCGGCCAGGCTGGTGCTGAGCCGGCCTCCGCTGAGGGACGCTTGCAGGCGCTCGATCTCGCGCCGCAGCCAGGGCACGGCTTCGTCCGGCCGGAGCAGATGGCGCGCATCCAGCTTGCCGCCCGCCGGTTTCAGTTTCAGATACCAGCCGGCTTCGGGGCCGCCCGTGGCTATCACTTCTCCGTCGACAGGCGAAAGCACGCGTACGTCCGAACCGCGCCGGCGCAGATGCCAGCCCGTTCCGTTGACCGCGAGCCCGGTACCGGCCGCGGGCAACTCGACGGCCTCCGGCTCGCCGACCAGACGCGCGGCAAGCTCGTCCAGGCCCACGGTGACCGTGCCATCCTGCTCCTGGCGCACCCAGGTGTGCCCGCGGTGATAGAGGCGGTCGGCGGGCACGTGTAAGCCAGCTACCAGCGCTTCCTCGTGGACCTCCCGCGGAGGATGCTTTTCCAGTAGCCGCTTGTGGACACGGCACTGGCGGCAGTCCAACTCATGGTCGCAGAAGCGTTGCCGAAATTCGCCGGTAAAGACGTGCCGGCAGACACGATCCAGCGCGGGGAGGTCGTGAAAGTTCACCTTCCAGGCGATGGTTTCGGTCCTCCTGGCCCGGCGATCCCGTACGGCCCGCCATAGGGCGAGCGCGGCCGTGGCCGCGATCATGAGCACCACGACATAAAAGATGCCCAGAAACGTCACATGCCCTATCGTCCAATGGAATCCTTCAATTCCCGGAAACACTGGATACCTCCACAAGTTCCTGTTGCTCCGCTAACTCGCGCTCCTGGGGAAACAGAGGAAGATAGCGGAACGAAAGCGAATACAGCACTACGCCATAGGCGACCACAGCCAGAAACGTGCCTACCTCCTGCCAGCTCGGCAAGTAAGAAAGAAACGGATCGAACGGCAGCGTCGGCAGCGCCAGGGTCTGGATGGTCAGCACAAAACGGTTCAAGGCGATGCCGCCGCACACCAGCAGCGCCGCGCTCACCAGCCATCCGGTGCGGCGCCTCAGCGAGTCTTTCAACAGGATCAGGGCCGGCACCAGGCCAAACAACACAATCTCGACGAACAGGATCCAGGTGCCGAACGGCTTCTGCTCGTAGAATTGCTCCGCCGCGAATCCCCGGGAAGGCGCCGTATTGTTGATCCAGACCAGCGTGTCGATGGCCTTGGCCAGCACGTAGACGATGAGCAGCGTGCCCGAAATCCGCCCCAGCAGTTGCAGTACTTCCGGCTTCACCAGACGCTTGCGCGAGATCTTCGATACCAGCCAGGTGATGAGCAGCAGGAACGCGGGCCCGGCGGCGGCGGCCGAAAGGATAAAGAGAAAGAACGTGGAAGGCCAGATGGCAAAGCCCTCGCGAAAGGCGAAGGGACGGCCGCGCAGCACGCCATACAGCCCTCCCAACGATCCCTGATGGAAGAAGGAGAGAAACGTCCCCACGCCCGCCAGGACGTACATGAGCTTATGCAGCTCAAATTCCAGCACCAGGAAGGAGGGCACCTGCCGCAGTTTTCGATTCTTCAACAGAATCGGCAGATACTCGATGGCCAAGACGGTCAGGTAGCAGGTGATGCAGAAGGTCACTTCGGTCAGCATGGAGTGCACGTTGGGATGCCAGAAGGTGAACCAGGCGCGCAGCGGCTGCCCCACATCCACGAGCAGCACCGCCACCGCTCCGCTATAGCACACAAAGCCGATCACGACAGCGCTGTTGATGACCGCCTTGAGTTCGTGGCGTTTCAGAATATAGAGCAGAAAGCCGGTAAAAAAGGCCCCCGCGCCGAGCGCGATCACCGTAAGATCCAGAAAAATCCACAACCCGAACGCAAACCGGTTGTCCATATTGGTCTGATTCAGACCTTTGATGAGGCACAACGCCGCCGCGTACACACCGAAGGCCAGCAGGGCCACCCAGGGCAGCAGCCATAACAGGAACTGCCGCGGAGGGCAGCGCCGAACGCCGCGCAGAATCAATTCCTTATCCACGGATATCCTCTTTCTTGCCCGGTTTTGTAAGACCTTGCTGGGCCGCCTCGTGAACCCAGCGCCGCTCGGAACGGTAATAGACCTTGGGCTCGGTTCCCAGCCGTTCGAGCAGGCGAAACGTCTGGCCGTCCTGCGCGCACCGGGCGACTTCGCTGGTGGGATCCGCCAGGTCGCCGAAGGTGATGGCGCGCGCCGGACAGGCTTCCACGCAGGCGGGCACATAGTCCTGCGGATCGAAGGTAGTTTTGCCCGCCGCTGCCGCGCGCTCCCGAGCGGCATGCAAACGGCCCTGGCAGAAATTACATTTCTCCACGACTCCGCGCATACGGGGCGCGATCTCCGGATTCAAGGTCTTTTCCATTCCCTTGGGCCAAACCGGATCCCACCAGTTGAAGTAGCGGGCGTGATAGGGGCAGGCCGTCATACAGTAGCGGCAGCCGAGGCAGCGCTGCGGCATCTGGCCTACGATTCCGGTAGCGGGGTCGATATCGACTGCCTGCTGCGGGCAGACCGAAAAACACGGCGTGTCGTGGCCGCACTGCTGGCACATCAACGGGAGAAACGCCGTGCGGTTGTCCGGAAACGAAGCTCCGTTCTGAATCTGGTAGACGCGGATCCAGGTGATGCCGGTCCGATCGGTAGCGCCGGCATGGGCCGGCGGCACGTTGTTCTCCACCGCGCACGCGACCATGCAGGCACCGCAACCGGTGCAGCGATCCAGGTCGATGACCATGCCATAGCGGGCCGCCTTCTTTTTTGGAATCTCCATGACTATGCCCTCCCGATCCGCGCACGCGCCACGCGCCAGATCGCACCATCTTGCGGCCGGCAGACATCCAGGATCTGCGGCGCCCGCGGATTTCCCGGCCCCACCGCCACCTGAATCACGCCCGGCATGATCGCGGCATCCAGCGATACCGAGACACCGCAGGATCCACACTCGGTCTCGACCACGGCGCGGCAGCCGTGAGTCAAGCCGCAGGCCTTGCCCGTTTCCGGATGGAGCACGGCCTGGTTCCCTACTCTGCGCAAACCGGACTCCTGGTAGACCTTGGTCATGACCGGAGACAACACGGCGTTCCCGGTCGCGCCCCTCCATCCGAAGGGCAGAAGCAAGAGGGGAAACTGCCGCGCGCGGTCTTCACTGTCGTACAGACGGCCGCGTCCCGCAGCGATCAGCCGTTCCGCGCCGGTTTTGTCTTTTCCCAACAGGCGAAACTTCGGAGTCGCGGCGGCGGGCGCTTTCTCGTCGATCCAGCAGCCGCCCGCGACGAGCGCTTTTCCGAACTCCTCGGCGGAGGCAACCTCGGTCAACGCCACGGACTTTTCATCGCTGTAGGAGAACAGGCGGCCGGTCTTGCCCGCATATACGGCCTGAACGCGGCTCTGGATCTCGTCTGCCAGCTTCACCGGTTTCGCCAATACGCGCCCCAGAAACTCTACCGGCTCGACGACGCCGGCGGGCGGGGTAAGGAGCGCGGGAGAGAGGCTGAACGAAGCCACTTCGGCGTCATCGGGCGCAGGCACGTCCTGAGCCGATTCCAAGTACATCGGCGCCGGAATCAGGTAGTCGGCGTGTTCCGCATAGCCTGCGCGATACGCCGCAAAGCTCACCACCAGTGCATCGGCGCCGGTCAGCTTCTTTTCCACCAGGCTCCAGGGCAGCGCATCGCCCGCCACGGCGGAATCGAGGAACAGGACGCGCAGAGAGCCATCCGGTACGCCGGCGATCTCGGTCACCGGCAGCGCGTTTGCGGTCCACTCCCGCGGCACGGGGACGGCGCGGCGCCGGATGATGCCCCCGTCCTGCCCACAACCGCCCAGCAGCAGATTCAGGCCGGCGATGGCCGTCTCCTCTTCGCGCCCCAGCGGTCCGCCGCCGGGATCTCCACCGCCGATGGCAACGGCCGGACGGTGGCTCGCCACAAAACGGGCGGTCTCGACGATTGTTTCGGCGGTCAACCCGGTTAACTCCGCCGCGCGCTCCGGACGGAAGTGCGCCGCGACCTGTTCGAAGGCGGCGAAGTCCTGAGCGTGAGAGACCGCCGCCGGATCGAGCAGGCGCTCTTCGGCCATGACGTACGCCAGGCCCAGAGCGAGGGCGGCTTCGGTACCCGGCCGGATCGGCAGCCAGCGATCGGCCAGCGCCGCCGTGCGCGATTGCCGGGTCTCCGCCTGGACGATCTGGAACTGGCGGCGATGCTGCAGGATGCGTGCGGGCGAACCCCAGCCATCCAGCAACGGCGCGCCGAAGCTCAAAATCGTGCGGACCTGAGCGAGGTCGAAGCCCAACGGTCCAGGGGGAGCGTCCAGCATCGCTGCCGCCGCTTCCAGCGTGGCGCTTTCGCGCGCCGGCGGGCGCAGGTAGAGGCCATTGGGGATCCCCGCCAGCAGGCGCCGGTAAAGCCAGGAGGCCGTGCGTCCCGGCCGCTCATCGAGCACCGCCACGTGTTCCTTGCCGTTGCTGCCAAGCTCTGCCAGGGCCTTGCCGATGGCCGCGGCCGCAGCGTCCAGCGTAACCGGCCGGCCCCGCCGCAACGGCTGGGTCACGCGCATCGGATGATACGGCAGGTGGTGTCCCGCCAAGCCCAACGCACACAGCGTACCGTCGTTTGCCGGGTGTCCTGCTACTCCCGCCAGCCCGACCGGCTGATCGATCACGGTTCGAACCCGCACGCCGCAGGCGGCCGCGCAGAGGGTGCAGGTGGTGAATTTCGCGCGAATCTCACCGCGCGGCGGCCTGGGGATCCAGGACCAGTTCTGCGACCACAGCGCCGAGTCTTCCAGCAGCTTCCACGGCACCGGAGTAAAGACCACTCCCGCGGCGGAACCGGCTGCGAATTTGAACAGGTCGCGACGTCCGAGTTTCATTTCCCCATTCCTCCTACTTGTGACACTCCAGGCAGCCCTGCTGTGTGAATCCGTGGGTTCCGTGGCATTGCTCGCAGGTCGCCATGCGCTTGCCCCGATCGCTGCCGCGAACGTCGCGGCTGTAGCCGCTGAGGCGGTCTTCCTCGTAGACGCGCAGCGTATCGGTGGATCCCTGGCCGTGATGACATTGCTCGCAGGTCAGCTTGGCCACCTTCAAGTGCGGCGCATGGGAGAAGTACACGTTATCCGGCTGGCGCGCGTAGACCAGCCAGGGGATCTCGCGGTTCCTGGCGACATACTGCTCGACTACGGTCTTCTCCGCGGCGGTAGTGCCGAGGGCGGAACTGTGGCACTCGGCGCATTTTTCAATCCTGGGAATGCCGGTAAAGCTGCCGTCTTCCCGCAGAGCATGGCAGTCGTCGCATTTCATCCCGCCCTTCTCGGCATGTACCCGGTGGCTGAACTGCACCGGCTGTGGAGTTTTCCGGTAGAGCACCTGCGGAAAGCCGAACCACCCCAGGCCCAAGCTCATCAGCAGGCCCGCGGGAAACCATAATTTGCCGCCGTTCTTCATGACTGCCTCTTCGCGTAAGGCGAACAGAATTCGTGTAGCAACTGGTATTTCTCCTCCCGATCCAGGTGCTCCAGGAAGCGCGGATCGAACGCGCCTCCGTCTGCCATGGAAGCTCCCGGCAGGCCCGGCACCAGCCGCTCGCGCGCGAAGGCTCCGAGCCGTTCTACCTCCCGCTCGATCCACTTGCACCCCTCGGTGCCGGGAATCAGTCCCGTACAAACCGGCTGCGCGCCTTCGAACAACCAGCCGCGCCGGTAGGGGTCCGCGGTGAGCGATTCCGGATCGTTGCGCAGATTCGTATTCCATGCGGTCACGGTGAGCGGATTTGGAAAGACGACCTGTACGTCCACTCCCGCTGCCAGCAGGACGGCAGACGCCCAATCGATGCCTCGCTGCGTCACAAAAGTGACCCGCTCGACGCGCCCCAGTATCCTCGCCAGGAAGCCGTCCACGCCGACATGGCAGCTTCCGTCTTCGGCTACATCCAGCCAGAGGTGATTCGGGGCGTAAAACAGCCAGTTCGGCACGCGGATCCCCTGCACGACATCTTCTCTGGCTTCCAGGCTTGGTCCGGCGCCGGCAGCTTCGGTCTGCCGGAGGTAGGCATCGCAATACCGGTATTGGTCGCCCAGGCAGCGGGAGAAGAGGGATTCGGAGTGCGGCACGTACTTTCGCACCGAGGCCGCCGCGCAATAATCCACCCAGGCGCTCTCCAGGAATGGGCACACCGAGGCGCCGTCCGGCCCCTCGGCCCGATACTCCGGGCAGCTTTTGTGCCTGATGGAAGAGCACCGTTCCCCGGCCACGTTCTCAGGCGTGGGCACGATCATTTTGCGGAATACGGAATTCCGGCAATACTGAACTCGTGCCTGTTGGAGAAATGGACATTTCATGGCCGGCCACCTATTCGTTACGGTTTCTTCTTACGGTCCTGGTCGGACGCCGCGGAGTCCTTCGGGGGCAGAGGCTCGCCGCCATCCGCCATGGTCATCCCGATCTGGTAGGAATTGACCAGGTCGTGAAGTTCGCGATCGAGGTCGGCCGCGGCCCGCGCCCGCTTGTGTCTCCGCTCGGCGAGTTCCCGGATAATGCCGGCGGCGACCACCAGGCAGCAGACCACAACGATCAGGCCGAGCGCGGTGTTCGTCACGTTCAACCAGAACGTCTGCGGATCGCCCCAGTTCACTTGCGCCATACCATCTCCTTCCGCTGAGGAGATTGCACGCCGTGGTCCGAATGGAGTTTGCGTTGAGAAAAAAGCACTTATGGAAGCTTGCAGTAGAGAGGCGTGGCGTTATATCCGACAAAGAAATCTGATTTTCCTACACGATGGATCGAGGAGAGGAGGATCTCAACCTGTTGACTGCCCTTCCGTCCGTCCCGCTGCCGAACACGGCTCGACCTTTACGATAGATGCCGGCGCCAACGTGGATTTGCTGAACTTCGCTTCTTTCCTTCTTTCGGGTTTCATGCCGTCGCGATCCACCGTCGTAGCCGCTTCGGCCTCCGCCAGGGCGCCGGCCAGCGAAAGCAGAAATGTGCGGCGCAGCATCACGGAATCAGCTTTTCGGCGGCGTCCATCAATCGCCCTCTATATCCCATCCACGTTCCATAATCCGGCGCGTACGTCCGCAACTGCCGGTTGATGTCCGAAGCCTTCTCCTGGCCCCGCGTCACGAACGCCACCGCCTCGTCTATCAGCGCCAGCGCCGCCTTTCCGTCCGCCGTCGCCGCCGCACTCGCCGCCTTCCTCAGCATGGTCAGCAGTTCGAAATCTTCCGAACCGTCCCGCGAGGCTTCCCATCGCTTCGTCGTCACCGGACCGCGGGGCGTCGGATAGACCACTCCGTATTCGGTCCCCCGCGCCGGATCCGGCGTGAAGTAGTCGGTCGAGCTGTACACCCAATACCCGCCGCCCTGCATCCCCAACTGGAACGCAATCCACGGTTTCATCCGATAAAATCCCAGCGGATCCAGCCGCCGCTGGTCCGACGGCGCCTCGTAGTGCCACACCGCCTTCGCCCGCTTGAAAATCCGCATGTACTCGGCCGGATGCAGCCGGAACAAGTGCAAATCCGGGCACCACACGTCCACCAGCGCGGCCAGTGGCTCCAGTATCTCCGGCGTCGCGCCTCCCGCCGGATTTGTGTACACCTGCATCTGCGGATCGGCCTCCTTCACCCGCCGCACCGATTCCACGTACCGGTCGAAGGCATCATCCTTTCCCGAAAGACCGGGCTCGTCCTGCAGGTAGAGCGCATAGTCGGCATAGCTCAGCCCCAATTCCCGCATGTGCCCGGCATACCAGCGGATCGCGTTCTGCCATCCCCTCGCCTCGGTTGCCGCGTCGGGCTTGCAGTCCGCGGGCCACTGCAGTCCCACCGATCCACCCACCATGAAAAACGCGCCAGGCAGCCGCCTGATCAGTCGGTCGGAAACTCCGTTGTCGCCGCTTGCCGCAGTGCCGTCGCACTTCATCGTCACCGACGCCTGCGGGATGTTGAAGACGTTTGTCCCATGCGCGGTCGCATCGCGGATCGTCGCGTCAAGCACTTGCTCGTCCGGAATCGATGCCAGGTAGAGCCAATTGCAGTGTCTGTAGGTAAACCGATCCGGCAACCGCACGTGCGAAACATCCAGATCTACGGGAATCTCAAGAGGCGGTTCCATGCGCTCCAGCACCGCCGCCCGCAAAGTCAGCTTCTGCTTGCCCGCCGCCAGTCTTCTGCTATGTAGCGTCAGCCAGATCTCCCTTGTCTCGGCCGGACCGAGCCGTACCGTCTGGTCGCTGCCCATCAGGGGCAGCGGATCTTCCTGGGGAACTCCGGTCGTATCGGAAACCACCAGCGGCACTGCCCGAAACTCTACCGCTGCCGGCGCGCTCGACCGCAGTGCTACCGTTACCGGATGCGCCGTTACATTGGTCAGCGCGATGGCGGCCGATTCGTATTCGTTCCCCAGCATCCGAACTCGCACGGGTGCCGCGGAAACAGCCTGCGGGTCGAGCATCTTACTCGCCGTATGTTGTGCCCACGGATTCCGGATCACCTCCACCCTCAACGGCCCCTTGGGTTTCGCCCGCGCCACTGCGGCTATCAGCATGCGGCCATATTCGGCAGCCTCCTTCGCCGCGTCGTAGTCTTCCGCCTTGCCCGAACTGAGCGCCAACTTCCGTGCTGCGCTATTTTTCGCAGCCAGATACTCGGAGAGCTCGCTCTCACCATCAGTTGACGCTGCGGCCAGTTCTGCACGCGCCCGGTAGGTCTTCTGCCTGGTCGCCACCGGATCGAGCCCCGACATATACCGCCAGGTTGTCACCTGATAATCGCCCGGCTGGTCCGCAAGCAGTATCGCCGCCGGCGGCTTGCCCGGTTCGGGTTTCGCTAGCGTCAGATGCACCACGTTATCCGGATCTATCACTCGAAACGCCACCACCGATGCTCCCTCGGCTTCCTCGCGCAGCGCCGTGCTGCCCAGGCTGATCGCCGCCAGCTCACCGGGAACGTCCGTCTGACTGTTTTCCGCCCTCGTAGCGACGGCTGTGTCTTCTACACCGCCGCGCAGCCCGCTCCACAGAATCTTGGCATTCGCGCCCTGAGTCAGCCGATATGCCGTGGTCCTCCCCGAGCCCCCCGCAACCACGAGCCGCAGTTCGCTCTCGCTCCGCCACCGGCACACCAGCGGGGCGCTCGCTCCGCCGCCCGGCAACTCCAGCGCTTCCAGAACCTTCCCTTGCGAGTCCAGCGCGTAGAGGGATTTTCCGTTGAGCCCGGCCGCCCGTACCGCCTGAAAGATCGTGGCGCGGCCCTTTCCGCCCAAGTCCGCAATCGCCGGAGCGAAGAACACACCGTGACCGTCCAGGTGCGTGCTCCACCGCCTCTGCCCTTTCCGGTCTGTGCAGGTAATGTGTGTGCTCTTATCTCCATACAGGACTTCGGTGCTACCGTCACCATCGAGGTCAGCAACGGCGATCGAGTGGTAGGACTGCAGCAATGAAGGCGCCGTCCACAACTTCGCGCCCGTTTCGGCATCGAAGGCGAAAATTCCCTGGAACGCCCCTACAAAGGGCGTCGCTACCAGCACCGTCGGCGCTGCGCCCAGGTTCGCCACAATCGGCAGCGACCGCCCGATTGGCCCGCTCACGGGAGCGCGCCACACGACTGTGCCATCCTGTCGCACCGCCCACAAATCCCGATCTTCCGTTCCAAAAATCAGTTCCTGCCGGCCCTCCTTATCGCTACTGACCCCTGCCGCGCTGATCCGGAACGCCGTTGTCGTCATTTCAAACCGAAGTCGGCCTATCGCGTCCACCAGATATAGATGTCCCCGGCTATCACTGAAAGCGATCTCGGTCCCGTCCGGGCCGTTCACGGCCAGGAGATGCCGGAAGTCCGTCGCTTTCCCGTCGCGCGTATATTTCCAGAGCCGCTGACCATCGCGCCGGAAGCAGTAGATTGATCCGCCTACGTCTGCAGCCACGATACGCGCCTCTTCTCCCGCGTGAAAGACAACTGGAATCGCCTCGGCACTCGGCTGCAAATCCAGCCGCATTTCGGCCAGCGCCGTCCCGCCCGGCGCCACCAGCACAATCTTTCCGGAGGAGCCAGTGAGCAAGATGCCGTCCGCGCGTGCCGCGCCGGGAAACGCCACCGGCTGCAAAGCACCTTGACCTGCGTCATAAGTCCACTCAGGGACCATCAGAGGGGCGCTCCAGGCAGTCATAGAGAACAGGACTGCCCGCAGCAACAGAAGTTTCTGCATGGCGAGCACCGGAATCCTATCATGGGGGTTTCATTTTCGTCAATTTGCTGACGCTATGAAACGGGATGCCCGTATCTTCAAAAGCAACTCGGATCGCCCGCTTTTGACGCGGCCCCAACCCTTCCGCGTTTGACGGTTGTACCGCGCAGCCGCTTGGCTGAGCCGCGATGGAGTTACTCGTCCGCCAGTGCAGGCGCACGATTCAGGCTGCAGGCGGAGGTGATCCGTCCATTGGCGGCCATTTGGGTACGTGGGAATATCCCATTCGATCGAAGAGTCTCTTCGCCGACGTCTGTACGGCTTGGAATACATCCGCCGGATCGACTCGGGTCGGACGCCTCGCTTCCAGAACCACCTGGCCATCAATGATCACCGTATGGACGCTTCTACCGCCGGTGCTGTATACCAATTGGGAAATCGGATCGGTCAACGGGAAAGCTTCGGGCACGTCGTTCGCCCGGATCACCAGGTCGGCGCATTTGCCCGGCACAAGCGATCCGATTCGCGCTTCGAGACCTGCTGCTCTCGCTCCATTGATTGTGGCCATCGTCAACGCGTCCTCGGCGCTGAGGATACCGCGGGTACGCGTCTTTTCGCGCGCGGTGAGCACGGCCAGGTAGGCTTGTAACCCGATATCAAAACGGTTCGACCAGTTCGACGAATCAGACCCAAGTGCGATGTTGACACCGCGATTGTAGAGTTCGGCATGGCGGCCCGTTAGCGCGCCACCTACGCCCCACAGCATCGAGCCGGCGGGGCACCAGGCAACGGATAATCCACTCCCCACGAGAGGCTCTACTTCGTCATCACGGATGACATTCACATGTGAGAAAAGACAGTTAGACCCGAGCACTCCGATATCCCGGAGGCGCAGAATCGCGTGTCGGCCGTGTCTCCGGTCGTCGGTTTCCGTGTCGATGTGGTAATAAGACTGGTGCTGGTTGAGTATCGTGCCGGCTGCGTCGGCGGCAGCCTTTGCAGCGCGCTCAAGCTCGTCGGTCGCAGTGCCCATTCCCGCGATGGCGATGTGGCCGCGGACCAATGCGTGAGGGTCGGAGTTCCGGTGCAGTTCGCCGCCCAACAAGCGGAGTGCCCTGCCGGTACTGGCAGGGGCACGCTTCAAGCGATAGGCATTGTACCCGCCGGCGGTCTCTTCGGCGTCCCAGAGAAAAGGGTCGGCCACCAGGCCGCGCATCCCAATGGCTTCAGCCGCCTCGGCGACCGCGGCCGGAGAATAGGCAGTTCCAGCTTCGACAAAACAAGTGGTCCCATTGCCTATCATCTCCATGCAGGCGAGAAGCGTGGAAGCATACTCCGCTTCATCGTCGGTGGCATTGAGAAAATCGCACTCCGCAGCCGGTCCCAGCTCGGCATAGGAGATGGTGTCGCCGAACGCTCCCCGGATCACATGGTAAGTCACGTGAGTGTGACACTCAACAAACCCGGGATGCACCAGGCCGCCAGCCGCGTCAATAGTCCGTGCGGGCTGGTACTGGGCGAGGATGTCGGGCGTAGTGCCGACCGCGGCGATATCGCGTCCGGAGATCGCGATCGCTCCGTCCGCGAAGACTCGGCGCTCATCGTCCATGGTCACGACGTATCCGTGGACAATCGCAAGATCGGCGGCCCTAAGTGATGCCATTCAGATTTCCTTTCCACCGGCAGGATTCCCCGCCATTTCCGAATCCTCCGCCCAGACGTTCGCCGCCAACGGGTTCCAGCTCAGGACAACGGGCGCGCCTACCCGGAAGCTTGCAGATTCTTCGTCACGCAGATCCGCCCAGACCACCGCCTGATCCGGCGTGACGGCTCCGACGCGGATCCGGTCACCGAGGTAAACCATCTCCGTTATAGAGGCTTTGATACCGTCCGGCAGGCCGCTGTCC
Source organism: uncultured Solibacteraceae bacterium (assembly GCA_964568355.1). Classification (GTDB taxonomy): domain Bacteria; phylum Acidobacteriota; class Terriglobia; order Bryobacterales; family Bryobacteraceae; genus JAJPJX01. The sequence continues at coordinate 2,004 of CAZMRK010000120.1, read as the reverse complement.
GCGCCGCCATTGTGGATGCGGACCGCCTCCGGACGCACCGATATCGTTGCCCGGGCGCCAGGTTGCAAAGGAAGCACACTATACGCTCGTACGTAATTTCCAAAGCCGACCGAAAGCGTCGCAACGAGTTCGTGACTGGTGGTTACGATGCCACGCAGAAGGTTCGTCTCTCCGACGAATGCTGCGGCGACGACCGACGACGGACGCGTGTAGATCTCCCGGGGAGGACCCTGCTGAATAATCCGCCCCGCATTCATCACCGCGATGCGGTCCGACATTACCAGGGCTTCGGTCTGGTCATGCGTCACGTACAGAAAAGTCGCGCCGAGTTTGCGCTGGATCGCCCGCAGTTCCAATTGCATCCGCTGGCGAAGCTTCAGGTCCAGGGCCGACAGCGGTTCGTCCAATAGCAAAACCTCGGGGCCTGCGGCAAGCGCACGAACCAGGGCCACTCTTTGGACTTGGCCGCCACTCAATTCGCCCGGCCGCCGGTGGCCCAGATGGGGCAAGTCTACGAGTTCCAGCATTTCCGCCACTCGCGCGGCGACTCGCGCTTTAGGCCAGCGCCGCAGTTCGAGACTATACGCGACGTTCTCGAAGACGGTCATATGAGGAAACAACGCGGCGCGCTGAAAGACGATATTCGTGGGACGGCGCTCCGGCGGCGTGCGCGTGACATCCTTCCCATGTACGACCACACGGCCCGCGGACGGGGACTCGAACCCCGCAATGATCCGTAAGAGTGTGGATTTGCCGCAGCCGCTCGGCCCCAAAAGAGAGACGAATTCGCCGCGCTGGATGCTGAAATCGATCTGATCCAGGGCAACGGTACTTCCGAACCGTTTGGACACGCCGGCGATTTTCACCTCCGGCTGGCTCATGCGCTCCTCCGCCCGAACAATCTCGCCAGGAGCACGAGCGCAGTAAGCGAGAAGAATACAGCCGTAGCCAGGGCATTGATCGCCGGATCGATTCCACGCCGCATGAGGCCCCAGATCAGAACGGGCAACGTCTGCCGGCTGCCCACGTTGAACCAGGTGATTACGAACTCGTCGAGCGACAGTGCTGTCGTCAGCAGGACAGCGCCAAGCAAAGAGGGACGGATCAGCGGAAATGTGATATCGCGAAATGTCCGCCAGGGCGTGGCACCGAGGTCCCTCGCCGCCTCGAGCACGGTAAAGTCGAAGGTCTCGAGGCGTGCGTGCATGGTCAGAATCACGTATGGAAGACCGGCGAGAATCTGGCCAATCGCCGCATTCCGGAGGCCCGGCAACCATCCGAGTTCGCGAAAGAACAATGCCAGCGCGATGCCTAATACGAGCGCCGGTATCGCGGCCGGCAGGAGGCCGGCCGTGAGGAGCAGGTTTCTCGTCCGCCGCTGAAGTTGCAGGAGTCCGAAAGAGAACAACGTGCCCAGTGTACCGGCGACCAGCGCAGTCACCACTGCCAGTATGACGCTGTTGCGCAGGGCGTCCAGAAACAAGGGCTCGGAAAAGGCCTCCTGGTACCATTGCAAGGTCAATCCATCGACCGGAAGGCTGAGCCGCGGCGAGGCGGCAAACGAGAACAGCACAGTCACTGCAACGGGCGCGAACAGATAGAAAAGAACCGCGGCAACATAACCACGCGCCAACATGCCCCTGCCTATCACCGAGCCCTCCTCATAAATCTGGGCAACTCGGCAACAGCCAGATACACCAGCATGCCCGCGCCGAGGGCAAGAAACGCCAGGGCGGCTCCCAGCGGCCAGTTTGAACCGATGCCGCGAAATTGATCGGCAATGACATTACCAACCATTACTCCTTGTGTGCCGCCTACGAGCGAAGGAACCACGAAATCGCCGGCCGCAAGCAGGAAGGTCAGGGCAAAGGCTACCTTGATGCCTGGGAGCGCCATGGGGACGAGAATTCGCAAGTGAACGTGCCGGGCCCTGGAACCGAGATCTCGGGCCGCCTCGACATGCTCTGAGGAGATGTTCACCATCGACGAGAAGATGGGCAGCAC
>CAZMRK010000119.1:0-5204 GCA_964568355.1 uncultured Solibacteraceae bacterium | reverse complement strand
GCCTTTCGTCCCTGTGCCATCATACGAGCCATGGGACAACTGCGCGGAAATCGAGAAGTCGAGATCAAGCTGAAGATCTCCCACCCGTCCCTCGGCCGTCGATTGCTGCGCTCGGCCGGATTCCGGGTAAGCCGGCGGCGCGTGTTCGAGGACAATACCGTCTTCGACACCGTCCGGGTCAAGCTACGGCGGGGCGGCTGACTGCTTCGGCTGCGCCATGTGGCCCGGGAAGGAATTCTTACCTACAAGGGACCCGCCCTGCCGGGCAAGCATAAAGTCCGCGAGGAACTCGAGCTCCCCCGCCTCGATCCGGAAACCGCGCGCGCCATCCTGGACCGGCTGGGTTATCAGCCGGTCTTCCGCTACCAGAAATTCCGGACCGAATTCCAACAGAAGGGCTCGTCCGGCATGGCTACGCTCGATGAGACCCCCATCGGCACGTTTCTGGAGCTCGAAGGGCGGCCGGCCTGGATCGATCGCAGTGCCCGCGCCCTGGGCTTCGCCGACGCCGATTACATCACCGCCAGCTATGGCCGGCTCTACCTGGAGTGGTGCCGGGAGCAGAGTGCGGCTCCGGGACACATGCTGTTTTCCAAGAAGAAAGCCCGCCGCTGAGCCCTCGCCGGGGCGCGCCCGTCAGGTAGTCTCGAATTCCCAACCGAAACCAGGCCGGTCATTCGGCCGGGTATAGATGCCCTCCGGTCCGCGCGTGACCTGATGCTGTTCTTCGAAGCGGTCGTAAACTTCCTTGGGGCCGCCCGGCGGCGGGATAAAGAGTTCCGCCCAGGGACTGTTGGTCGTGGCCATCACGAAATGCACGCAATCCTGGACCCCGCCGGTATGCGGAATCACCGGGATGTCATAGGCCGATGCCAGGGCCGCGATGCGGCGCAGTTCGGTCATGCCTCCGCACCAGTGCAGGTCCGGCTGCCAGATGGCCGCTGCATGATTGTCCAGCAGGCGCCGGAACCCGTAACGCGTATACTCGTGCTCGCCGGTAGCGATGCGGGTGGATTTAATTGCCGCATTGAGCCGGCCGAAGCCTTCGTAGTCGTGGGGCTGCAGCACCTCTTCCATCCAGTACACACGATAAGGCTCCAGCAGTTCGGCCATCTCCAGGGTGTACCGCTCGGTCCAGGCCATCCAGCAGTCGAGCATGATATCGCCGTCCGGCCCCAGCAGCTCACGGGTTTGCTTTACCAGCTCTACGTTCTTCTTTTGACCGTCGCGGCCATCCGCGGGACCGTACGGGATCGCCAGCTTCAACCGCTTGAAGCCGAACTTGAGGTGCTGTTCGGTGTCGTTGCCCGTGCAATAAGCCGGGATGCGGTCCTTGGTCGCGCCACCCAGCAGTTTGTAAACCGGCATGCCCAGCGCATTGCCGATCAGGTCCCAAAGGGCTATATCCACACCGCTGATGGCATTGATCACTACGCCGGCGCGGCCGTAGTACATGCTGGAACGCCAGAGAATATCCCAGAGGCGCTCCACATCGAACGGATCTTCGTTCATCAGCAGCTTGGCGAAGTGGCCGGTCACGATCTCCCCTCCCGCGGGTCCGCCGCTGCCGTATCCCTTCACGCCCTTATCGGTGGAGATTTCCACGGTGAAGCCGCCGAGTTGCTTGCTGTCGGCCATGAACAGGGAGCGCATGGCCTTGTACTTGGGGTAAATGGACATGGGGTTGGCTACTTCCACCCCGCCCGTGGACCAGGAGCCCGGCGCCGGTGTGTAGGTGGGCACGGGGCGCTTCGGCCGCGTCTCTACCAGCCGGACACCGGTGATCTTGAGCTTGCTTTTCTCTCCCTGGAACGGCGGCGGGGCTGCCTGAGCTGCAGGGGCCAGGCCGAACCCGGCGCCCGCCGCGAATTGCAGGAAATCCCTGCGATGCATGTCAAATCCTCCGCAGAGCGAGTTTACACCAGATTACCTGCCGCGATATTGTTTCCAGGCATCCAGAAAATCCTTGCCCCGATAGCGCACGGTGCGGGCATCCACCATCTCCGCGCCGGCCGGGATGTCCACCGGCAGCGCATTGCGGCTGGTGTATTCGATCTGGAATGTCACCGGCCCTTCCAGACGATAGGGGGGAATGGACTGGATCTTCTGCATGGAGCTGCGGGCGCCCGCGCGGATCTGCTTGCGGGCCTCTTCCGCCGAGAGCGAAATGCAGGTGTAATTGGAGAGCCCTTCTTTCACCACGACGGTTTCGGCCTGCGGCACGATGGCATGCAGGTCCGCCGCGGCCGCCTGATCGCCGCTCAGAAAGATGGTCGGCACGCGAAAGGCGCCGGCAAGGGCCGCGCGCGTTTCGATCTCGCCTACCGGCTTACCGTTCATGAGCATGTTCTGGATGCCGAGTGAGCTGTAGCTGTGGGCCATCACGCCGCCGCGGGAATTGGCATGAGCGTGCTGCCCGACGAACGCCAGCGCGCCGTAGCCGCGCTCCATCAGCATCGTCAGTCCCAGGTTGCCGATGATCAGTTTCGCCCTGGGATGGATGGTCAGGGCCGAAAGCGTCTGCGAACCATCGTGCCCGTCCCACACGATCACCTCATCGGCACCGCCATCCAGAAATCCCTGGACAGCGGCATTGATCTCCCCAGTCAGCAGTTGGCGCATCTCGCTGTCCTTGGGATCGGTCTGATCCTGGCGGCACACGCCCGCTACTCCTTCGGCATCGGTGATCATGAAGATGGATTTCTTCGACTGCGCCAGTCCCGCGGCACTCACGAGCAGCAGCAGAGCCAGGTATTTCGGAGCGGTCAGCACGCTCTCAGAGTACAATAAAGCCCTGAGGTCTGGACAATGGAGAAGAGAAGAGGCTTTCTGAAATCGGCAGTTGGAATGGGAGCGGGAGCCGGCATGGCAGCCATGGCGGCACTGGCGGCGTCCGGCGAGCGCGCCAAAGCTCCGGGCGGCATCCGCATCGGGAATCTGTATTTCAGCTCCGGACTCACCGGCGTTCGCTCGGAAGCCCACAAGGACCCTCTGGCGTTCGGGGGCGATGTGAAAGAGCAGACTCACAACATTCTCAAAGCGCATAAGAAGAACCTGGAGGCCATGGGTTCCTCGCTCGACAACGTCCTGAAGGTGACCGTCTTTATGGCCGACATCAAGACGGAGAAGCCGGCGATGAACGAAGTCTACGGCGAATATTTCGGGAAAAACTCGCCATCGCGCAGCGCGATCGGCGTGGAGTTCCCGGATGTGGCCACGCGTCTCGAAATCGAGCTGGTCGCCTGGGTTCCGGATAAATAAACCATCCGCGCTACGTCCGCGCGTCGCCCGCGGGAGCGGTTGACTCCAGGTTCCCGGTTGATATGAAATATGGGACGCATGAAACCGCTCCTGGTCTTGTGTGCGTGCCTGTGCCTCGGCCTTCCGGCGCGCGCGCAACTCTTCACTCTGTCCAAAGAACAGATTCTCCACTACACTCCTCTCAATCCGTTCGGCCGTTTTGACGATGGCCGGCCGATGGTCCCCGACGCGCTCCTCGAAAAGGTGAAGGGTCTCTCCGCCGAAGAGGTGTGGGGCATACTGCAGCAGGCCGGCTACCGCAACCAGTTTGAGGACGGATGGCAGCTTCTCCACCCCGGCAAAAAGCTGGTCGGCCGGGCCGTCACCGCGCAGTATATGCCGGCGCGTCCGGATGTCACCGATATCGTGAACAAGGATGCCCTGGCAAAAGGGATGCCGCCGAGTCTCCCGGAGCGCGTGATCGATCAGTTGCGTCCCGGCGACGTCGTCGTGGTGGACCTGTTCGGCAAAGTGGAGAACGGCACCTTCGGCGGCGATAATCTGCATACCGCCATCTGGGTGGCCACCAAGACCGGCTTCGTGATCAATGGCGGAATCCGCGACCTGGAAGGCACCGTCGAGGTGCCGTCCGCAGGCTATTTCCGCGGCGCTACGCCCACCTCCTTCCGCGATGTCATGCTCACCGGCATCAACATCCCGATTCGTATCGGAAACGCCATCGTGATGCCGGGCGATGTGGTGTTTGGAGACCGGGAGGGAGTCTACTTCATCCCGCCGCACCTGGTGCAGAAAATCGTGGATCAGGCCGAGATCACCCACATTCACGACGAATGGACCAAGGCCAAGCTGCTCACCGGCAAATATAAGTCCAGTGAGATCTATCCTTCGCCTACCGAGCCCGCCCTCAAAAAGGAATACGAAGAGTACCTTAAGAAAAGACTGGGTAAATGATCACGCGTCTCCTTGCACTGCTAGGCAGTACCTGTCTGTTGCTGAGCGCCCAGGTGGGCCGCTATCCCGCGGCGAAACAGGGCGGCTCTTACATGTGGAACTATTACTTTCCGCCGGCGCCGAGCACCACCCCGTGGGCGCCGGCCTGGTCTCCGGACGGGAAATGGATTGCGGCCGGAATGTATGGGTCGATCTGGAAAATCGACCCGGCGACCGGAGAAGCCACCGAGCTCACCTACGATCGCAAATATCATTCCTCCCCCTGCTGGTCGCCGGACGGGAAATGGCTGGTCTATACGGCCGATGACAACGGCAAGGACATCCAGCTCGAAATCCTGAACGTCCAGACCGGCGAGACCCACGCCCTGACCACCGGCAGCGACATCTACGCGGATCCCGCGTTTTCGCCGGATGGCTCGCGTCTGGCCTACGTCTCCACGCGCCCCCGGGGAAACTTCAACATCTACGTGCGGCCTATCCGCGAGGGGCAATGGAACGGCGAGGAGATCGCTCTGACCTCCGACCGTCGCTACCCGCGCGACCGCCTCTATTTCGGCGCCTGGGACATGCACATCGAGCCCGCCTGGACCCCGGACGGCAAAGAGATCCTGTTCGTTTCAAACCGGGGTGTGCCCCTCGGCTCGGGCAATCTTTGGCGCATGCCGGCCGTCGCCGGCGGTATGGAGCAGGCCAGGCCGGTCCTGGTCGAGCAGACCCTATACCGCACGCGACCCGATGTCTCGATCGACGGCAAGCGCATCGTCTATTCCTCGAGCGCCGGCGCCGCCGATCAGTACAACAACTTGTACGTCCTCCCGATTGACGGCGGCGCGCCTTACAAGCTGACCTTCGGCTCGTTTGATCACTTCCACCCGCGCTGGTCGCCGGACGGGGAGTGGATCGCCTATATCTCGAACGAAGGTGGTCTGCCGCAGTTGTGTCTGCTCGAAACCTACGGCGGAGCGCAGAAGAAGCTTGCCATCCGGACGCGC
>CAZMRK010000118.1:0-11503 GCA_964568355.1 uncultured Solibacteraceae bacterium | reverse complement strand
AGGGCCACATGCTGGAGTTCCGCGGCGACTACTTCAATGCGTGGAACCACACGCAGTGGGCCAATTCGGATAAGAACATGCGCAGCGCGACCTACGGGCGCATCACCAGCACGCGGCCGGCGCGGCAGATCCAGTTCGCGCTGCGGTATTTCTTCTGAAGAGGGGCAGAAGCCAGAAAGTACCGCTTGCTTACGCGCGCGGCTCGGTAGATTTGACATGTTACCGAGCCGCGACTGTCAGGGAGCGGTTTTTGACAGGCTGTCATGCGTCACTGCGAAGGCGGTTGCAGAGGCGCCGGACGCCCTCTTCGAAGGTTGCGGGCCGGGTGAGGAGACTGGCTACGAGATAGGCCTCGGTTTCGAAGTCGTAAAAGAAGCCGGGCTGCAGGAGCACGTCGTCTTCATCCAGCAGCGTCAGCGCCCATTCTTCCTCGCGGCGGATCCGCGGCAGTTGCAGCGTCGCGTACCAGCCTCCCTCCAGGGCCAGAATGCGGGCCGGGGATTCGCGGCCGATGGCGGACTGGAGAAACGCCAGGTTGCGGCGCACGCGCTCCTGAATCTGGCGCTCGATGCCGCGGCCGAGATCGAGCAGGGCGGGGGCAGCCTGCTGGACCGGTGTGCCGACCGAGAGATAGGTGTCGGCGATCCACTCCAGCTTTTCGCGGGCCTCGCGGCGCTCGGCCGGGGGGCCGCCGATCACCATCCAGCCCAGCTTCAACTGGGGCAGCCCGGCCACTTTCGAAAGGCCGCTCATCGAGAACACCAGCGTCTCTTCGATGCCGCCCAGGTGCGAGACGCGGCGCGGATCGGGGGCGAAGGCGTAATCGGCGAAGACCTCATCGGCGATGATCGCCAGACGGTAGCGGCGGGCCAGGCGCACCAGTTCACCCTGCTCGTCGCGCTTGAGAAACGAGCCGGTGGGGTTGTTGGGATTCACCAGGATGACTGCGCGGGTGCGCTCGTTGACGGCGGCGGCGAGGGCGGGGAAATCGATGGACCAGACGCCATGATAGACCAGCGGATACTGCGCTACGCGCACCGATTCCATGGTGGCCAGAAATTCGAACAGGGGATACGAGGGGCGAGGCACCAGGACTTCATCGCCGGGGTTGGTGAGCAGCTTGAACAGATAGGCATAGGCTTCGCTGGTGCTGGCCGTGATCAGGATGCGATCGGGATCGACGGTGTGTCCGCGCCCGGAATAATATCCGCAGACCGCCTGTCGGGCGCGCTCGGTTCCGGCGGGAGCAGGGTCGTAGAGCAGCGCGTCCGGATGGGCGAGGGCTTCGAGGATCCCGGCGGGGTAGTCCAGGCCTGCCCGGGTGGGGTTGGATTCGGTCAAATCCAGGACGGCGGCGCCGGCGCTGCGCTTGGCTGCGAGCAGTTCCGTCAACCGGTTGGGCCGCAGATCCCAATGAAAACGTGAGGAGAACAACCTCCCATTGTACGTGGCCTTGACAGACTTTCTTAATGTCTATAAAATCTATAGACATTAAGAGATTGATCCGGGAGAAATACCCCATGTCTGATTCGGATGCCGGCAATGCCGGTTTGAAGATTGTATGGAAGGCGCCTGCCGCGGCGGGCAAGGAGTGGCACGGCAACGTTCGGCCGCTACTGGATCTGTGCCTGGCGCAGACTCGCTCCGACGGGGCTTATATGTACCAGCTCCACCAGGATGCCGCGGAGCTGGAACTCGTTCTATGGCAAGGCCCGCAGCCGAACCGCGCCAGTTATTTTCGAGTACGGGCCAGCGCGGCAACCGCGGACTGGTACCGGAACCTGGAGGCGGCATTCGCGCCGGAGGGCACCGCTGCGGAAGACTGGCGCTACCAGGATTTGCCGGAGTTTCTGCAGCATCGTTTCGCCAGCGCGGTCTCGGTGCCGCTGCGGGAGGGCGACGAGGTGATCGGCGTGGCCAACTTCTGCCGTGCGGAGGAAGAGGCTTACAGCGAGGAAGAAGCGGCATTTCTGGAAAGCTTCGGCCGCCTGTTCGGCTCGCTGCTGGCGCAGGCGGAGCTGCGGGCGCAGCGAGACCGGCTGGAGTATGACCTGGGCAGGCTTTCGCGGAAGCTGGCGGATCGCGGAGTGGTGGAACGGGCCAAGGGAATCCTGCAAGTCAGGCTGTCCTGCACGGAGGAGGAGGCCTACCTGCTGATGAGGCGCGCCAGCCGCCAGCGGCGCACGGCGATGGGAGAGATCGCGCGGTCGGTGATCGACCAGGGCGACCTGCTCGCGCCGGTGGAGGAGCCTCGTCTGCGGGCTGTCGCAGTGGTAGCGAACGCGGTTCGTGCCGCCGGGTAGTATCCCCGGAGGCGGTTTATTTCTTGAAGAGGCGGTCGAAGGCGCTGCGGGCGTCTTCCGGGCTGCGGGGCGTTTCCACGGTGGGTGGAATCACGGCGGCCGAAGGTGGCGGCGCCACGCCGTCGCGGGCCACGGTCACGCGCGGGGAGAACAGGGTACACTCATTGGCCTTGTCCTTCAGCGGAATGCGGACCGGGATCGGCTTCAAGCACTGAAAACGAGTAGAGGGCTCGAAGTGGGCACACTGCTTGCAGCAATGCAGGGGAGCGTTGCACTTCGGGCAGTTGCCGCTGAAGTTGATATCGGCGGGCAGCGGTGTAGCGCAATTGAAACAGCGCGACGCCGCCACGGCCTGCACCAAACGCGGCAGGCGCGGCCCGGTGACATCAATCGGCAGGCGCGGTCCGGACGGTTTAGGCCGATCGTCGCGCGGGCCTCGTGATTCGGGGCGATCCGAATCCATATAGCCCCGTTGTCTGTACTTACGGTCGCTGTCCATGGGGGTTGTCTGCTCCAAACTTGCAGGACGAGAACGTTTCTATTGCCAATGCGATGATTATGCCAATGCGCCCGGGTGTCGAAGGTACCGATCGATGACCGCGTCGGCGGTCCGGTAGGCGAGAGCTACCGCCGTCAACGTAGGGTTACCGGAGGGATTTTGCGGAAACGCCGAGGCGCCCAATACAAACAGGTTCGGAACCTGCCAGTGCTGCAAATACATATTTACCACGGAATGGGTCTCGTTTGCACCTAGAATCGTTCCTCCTTGGATATGGGTGGACTGGTACCGGGTGGCGTCGTACCGTTTCAGCCCGGGAAACGGGGTGATCTCCCGGGCGCCCATGGCCCGGGCGATCTCTACGGCTTTGGCGGTCATAAACTCCGCCATGCGCCGTTCGTTATCGCGCCAGTCCAGAGTTAGGCGTAACAACGGATCTCCGTTTCTATCCTTGTAAGTGGGGTCGAGGCTCATGTAATTCTCTCGGTACGAGAGATGCTCGCCGTAGAAGGAGAGGCGACCGGTGCGGTCATAGTAATATAACGCGGCTTTCTTCCATCCGGTTCCCCAATTGGAACGGATGGAGGAAGGCAGGACGCCAAAATTCGCCATGGGCCGGAAGCCATAGCATACGGTATAGATAGACCCGCCGCGCAAAAAGTTCAGCTTTCCGTGATCGAACACGTCGGCATCGAAATCGTTGATGGCGATGCCCGCCGCGCCGGCTCCCATGAAGCGGTTGAGCGGCTTTTCGAAAAAGGCCATGGCGGCCGGGATGGAGACCTGGTGCGTCAGGTTCTTCCCGAGAGTACCTTCTCCGGTGGCGGGATCGTATGGGCGGCCGATCGAAGAAAGCAGCAGCAGGCGGGTGTTGTTGAGCGTCCAGGAGGCCAGAAAGACAAGGCCGGCGGGCTGGAAACATTCCTGACCTTCCGCGTTGACATAAGTTACGCCGCGAGCCTGGCCGCCCTCGGTCACGATGCGGCGCACCCAGGCCTGGGTGCGCACCTCGCAGTTCCCGCGGCGGGCGACCAGCGGCAGCAGGGTGTTGGTGGGCTGCGCTTTAGCTCCGATCATGCAGCCGAAGCGCTCGCAGTATCCGCAGTAGGCGCAGCCGGCGCGTGAGATGCCGTCGGGATTGGTATAGGCTTGGCTGGTGGTGGCTGCCGGCAGCGGATAGGGATGATAGCCGAGCGAGCGCGCCGCGTCCCGGAACAGAGCGGCCAGGTAGGGCGTTTTCATGGGCGGGACGGGGAACTCGCGGCTGCGCGGTCCTTCAAAAATGTTTCCACCCTCAACCAGCCGGCCTTGCAGGTTGCCGGCTTTGCCGGAAATGCCCATCATCTGTTCGGCGCGCGTGTAGTAAGGCTCGAGTTCCGCGTAGGTGATACCCCAGTCCTGGATGGAATGTCCTTCCGGCAGGCGTTTGGCGCCGTAGCGCTCGATGGTGCGGGTCAGCAGCTCGAAGGAGTCCGGCGTGTAGCGGTAAGAGATGCCGCTCCAGTGTTCGCCGGCGCCGCCTATACCGGAGCCGGGCAGAAACGAGCCGTATTGCCGCACCGGCAGCGCGCGATCGCGCGGCGTATGACGGAACGTAACGGTTTCCTGGGAGATGTCCTGCATCATGCGCAGCCGGATGCCATAGTCCAGCTCGTCCATTCCTTCCACGTAATCCCGGGTGCGGCGAGGACCGCCCCGTTCGAGCACCAGCACCTGGAGCGGGGTACGCGCGGCCAGTTCCTTGGCCATGACAAGACCGGTCCAACCCCCGCCTATAATGACTGCATCCACGGCGGGCAGCCGTTTCATTTTTCGTCCTCGCCGGGTTTGACGGGATGTCCCAGTACCTGCCGCAGGCTGACCGGCGAAGGGCGGAAAGGCCGTCCGTAGTAGCTTTCGACTTCGTCCGCATAACTCATGCGGGGGCCGGGAAAGCCGATGAGCTGCCAGCCGATCAGATCCGCGTTGCCACCGTGCATCGGATCACAGAACATGCCTTCGATGGTGTGGGTGCGCAAAAGCTGAAAAAACGGCGTGTGTTCGATCTGGCGGAGCGCGCCGTCCTGGGCGGCGGAGTCCAGTGTGAGAAAAGAGTTCAGGCGCCGGAGTCCGTCGCGGTAAATCTGGCGCGGCGTCGCGCGACCCTGGTAACCCTGTTCCGGCGCGCCTTCTTCAAATGGTTCCTGGACATAACGATAGCGGTCGCGGCCATAGGGGCCGGCCAGTTGGCGATCGATGTAGACGACCACGCCGGCTTCCGGGGCTCCCGGCCCGTTCTCATCGCTGGGAAAGATGCGCGCGGCGGCCGCGGCTACGGTGAGCGCTTCGGTTTCGGTGAAAAAGCGCAAGGGCACACGGACTTTGCGATCTTGCGCGCAGACCCGGTAGGGTGTGCGATCGAGGCGGTAGACCAGCAGACCTCCCACCGTGCTGGCTGAAAGGGTTAGAAAATACCTGCGACGCATGGGTGCGAGTGGCTGCTCGTATTACCACCGAGTGATACGGTTCGTCCGCTTGCTGACGCGCGCGGTTCCCGTTCTGCCGCCGGGCCGCAACCGTAAGGGAGCGGACTTCACAGTCAGAGCCCTAGTATATACCGAACTTAGAGCCGCATATAGTAGAAGGAGTATGGTCGACATTCACAGCCATATTCTGGCCGGACTGGATGACGGGGCCGACAGCATGGAGCAGTCCCTGGCCATGGTCAAGATGGCGGCGGAGGCGGGCACGACCGATATCGTGGCCACACCGCACGCCAACCCGGAGTACGCATTCGATCCGGAGGTGGTGGCGCACAAAGTGGAGGAACTGGCGCAGGCTTGCGAGAATACTCCCCGCATTCACACCGGCTGCGATTTCCACATGACGCTCAGCAACATTGAAGACGCGCTGGCGAACCCCTCCAAGTACACCATCAATCACAAACGCTATCTGCTGGTGGAGCTTTCCGACCGCCTGGTGCCCACGACGACCGACGGGGTTTTCGTGCAGATGTGCGACGCCGGCATGATTCCCGTGGTGACGCATCCGGAGCGAAACCGGCGCCTGCACCGGCGGCTGGACCGCGTGGAGAAGTGGGTGGCCCACGGAGCCTGCGTGCAGATCACGGCCGATTCCCTGACCGGCCGTTTCGGGGATACGGCCAAGGCGATTGCGAGCGAACTGATCGGGCGGGGGTTGGTCCATTTCATCGCCAGCGATGCCCACGGCGTGAGCGATCGCAAGCCGGTGCTCGACGCGGTGCATGCGCAGGTGAGCGAGCGCTACGGCAAGACCTACGCCGATCTGGTGCTGAAGGAGAACCCCGGGGCGGTGCTGGAAGGCGCGGCGGTTACGGTTCTGCGGCCGGATGTGCAGGCGCGGCGCAAGTGGTACCAATTCTGGCGGCGGTAAGGAGCGCGCCTCGCGGATTTTCGCGGAGAAGAGGGCGCTCCGATTCCACCCGCCATGCTAAAATCTTCTGTGCTCCCCCACGCGCCGATGCAGGACTATTCCCGCGAACACGTTCGCCGGATGCTAGGGGTCACCGAGCAGCAGCTCCGCAGTTGGGAGCGCCAACGGCTTATCCCCTCCGGGGACCGGTTTACATTCTCCGACCTGATCGCTCTGCGAGCTTTGCAGAAGCTCCGCGAGAATCGTATTCCTCCTTCCAAGATCAACCGCGCGCTGGAGTCGCTGAAGCAGAAGCTCTCGCACGTCAAGCATCCCCTGGCGGAGCTCAAGATCTTTTCGGACGGCCGCAAGATCGCCGTGCAGATCGCGGGCCAGAAGATGGAGGCCATCAGCGGTCAATGGCTGTTCAACTTTGATACCGCCGAGTTGGGCAGTGTGGCTGCGCTGCCGGCTCCGTCCGCGGCTTCGCGCCTGCGGGAGGCCGAGCGCTGGTTCCAGGAGGGGCTGACCCTGGAAGAGACGGGCGCGCCGATCGACCGGGCAGTGGAAGCATACGAGCGCGCGGTGGAGCTGAATCCCTCGGCGGCCGGCGCCTGGGTCAACCTGGGCACCATCCGCTATCGCCAGCGCAAATTCGCCGAGGCCGAACAATACTATCGCAAGGCCATCGAGGCCGATGCCGGGTATCCGCTGGCCCACTTCAATCTGGGCAACCTTTACGACGAACGGGGTGACCTGGAGGAAGCCCAGCGATGCTACGAGCGCGCGCTCCGGCTGAACGCGCAGTACGGCGACGCGCACTTCAACCTGGCGCTGCTGTGCGAAAAGAAGGGCGACGCGCTCAAGGCGGTGCATCACTGGAAGCTCTACCTCAAGCTGGATCCCGCCAGCTCCTGGTCCGATATCGCCCGCCGGGAACTGGAGCGGCTGCGGCAGGCCACGGTGATTCCTTCGCGCTGAGGAAGCGGGCCACGGCTGCTATTCTAAAGTGTTGGAGCTAAACGCTTGAGGATTCTGCTCGCCATACGCTGTTTTTTTGCCATTCTGTTCCAGGGAGGTCTTTCGGACGCGCTGCTGGCCGATTTGGGCATCCGCCGGCAGGCGGCGGCTCCGTCCGCGCCTCCGCCGCCCGCGGCACGTCCGGTCTCCGATGGCGCTCTCCAGTTCCTGGGGATCTTGCAGCGCGATTCACGCCTTGTTGATTTTGTCATGGAGGATATCTCCGGCTATGCCGATGATCAGGTGGGCGCGGCCGTGCGCAGCCTGCACGACCAGGCGCGGGAATCGCTGACGCGCTATATCACGTTGCAGCCGGTGATCGATGCCGTGGAAGGCACTTTCACCCGCTCCGGCCCCATCGATCCGGGCGCGGTGAAGTTCATCGGCAACGTGCCCGCCAATACGCCCACGGGCGGGGTTCTGCGCCACAAGGGATGGAAGGTGTCCAAAGTCGACCTCCCGGCGCTGAGCGCCAGGCAGGATGTCAGCGTGGTGGCGCCAGCCGAAATCGAAATCGAGTGAGGCCGTTTGGAACCGAAATACGTCATTGGCATTGACCTGGGTACGACCAACTCCGCCCTGGCCTATTCGGAGATCCGGGCGGACGCCGACCCTTTCGATCCACCAAAAGTAGAACTGCTGCCCATCGCGCAGGTGGTGAACCCCGGTGAGGTCCGCGATGAGGATCTGCTGCCTTCGTTTCTGTATTTGCCAGGACCGCAGGATTTCCCGGCGGGCTCTACGGCGCTGCCCTGGGATGCCCAGCCGCAGGCGGTGGTGGGACGGCTGGCGCAAAAGCGCGGTGTGGAAAACGCGGGCCGCCTGGTTTCCTCGGCGAAGTCCTGGTTGAGCCATGGAGGAGTGGACCGTACCGCGGCGCTGCTGCCGTGGAAAGCGCCGGAAGGGGTGGAGAAGCTCTCGCCGGTGGAGGCCAGCCGGCGTTACCTGGAGCATCTCAGCCGGGCGTGGGATGCCAGGATGCCGGATGCGCCCTTTGCCGCGCAGCAGGTGCTGGTGACGGTGCCGGCCTCTTTTGATGCCGTGGCGCGGGAGCTGACGCAGTCGGCCGCGGAGCAGGCCGGCTATCGCAGTCTCACGCTGCTCGAAGAGCCGCAGGCGGCCTTCTACGCCTGGATTGAGCGGCATCCGGGATGGCGCGAACGCGTAGCGGTGGGCGATCTCATCCTGGTGGCGGATATCGGCGGCGGTACCACGGATTTCAGCCTGATCGCGGTGACCGAGCGCGCGGGCGAGTTGGCGCTGGAACGCGTGGCGGTGGGCGAACACATCCTGCTCGGAGGCGATAACATCGACCTGGCGCTGGCCCGGTTGCTGGCCGAGCGGCTGGCGGAAAAGGGCACGCGCATCGACAGCCTGCAACTGCAGGCGCTGTGGAACAACTGCCGCCAGGCGAAAGAAAAGCTGCTCGATCCGGCCTCGACCAAAGATGCCGAGCCGGTCACGATTCTGGGCAAAGGCACCGGCCTGGTCGGCGGCACCATTCGGGCGCAGTTGGAGCGGGCTGACCTGGTGCGCCTGCTCAGCGAAGGATTTTTCCCCCAGACGGCCAGCACCGAAATGCCGGCGAGGCAGCGCCGCGCGGGCCTGCAGGAGATCGGCCTGCCCTACGCGGCGGATGCCGCCATCACGCGCCACCTGGCGCGCTTCCTGCGGCAGCAGGCGGCCAGCAGCGAGCACGGCGAGATCCGCCGGGGTCCCAGCGGCCTGGCCTGTCCGACGCACATTCTGTTCAATGGCGGCGTGTTGAATGCCAAGCTGGTGCGGGAGCGCATTCTGGCGGTGCTGGATGCCTGGCTGGCCGAGGAAGGCATGCCGCCGGTCCAGGCGCTGAGCGGCGAGGACCTGATGCATGCGGTGGCGCGCGGCGCGGCCTATTACGGCATGGCGCGGCGTGGCAGGGGAGTGCGCATCCGCGGCGGCGTGCCGCGCACGTATTACGTGGGGATCGAAAGCGCCATGCCTTCGGTGCCCGGCTTCGCGGCTCCGCTCAAGGCGCTCACGGTGGTGCCCTTCGGCATGGAGGAAGGCACCAGCGAGCGCATTCCGGATCGCGAGTTCGGCCTGGTGGTCGGCGAGCCGGCCGAGTTCCGCTTCTTCGGCTCGGCCGTACGCAAAAACGACCAGCCCGGCGACCTGGTGGAAGATTACGGAGACGATTTGCAGGAATTGGCGCCCATGGAGGTGAATCTCCCGGTGGAGCAGGAAGCCGCCGGCGTGGTGCCGGTTTCGTTTGAAAGCGTGGTCACCGAGACCGGCATGTTGCAACTCTGGTGCGTGGCGCGGGACGGGCGGCGCTGGAAGCTGGAGTTCAATGTGCGGGAGCGTGTGGACGCATGAAGATTGGCATTGACCTGGGCACCACCAATTCTGCCCTGGCCTATATTCGCGAAGAAGAAGCCACCGACCTGGATTTTCCTCCGATTCATCTGTTCGAGGTGGCGCAACTGGTAGCGCCGGGACGCATCGAGGCGCGGCGCACGCTGCCCTCGTTCCTGTTCCTCGAAGACGGCCAGCCGGTAGGCACCTACGCGCGGGAGCAGGGCGCGCTGGTTCCGACGCGCCTGGTGCATTCGGCCAAGTCGTGGCTCTCCAATCCGGATGTGGACCGGTCCGCCAAGATCCTGCCGTGGGACTCGCAGGAGACCGGGCGCGTGCTCTCTCCGGTGGAGGTCTCCACCCGCTTTCTTGCCAAGTTCCGGGAGGAGTGGGACCGCGCCATGGGCATTCCGCTGGCCGAGCAGGAGATCGTGCTGACGGTGCCCGCCTCGTTCGACGAAGAGGCTCGCGAACTGACCGTGATGGCGGCGGCGGAGGCGGGGCTGCCCAAGCTCACCCTGCTCGAAGAGCCGGCCGCGGCCTTCTATTCCTGGATCGCCAACAACCTGGCACAATCGCGCAAGCTGCTTTTCGACGGACAGGTGGTGCTGGTCTGCGATGTAGGCGGCGGCACCAGCGACTTCAGCCTGATCCGCGTTTCGCGCGAGGGCGATCTAGTCCACTTCACGCGCACCGCGGTGGGCCGGCACCTGCTGCTGGGCGGCGACAACCTGGATCTGACGCTGGCCTGGCTGGTGGAGAGCAAGCTGGGTGTGCCGCTTTCCATCCGGCAGCGCAGCGGGCTGCGGCGCCAGTGCTCGGCAGCCAAGGAGCGCCTGCTTACCGATCCGCACCTCAAGAGCGTGGAGATTACCGTGCTGGGCGCGGGCTCGTCGCTGATCGGCAAGACGCTCAAGGCAGAGATCCTGCGGGAGGAGGCGCTGGAACTGGCGCTCGAAGGTTTTTTGCCGGCGAGCGCGCGCGGCGAGGCGCCGAAAGAAGAGAAACGCAGCTTGTTCCGCGAACTGGGCCTGCCCTACGTCTCGGATCCGGCGATCACCCGCCACCTCAACGTGTTCCTGGAAAGCGCGGGCCAGGCGCCCGATGCCATCCTGTTCAACGGCGGCTTCTTCATCCCCGATATCCTGCGCGAGCGCGTGGCCGATGTGGTGGGCCAGTGGTACGGCAAGCGGCCGGAGATCCTGGAGAATCGCGATCTGGATTTGGCCGTCTCGGCGGGCGCGGCCTACTACTCCTATGTGCGCACCACCGGAAGCGGCATCCTGGTGCGCGGCGGGCTGCCGCGTACCTATTTCCTGGATGTAGGGTTCCTGGACGCCGGGCAGGGCGCCGAGGCCGCTGCGGAGAAGATCTCCGCCGTGTGCCTGGTGCCGCGCGGCGCCGAGGAGGGCACCACGCTGGAGGTGGATCGCGAGGACCTGCAACTGGTGGCGAACAAGCCGGTCTCGTTCCGGCTGTACAGCTCGCTGACCCGCACCGACGACAAGCTGGGCGATGTGGTGCAGTTCGCCGCGGGCGATGCGGACTTGCACCTGCATGCTCCGCTGCACGCCGTGATCCGCTTTGGCAAGAAGACCGGCGAGCGGCTGATCCCGGTCAAGCTGGGGGCGCGGCTGACCGAGATCGGCACGCTCGAAACCTGGTGCGAATCGAAGATCAGCGAGAATCGCTGGCGCTTGCAGTTCGAGCTGCGCAAGGCGGCCGCCGCGGCTCCGGCAGCGCGCAAGCCGGCGGCGGTCATCAGCGAGGAAGCGCTCCAGCAGGCGCTGGCGCTGGTGGGAGCGGTGTTTTCGCCTACGGCGAAATCGCCGGTGGCGCCGGAAGAATTGCCGGCGCGCCTGGAACAAATTTTGGGGCTGGGACGGAACTCCTGGCCGCTGGCGACCATCCGGCAGCTTGCCGATGCCTTCCTGGCCGCCGCGGACGGCCGCAAGAAGAGCCCGGCCTACGA
>CAZMRK010000117.1:0-8755 GCA_964568355.1 uncultured Solibacteraceae bacterium | reverse complement strand
GTGGACATTCCACGGATTTTCAACGTCGCCGAAAGTGCTCACCGCATCCATAACCCGTTCACACCCGAAAAGCTCGCCACTCTCGGAGCGGCGTTGCGCCTGGAACCGGGGACCCGTGTGCTCGACCTCGGCAGCGGTTCGGGCGAGATGCTGTGCACCTGGGCACGCGATTACAGAATCGGCGGCACCGGTATCGATATGAGCCAGTTGTTCACCGAGCAAGCGAAAATCCGCGCGGAAGAACTTGGCGTCGCCGATCGAGTCGAGTTCATCCACGGCGACGCTACCGGCTACGTCGCCAACGAAAAGGTCGGTGTGGCGGCCTGTCTCGGTGCCACGTGGATCGGTGGGGGAGTCGTCGGCACCATCAGGCTTTTGGCGGAGAGTCTCTGCACCGGAGGAATCATCCTCATTGGCGAGCCGTACTGGCTGCAGTTGCCGGCGGCGGAAGACGTCGCCAAGGGATGCCTTGCCGGTTCGATCTCCGACTTTCGCATGCTTCCAGAACTTCTCGCGTCTTTCGGCGGCCTCGACTACGACGTCGTGGAAATGGTTCTGGCGGACCAAGACGGCTGGGACAGGTACGAGGCGGCCAAGTGGCTCACCATGCGCCGATGGCTCGATGCGAATCCTGATGACGACTTCGCGAAAGATGTTCGAGCCGAACTGACCTCGGAACCCGAACGCTACGCCGCGTACACGCGTGAATACCTGGGCTGGGGAGTGTTTGCGCTGATGGCGCGGTGATGTGAGATAGCTGGGTATCCGGCGGATTGTCAACGGCTGTGCCGCGCAACAACTGGTGTAGCTGAGCTACACCCGGCAGCAGTCGTGTCCCCGGATTTTTTATTAAGATGTGGGACATGCTCAAACTGGCCCGCGGCCTTGTAATACCCTTCCTGCTGGTAGCACCTCTGGCATTCGCCGAAGAATATACCCTGGGCCCCGATTCGCAACGGCAACCCGGTGTGCCACAGGGGAAGGTTACCAAGTACGAATGGGCCAGCAAAATCTATCCCGGGACGGTGCGAGATTATTGGGTCTATGTCCCGGCGCAGTATAAACCGGAAAAGCCCGCCTGCACGATGGTTTTCCAGGACGGCTTCACGTTCGTCAACGAAAACGGCGCATTCAAGACCACCATCGTGTTCGACAATCTGATCCACAAGGGCGACATGCCGGTCACCATCGGCGTCTTCATTAATCCCGGCGTCGTGCCCGGCGGCGCGAACCGGCAATCCCGCTTTAACCGCAGCGCGGAGTATGACGCCGTCGGCCCCCGCTTTCCTACGTTTCTGATCGAAGAAGTCCTCGCGGAGGTTGCCAAACACTACAATTTCTCGAACGATCCCAACGACCGCGCAATCTCTGGATCGAGCTCCGGAGGAAATGCATCGTTCAACGCGGCGTGGACTCGTCCGGACGTCTTTCATCGCGTGCTCAGTTTTATCGGCGGATTTACCAACCTCCGCGGCGACCACATCTACCCGTCGCTGGTGAGGAAAATGGAGACAAAGCCGCTACGGGTGTTCCTGCAAGACGGGCTGCAGGACATCAATGTGTACAGCAACTATGAATTAGGAGCCGCACTGCGGGATGCCAACTACGACTATAAACTGGTGATCGGCACTGAAGCGCACAACAGCAAACACGGATCTGCAATCCTGCCGGAGGCGCTGCGCTGGTTGTGGCGCGACTACCCGAAGCCTATTGCCAAGCCCGCCGCCGGCCCGAGGCATTATCTCAGCAACAATATTGTTCTGGACTCCGATACCGGCTGGGAAGTCGTCGGCCAGGGGTATCAGCGCACCGATGGGCCGGCGGTTGACGCGGCGGGGAATGTATTCTTCAGCGATGCTCCCAACAACCGCATTTACAAGATTTCGGGCGATGGCAAGGTTGCCGTCTTCCGTGAAAACACCGGCGAAGCCAGCGGTTTGATGTTCGGGCAGGACGGCCGCCTCTATGCATGCCAGAACAGCCGCAAACGCATTGTTGCCTTTGCGGCGGACGGCAAGGAGTCCGTAATCGCTGAAGGGGTGCGCTCGCATGACCTGGCGGTCAGCCCGCGCGGCGAAATCTACTTCACAGATCCGGAGAGTAAGCGGGTCTGGTTGATTGACGCCAAAGGGCACAAACGTGTCGTGCACGAAGGAATTCTGTTCCCCACCGGCGTCCGTTTCTCGCCCGACCATGCTTTCCTGATGGTGGCCGACAGGTTGAGCCGCTGGGTCTGGTCTTTTTCTGTGCAGCCCGATGGCTCGCTTGCCAATGGCGTCCCCTTTCACCGCCTGGAGATTCCGGATGAAGTGGAATCGGGTGCGTTGCGGAGTGGCGCGGATGGCATGACAGTGGATGCGGACGGATTCGTCTACGTGGCAACGAAGCTGGGGATCCAGATCGCCGACCCGGCCGGGCGAACTGTCGGCATTCTCAACAAACCGGAGACAGGCGATCCCTCGAGTGTCGTCTTCGGCGGTCCCGGCCTGCAAACGCTCTATGCCACTTCCGGCGGGAAGGTCTTCCGGCGGACAATCAAAAAGAAAGGTACCTTCCCGTGGGTCGAGGTCGTACCGCCGAGACCGCGCTTATGACGGCGGCCGGCGCTACTTTGCGGCCGGCTCGGCCGGATGCATCCGCCGGGCCTTCACGAAATCCAGTTCCTGCTGCTTCGGGATCCCTGGTTCAAAGCAACGCCGGCAGCGGGCTTCGTAGATATCCGCCGTGCCGACCACGATCAAATCATCCGATCCCCGCAGTCGCTGCGTATGTTTGGCCGGGTTGCCGCATCGCATGCAGATCGCCAGTGTCTTGGTGATCGATTCGGCCAGCGCCAGCAGGTCCGGAATCGGGGCAAATGGCCGGCCCAGATAATCCGTATCCAGGCCCGAGATAATCACCTGTTTGCCGCTGTCCGCCAGACGCTCCGCTACGGTCAGCATGTCCGGCCCCAGGAAATTGGCTTCGTCCACGCCAATTACCTCGGAGCGCCAGTCCAGGCGGTCCAGAATCTCGTTCGCGCCGCCGACCACCTCGGATTTCATCCGCAGGTCGCCATGGGACACAATCTCGTCGTCCGAATATCGCACGTCGATCGCCGGCTTGAAAACCTGTACGCGCTTGCGCGCGATCATGGCCCGCCGCAGTCGCCGGATCAATTCTTCGCTTTTGCCTGAAAACATGGGACCACAGATGACTTCGATCCATCCGATGTTCCCGGTGATAATATCCATACGAACCGACCAGCATGGCATATCCACAGCAATGGAATCTACTACCCGAACGGAACCGCGCGCGTAAGCAAGCGGACCACCCGCATCGTCCGGTCACGGCACTCATGCTTCTCTTCTTCTTGGGCATCCTCCAGGCTCAGCAGGTGACCCTTCTTGACGTTCAGCAGGTACCCGTCGAAGGCGACCCTGGCACTGCCCTGCGCACCTTTCGCGTTCCCGATCAGCCGCGCGAAATTGCCTGCGACCTGCTGGTCGCGGGCGGAGGTCCCGGAGGGATCGGCGCGGCGATCGCGGCCACCGCGCGCAACCACTCCGTCTGCCTCACCGAAGAGACCGATTGGATTGGAGGCCAGATCACCGCCGGAGGAGTCTCCGCGCTCGATGAGAACCGCTTCATCGAGTTCTCCGGGGGTACCCGTTCTTACTACGAGATGCGCCGCCGCATTCGCGACTACTACCGCGGCCATTTTCAACTCGCGCCCCAGGTGGCGGCTCTCGAGAACCTCAATCCCGGCGCTTGCTACGTGTCGCCGCTCTGTTTCGAGCCCAAAGCCGCGCTCCAGGTGCTGCAGCAGATGCTGCCGCCCGCGGTCCAGTTGTTCCTGCGAACTCAGGTCTTTCAACTGGAAACCGAAGGTGGAGCGATCCGATCCGCCCTCGCCTATCGTTTCGGCTCCGGCGAGGTCGTGCGTTTCCGTCCTCGCTTCGTGCTCGACGCGACCGAGACCGGCGACCTGCTGCCGCTCGCCAAAGTGCCCTATGTCGTCGGTTCTGAGCCGCAAAGCGATACGCAGGAGCCCCACGCCTCGCGCGAGGCCAATCCCGCCTGCGTACAAAGCTTCACCTATCCCTTCGCCGTGGAGGACCGGCCCGGTGAAGATCACACCATCTCCCAGCCGCCCGACTACCAAACCCACCGCGATCGCCAGCAGTTCAGCCTTCGCGTCAACTATCCCGTGGAATACGGCTGGCGTGGTCCGTTCCAATATTCCATGTTTGGCGAGGATCCGCCCATCCCCAACAACATGTCCCCAGGGCCCTTCTTTGCCTGGCGCCGCTTGCTGGCCGCGAAGAATTTCATCGGCCCGAACCAGCCGCGCGATCTCGCCCTGATCAATTGGCCGCGCCAGGACTATGCCGCCGAGTCGATCCTCGATCGCTCACCCGTCGAAACGGCGCAGATCCTCCAGCGCGCCAAGCGCACCTCACTCGCGTTCCTGTACTGGCTTGAAACCGAGGTCGATGGCCATGGCTATCCCCGCCTGATGCTGCGCAAGGATGTGATGGGCACGGCCGACGGCCTTTCCAAATACCCCTACATCCGCGAGGCCCGCCGCCTGCGCACCCGCGAGCGTGTCGTGGAACAGGACATCGTCGAGGCCTACCAGAAGGGTTCGCGCGCCCGCTGGTTCGCCGATTCGGTCGGCACCGGTTTCTATATGGTCGATATTCACCCCTGCGGGGCCAACGAGCGCGGCCGCATGAT
The DNA here is from genome assembly GCA_964568355.1 of uncultured Solibacteraceae bacterium. Taxonomy (GTDB): domain Bacteria; phylum Acidobacteriota; class Terriglobia; order Bryobacterales; family Bryobacteraceae; genus JAJPJX01. The sequence continues at coordinate 4,036 of CAZMRK010000117.1, read as the reverse complement.
GATGCCCAAGCCCTTCCAGATCCCCATGGGCACGCTGCTGCCGGAAGGTGTTTCCAATCTCCTCGCCGCGGGCAAAAGTCTGGGCGTCACGCATCTCACCAACGGCGCGTTCCGCCTGCACCCGGTGGAGTGGAACGTGGGCGAAGCTGCCGCCGTCATCGCCAGCCTCGCGATGGAGCAAGGCGCCCGTCCCGCGCCTTTTGCCGTCCAGCAGGTGCTGGCGCACGCTGGTGTGCAACTGGTCTGGTTTGACGATCTGCCGGTTTCGCACCCGGGATTCGCGGCGATTCAACTGGCCGCCTTGCGAGGCCTCTATCCGCTCAGTTCCACCGATCTCCACGCCTCGCCCGACGCGCCGGTCACCCGCGCCGAAGCTGCCCGCGCCCTGGCCGCTTATTTCGGCCAGCCCCTGGCCCCTGATGCCGCCATCAAGCTAGCCATCGAGCGCGGCTGGATGGCGACGGACCACCGCAACTGGTTCCACCCCGATCTGCCGTTCTATTGGACTGACTGGCGCGAAAATCGTTTTCCGAAACCACTGCCCCCGCTCCACGCTACCCGCACCGGTCCCGTCAAGCGTGTGGAACTGGCCGAACGTCTTCAGTGACGATCAGGCGGAGGATAGGCCGCATAGACCAACTGGAGTGTGCTTCTGCTGCCGAATAGCAGGCCGACAAGCGCGCCTGCACCGGCGCCTATGATCGCCATCCCCGAAATGACCCCCGTCTCGAAATCGCCTCCGGAATAGGCATATCCTCCGATCCCGGCCCCGAGTCCCGCGCCAATGGCGGCTCCGATTCCCACTGCCCGGAGCCGCTTCCTGGAAACGACGCGATACACTCTGCTGATGTCCTTCCTGGCAACTGTATGCGGTGCGTCCTTAACCGATAGATCGATGCCCGTCTCGGAGACTCGAATCAGGTTTCCTTTCACCGTTCTATGGTCGGTCCTCTTGACATGGACCTTTGCCCCTGCGGCGATGTTCTGAACATCCGCCCATTTGGCGGGTAACTCCTGACCGCCGGCGATCAGTGGAAGCATCAAAATGAAACTGAGGAGCCGGCGACTGATCGTCGCGGGTGTCATTCGTGCCTCAGCGCGGTCACCGGTTCCAGGCGGCTCGCTCTGCGCGCGGGAACCGCGGCGGCCGCCAGTGCCACGCCGAGCAACGCGACCGCAGCCAGCGTATAGGAGATCGGATCGTACGGCGCCACGCCATACAGAAGGCCCGCCACGACGCGGCTGCCCGCCAGAGCCGCGCCGGTTCCGAGAACCATCCCGCAGATCACCGGAACGAGCGCTTGCCGCACGATCATCGCCATCACGTCCTTCCGCTGGGCTCCCAGCGCCATACGGATGCCGACCTCTTTCGTTCGCTGGGCAACCGAATAGGCCGTCACGCCATACAGGCCGACTGAGGCGAGGGCCAGGGCGAGCCCACCCAGGCAGGCGCACAGGTACGCCACCATCCGCTCTTGCTTGAGATCCGCGTTCACGTCCTCTTCGAGCCTCTTGCTGGTCAGCAAGGGCACGTTTGGATCCAGGTCTCGCAGCTCCCGCTGGACCGCCGCAGTGACCGGAGTCATTCTCCCGGTGAACCGCACGATCAGCGCTCGCGCCTCCGCGCCGTTGCTCCAACTGGGCAGATAAATCGTACCGATGGCGTCGGTTCGCCGCACGCCCTCCTGCCGGATATCCTTGATCACACCCACTACTTCGAGCGCATCTTTGGCCGTATATTCGTCATTCAGGCTGATGTGACGGCCGACCGGATCGGCGCCTCTAAAAAGCCGGCGCGCTAGAGAGTCGTTCAGGATACACACGCGCGATGCGTTGGTGGGTGCATCGCTGCCGCCTCCACTCATTCGCCCCAAGGCGGCGAACAGGCTGTCCTTGGGCGTGATTGCCGGTTCATCCTGCGGCCGGAAATCGCGTCCCCGCAGCAGTGGAATGCCCAGCGTCGTGAAATATCCCTCGGTCACCGGATTGGAATAGGCGATCAATATTTCGCCCGGCTGGCTTGCATAACCTTCCGCCGAAAACGATCGCGACATCGCATATCCACCCATCGGAGTCATGCCGCCCAGGGCCGCGGAGCGCACGTCTGAAAGCCGGCGTGTGCGCTCCAGCAGCCGGTCGTAAAAGGTGCGCAGGCGGTGCTCTTTATAACCCATCTTGGTGGCGTCCACGTCGATCACGGCCACATTCTCGCGGGCAAATCCGAGGTCAATCTGCTCCAGATGCCGGAGCGTCTGGAGGAACAGCCCGGCTCCCGCCAGCAGCGCCAGCGAGAGCGCCGCCTGTCCGGCGATAAGGGTCTTGCCGAGTCGTGCTCGTGACCCTCCCACGGGCGCTCCGCTGTCCTTGGTGGCTTGGGCCAGATCTACCCGGGTGATGCGCAAGGCAGGGGCGAGGCCGAACAGAATGCCCGTCAGCAAGGTGACCCCCGCGGAAAAGCAGAGTACCGCCATGCTGAACTGGAGGCGAAGATTGGGGTTCACCAGGCCGGCTGCTGCGATCGCCGCCACGCTCCAGTACGCCAGCATGAATCCAGCCGCTCCGCCGAACGCCGCCAGAACCAGGCTCTCCGTCAGAATCTGGCGCACCAGCCGCGTGCGCGTGGCCCCCACCGAGAGCCGGACGGCAATTTCCTTTTGCCGCGAAGCCGCCCGCGCCAGAACCAGGCTGGCGATGTTGGCGCAGGCAATCAGCAGCACCAGGCAGGTCGCGGCCAGCAGCGCTCCCAAAGGCTTGGCCGCTCCCGACTGGCCGGAAGGAACTCCACCCGCGCCGGCAGTGACGGTCGGCAGCTTTTCTTGCGGGAACTTCCGCGCTCTGCCTCCCCGCTTCACCATGGCGTCGTTTACGCGGTCGATGATGCGCGGCCAGAGCACCCGCATCTCCGCCTGGGCCCGCTCCATCGAAACGCCCGGCTTGAGGCGAGCCATGGGATTCAGCCAGTGCATGTTTGGGGTATTCCAGATGGCGGCGGCTGCGGGGGTGGTCAGCGGATACATCGTCAGAGGAACGAACACATCCGCCGGAGACCCGTTGAAGATCCCGCCGAAACCTTTTTCCGCAACACCCACCACTTCGAGAGGATAGCCATTGACAGCGAATTTGCGGCCGATCACGTCGGCCTTTCCCGCGAATCTCCGCTGCCAGTAGTTGTAGGCCAGAATCGCAACAGGCGACCCGCCTCCGTCCCGGTCGTCCGAATCCGCCAACGGGCGTCCCGCCGCGGCCCCGACTCCAAGGACCCGGAAAGCGCTGCCGCTTAAATAGCAGACTTGCGCCACTTCCACCGCGGGCGTGCCTTCCGGACGCACTCCCATCTTCAGCGGACGGCTGCTAGCCAACATGCCGGAGAAAACCTGGTTTTGCGCGCGATACTCGCGATAGAACGGATAGGCGCCGATCCGGCCGCCTTCCAGATTCACCAGGCGTTCGGGATCCCGGGCGGGGAGCGACCATAAAAGCACCTGGTCGATCACGCTGAAGATCGCCGTGTTTACACCGATGCCGAGCGCCAGCGACGCCACCGCAAGAATCGTAAACCCGGGGTTCTTGCGCATCGAGCGCAAGGCATAGCGGACATCATCAAGAAGGGCCGGCATGCTAGCGTCTTAGCACGCAGCGCGCGCCGCCACAAGCCATTCGCTGGCACTGCTGTGTTACAAAGTGGTGTCCGCTAAAAATACAGCTTGAGCCCGAATTGGAGGATTCGCATCGGCTGGCGCAAGCTCCGGATCTCGCCTACTCGCGGAGCGTCCGGAACGACCGAATCGAGGCTCACGTAGCTCAGCGCATTCGGCGCACCGAACTGGGGTGTGTTGAAGGCGTTGATCCCTTCCGCCCGGAATTGCAGCCGCCCTGCCTCGCCCAGCGGCTTGATGCTCCAGTTCTTGGCAAGCGACAGGTCGAAAGTGTGGACGCCCGGAGAAATTAACGCGTCGGGAGCCGCGTTTCCGTAGTGGCACAGGTCGGGATGAGTCGGGATGTTGCAGTCCGTGCGCCGGAACGCCGTGGGGTCATA
>CAZMRK010000116.1:0-2995 GCA_964568355.1 uncultured Solibacteraceae bacterium | reverse complement strand
CCCCACCTGCGCGATCCACAGCCCGCCAACAAAGCGGCAATTGGCCGCAACCCACGCTCCCAATCGCCGCAACGAGCGCCCCACCACCCACCGCGAGAGTCCGGCCGGCACGTAACTGTGGGCATGGAACAGCACCGGCGTGCGCACACCGGCCAGAGCGACGCCCGGCAGCAGCCGTGGGCCATTGACGTAGATCAAATCAGGTGCGAAGCCATGAGCTAGGCTGCGAATCTCCCGAGCCAGGCGCGGCACTCCTGCCAAGAATCGCGCCACGTCGCAAAACGATTTCCGGCCGGACCGGTACGGCCCGCAGGTGATCGGCGCGACGGCAAAGTCTTCCGCGCGTACCTGCTCGCACAGCGCGCCGCATCCCGGAAGTCCGACAATCGCTTCCCACTCGCGCTGCCGCAAAGCGGGAAGCAGTTCCAGCAGCATCTGCTGGGCGCCGCCCGGATCGCTGAACTGGTCCAGAATCAGTAGCCTCATCCGCGCACGGCAAGTGCCAGCACCCAAAGGTAGACCGGCATCACGCGCCAGTAGGTCAGCAGGTCTCCGGAAAGCATCTGCACCATCTGCCCAACCCAGAAGCAATGAATCCACGTTCCAAGAAATGACCTGCGAGGTTCGGAAGAGCCGGCTGCCCTTCCAGAAGCGCGCAGGATGGCCACGTGGAGCCAGAGCAGCGCAGCTAACCCGAAGATGCCGGTTTCCACCAGCATGGACAGGTACATGTTGTCCGCAACGATCGGCCCGCTCGCGGATCCTCCCGACGGCAAGGTCTTGTAGCCAACTCCCAGGAGCATCTGCCACGGGTGCGCCGCGATCCAGCCGGTCAACATTCGCCAACTGGCCAGGCGCCCTGACAGAACGCCCTCGGTCGCCGAGAACAAGAACTCGGTCGTGGCCGAGATCCGCAGCCAGGAGAGCTCTGCGAATGCCGGAAAAATCTTCCAGGTGATCAGGGCGCCCGCGCCGGTCAGGATCGCCAGCAGCGAGGCTACACGGATCCATCGCACCTGGCCGCGGTTGCGCCACAGCAATACGCTCAACGCAATTGCCAGGTTGACCAGGGATCCGCGAGAGTATGAGAGCAGCAGCGCCGCGAAGAGCACGATGCCGCCCGCCAGCATGGCCTTGTGCGAAAGAATGGCAGCCGACCCCTGCCGCAATCCCGCCGCAATCATTACCAGGAAAAATACACAGAAGTTTCCCAGCGTGCTGGCTTCGTAGAACAATCCTTGCGCCCGCCGGTAGACTCCTGAATCGAGCCACACGAATTGTGCGCCGTAGCCGGCCGGAGCCGGCAACTGAAAATAGAAGTCTACGCAGGCAAACAGCGCCGCTACCGCCGCCATCCAGTAAAGACGCCGGACATCGCGCGCTACCGCAGTCGTGGTCGTGCTTCCACAGACGGTGTAAAAGAAAACATAAACGGAAATGCCAAACAGAGCGACGCGCGCCAGGCTGGCCGCGGCTACCGTCGCACCGGAATAGAGCGCTGCTTGTGCCACGCTGGCGGCCAGTGCAAGCGAGAGCGTCAGCAGGCTGGCTGGAAGAGAATCGATCGGAATGCGCCATTCCGGCAGCCACAGCAGCCCCGCCAACACGCCGATGCCGGCCACCAGCAGAGAAGGGTGCGGTCCCGAGTTTCCCATGGCGAACGGCAGCGGAGGCAGCAGAAGAGCTGCGGCAAAAAACACCATCACCCAGCGATTTCGCGCTGAGAGGAGCCACCAGGCAAACGGCAGCAGAAGCGCCGGAGCCAGCAGCAGTCCTTTCGCGAGCAGGCCGGGAACGACCGCAATCGCTGCCGCCCAGAGGCCCAGCGCAAGACCAGCGGCGATGTGCCTGCGATCCTCCGCCAGCAGCCGGCTATTCATCCGCCGTTTTCCCCAAAGCGCGCAGAGCGCCGCGGCGATATCCGGCCTGTTGCTGGGAAAAATGCATCTCCAGGGCGAGATACGCGAGCGGCAGTACGAGCCCCAGCAGTAGCGCTGCCAGCACGTTGAGCGGCAGGTTCGGTGTGGAAGGGCGCTCGGGAACCACGCCGGGATCGATGACGGTGAGGCGTTCGCCTCGTGTTCCGGCGGCCTCGTGCGCGCCTCGCAGGCGCCCTTCGATGGCGGCCACGGCGGCCTGCCGGGCCTTCCGCTGTGTCTCCAGGCGGTCGCGATCCGCCAGTCGCACCGCCAGCACACGCTGTCGCTCGGAAGCCCGGCGGTCCAGATCTGCGATCCTGGTGCGTAGCTCCTTTAAAAGCGCCTGCCTCTCACCACCTTCTTGCAGCCGGTTAGCCGCGCCGGCTACTTCCAGTTGCAGGCTGACGGACTGCTGCTGCAAGTCCTCCCGCAGCCGCGAATCCGCGTCCGCCGCCTCCTGCAGGCTCTCGATTGGCTCATCCCGCAGCGCTTGTGCCCAGGCGGCCTCGCTCCGTTCCAAGGCAGCGCGCGCTTCGCGCTCCTGCTGCTCGATCCCCTTGAGCAGTTCCTCACTCCCAGACTGGAGTAGAGATTGATTCAATGCCACCGTGGAATCCGCCAGAAAACGAGCTAGCGATTGCGCCAGGCGCGGATCCGGCAGCGTCGCCGAAATCTCCAGAATGCGCGTGTTGCGAATGATTTCGACTTTGAGCACGCTTTTCTTGGCTGATTCGATCGCCTTGCCGCCCAACAGCGCGCGCAGGTGAAACTGCGTCATGGCCTTCTGAAACAGGCTGTCGCTCGAAGCGAAGTGCTCGTAAGTCTTCAGCGACTCCAGGTAGATCGGGCTGACCACCATCGCCGAGCGCGGATCGCTTCCCGCGGGAGGCTCGATCACGATACGCGCCGTGGCCGTATAGCGGCGTTCCGTCGCCATGCTGACGGCGAGCGCCAGAAGCACGGCGGTTCCGCAACTAAGTGCCACCATGCGCCAGCGACCGCGCACGTAACTCATGTAACGAAACACGTCTCCCGTTTCCGCCATCGCGCTTCCTGGGTTAGTGTAACCGATATGG
>CAZMRK010000115.1:0-3826 GCA_964568355.1 uncultured Solibacteraceae bacterium | reverse complement strand
GTGCGGGATACCAAGTACAGGAGCCTGCGCGAGCCGGCGCCGCGCATAATCTATCTGCCCCACTGGCAGCGCCCCGGTCCGCTCGCCGGAGCGTATCTCACCATCCGGACGGCCGCTGATCCGAAGAAACTGGCGGACCGGCTTTCAAAGGAGATCCAGGTGGAGACTCCGCATCTTCGCGTGGGAAGCGTCACCACGCAAGCGGGCCTGGTAAACGGGACGATCGCTCCGGAGCGGATGCTGGCTCAGCTTTCCGGCTTCTTCGGAATCACGGCCGCGGCGTTGGTGTTCCTGGGGCTGTATGGCTTGACCAGCTACGAACTGGCGCGGCGCACGAGGGAGATCGGGGTGCGCATCGCGTTGGGAGCGCAGCGCGGGGACGTCCTGCGCCTGGTTCTGGCCGGTTCGATGGCCATGGTGGGGATGGGGGTGATGCTGGGGCTGAGCGCCGCGCTGGGCCTGGCGCGCCTGGTAGAAAGCCTGCTGTTCGGTGTTCACAGCACGGATGCGGTGACGTTGTTGACGGCGGCAGCGCTGCTGCTGGGGGTTGGAGGGCTGGCGGCTTATAGTCCGGCGCGGCGGGCTGCCCGGGTGGATCCCATGGTGGCGCTGCGATACGAGTAGAGGGCGGACTAGCAGGGGTACCAAAACCCGGCGCCGGCACGAGTGTCGGCGCGGCCCGATGAATCGAGCGGTACAGGGGGGCGATTGCATTTTTTGTGCCATTTGCATATGCTGCATAGCATTACGAGGTGCTGATGACTGGGTTCGGGCGCGCTTTGGGGATCGCCCTTTTCGCCGCGTTTCCAATATTCTGCCAGCAGAATCCCGACGCGATTCGCTTTTTCGAAACGAAGATCCGGCCGCTGCTGCACGACCGCTGCGTGGCCTGCCATAGTGACCGAAATCCCACCAGCGGGCTTTCTCTGGAGAGTCGCGGTGGTATCCACAACGGCGGAAACCGCGGGCCGGTGGCGCTGGCGGGCAAACCGGCGGAGAGCCATCTGATCCAGGCGGTGGAGTACAACGGCTCTCTGAAGATGCCGCCGCCCGGCAAACTGAAGGACGAGCAGATCGCAGATTTGCGGCATTGGGTGGAGTTAGGCATGCCCTGGCCGGAAGAGAAGCGGAGCCAGAATCCATCCGCGGGCAATCGCCACAGCGACCACTGGGCATTCAAGCCGCCGGTGCGCCATGATCCGCCCGCCGTGAAAGATGCGTCCTGGGTACGGAATCCGATCGACAACTTCATTCTGGCGCGCCTCGAAAAAGAGGGAATGAAGCCCTCGCCCGAGGCCAATCAGGTAACCCTGATCCGGCGTCTGAGCCTGGACCTGCTGGGGCTGCCCCCCACGCCCGCCGAGGTGGACGCATTTCTGGCGGACCGGCGACCGGACGCCTACGAGCGCCTGGTGGATCGGGTACTGGCATCGCCGCACTATGGCGAGCGCTGGGGACGCCACTGGCTGGACGCCGCGCGCTATGCCGATACCAACGGCTTCGGATTCGACAATCCGCGCGTCATGTGGCGCTATCGCGATTGGGTGATCCACGCCCTGAACCAGGACATGCCTTTCGATGAGTTCACGGTGAAGCAGCTTGCCGGCGATCTGCTGCCGGGGGCGACGGTGGATGACAAGATCGCCACCGGCTTCCAGCGCAACACCATGATCAATCAGGAAGGCGGCGTGGATCAGGAACAATACCGTGTGGAGGCGGTTTTCGATCGCGTGGCCACGACCGGGACGGTCTGGCTGGGCCTCACCATCGGCTGCGCACAGTGCCACGACCACAAATACGATCCGATCTCGCAGCGCGAGTATTACCAGTTGTTCGCCTTCTACAACAACCAGGACGAACCGGTGATGCGTGTGGTGCCGCAGAGCGATGTGGAGCGCTACCGCCGCATGAATGCCAATTTCGAGGTCGAGAAACTGCGGATCGAAGAGAAGATCGCGCGCCGCAATGCCGGCCTAGTGGATCGCATGATTGCGTGGGAGAAGGGGCTTACGCCGCAGGACAAGGCCGCACTTCCCGGCAACGTGCAGGATATCCTCAAGATCGCTCCGGAGCGGCGCGAACTGGCGCAGGTAGAGGATCTGGAGAAGTACTACAACGAAGAAGACGCGGATTATCAAAAACTGCTACGGGAGAAGGAACTGCTGGTCGGCACGCCCAGCAGCCGCAACCCCAATCAATATACGGCCATGGTGCTGGAGGAACGGGCGCAGCCGCGCAAATCGTATGTATTGATTCGCGGCGACTTCCTCAAGCCTGGTGTGGAAGTGACACCAGGAACTCCGGCCGTGCTCCCGCCGCTTGCAGCGAAGAGCCCCAATCGCCTGGACCTGGCGCGGTGGCTGGTCAGCCCCAAGAATCCGCTGACGCCGCGTGTCATCGTCAATCGCATGTGGCAGCACTATTTCGGGCGGGGCCTGGTCAAGACCTCGGAAGACTTCGGAACGCAGGGCGAGCCGCCCACACATCCGGAACTGCTCGACTGGCTGGCGACCGAACTGGTGCGGCAGGGCTGGCACATGAAGGCCATGCACCGGCTGATCGTGACCTCGGCGATGTACCGGCAGTCCTCCCAGGTGACACCGGAGATGAAGGAGCGCGATCCGGAAAACCTGTTGATGGAGCGGGCGCCGCGCTATCGCGTGGAGGGCGAGGTGGTCCGCGATATCGCGCTCTCGGCATCCGGACTGCTCAATCCGCAGATTGGCGGTCCGAGCGTATTTCCGCCTCAGCCTCCCGGGGTGACCGACCTGAGCCGCGGGAACCTGGCATGGGTGGTGGCCACCGGCAAGGATCGTTACCGGCGGGGTATGTACACATTCTGGAAGCGCACCTCGCCCTACCCCTCGCTACTGGTTTTCGACGAGCCCACGGCCGATGCCACGACGGTTCGCCGGACCCGTTCCAACTCTCCCATGCAGGCGCTCACCACCTTGAACGATGACGCTTTTGTGGAGATGACACAGGCCCTGGCCGCGCGCGTGTTGCGCGAAGCTCCGCCCAATGACGCGGAGCGCCTGCGCTATGCCTTCCGGCTATGCCTGACAAGAGAGCCGGACGCTTTTGAGAAAGATTCGCTGGTGACGTCGCTGGCGGAGTTTACCGAGCGATATCGAAAGGCCCCCCAAGAGGCCAAGGCCCTGCTGCCAGCCGGCAGCCATGAGGATCCGGAGCGGTTCGCTCCCTGGTTCGGCGTGGCGCGCGTGCTGCTGAACCTGGATGAGACGATCACAAGGGAATAGCCATGGAAGGAAACTTACAAGCGGAACAAATCAAGCGGCAAACCCGGCGGCACTTCTTTCGGGAGTGTTGGTCCGGGGTAGGGCTGGTGGGGCTGGCTTCGCTCCTCAATGACCGCCTGTTCGCCGAACCGGCGGACCCCATGGCTCCCAAGGCGCCGCAATTCGCGCCCAAGGCCAAGCACGTCATCTTCCTGAATATGTCGGGCGGGCCCAGCCAGTTGGAGCTGTTCGATTACAAGCCCAAGCTGATCGAGATGCATGGCAAGCCCATTCCGAAATCGGTGGTGGGCGACCAGCGCTATGCCTTTATCAATCCGGAAGCCCCTCTGTTCGGCACGCAGCGCAAATTTCACCGGTACGGCGAGTGCGGGATGGAGATTTCCGAACTGCTGCCGCATACCGCCAAGATTGCCGACGAGATCGCACTGGTGAAATCGTGCCACACGGACTTGTTCAATCACGCTCCGGCGGAGCTGTTCATGAACACCGGATCGGGGCGGCCGGGGCGGCCCAGCATGGGTAGCTGGGTGACCTACGGGTTGGGCAGCGAGGCCAAGGGCCTGCCG
>CAZMRK010000114.1:0-50563 GCA_964568355.1 uncultured Solibacteraceae bacterium | reverse complement strand
ATGTCAAGAGATCAAACACGAGTTGCCGGCGAAGCGCCGTAGCGTGCGCCTCAGCGCGCAGCGTCGACGCTCTCATCGACGCAATTTGAGTGCTCTCAAAAATCACCGGGGCGCTCCACTGGCCCATTACCAAGCCCTACGAAGCTTTTGTCACAGTTCGAAATGCCTCCCCCAGCACAAAGCCCGCCGGAGGCAACTGGACCGGAGGGAACCGGCCGGTTTCCTCCACCTGAGCCACCCAGTCGGTCCAAAATTCGTGCGTCGATTGCCGGACGACGAGGGCCGCGAGTTCGAACTCCGCCCCATTGTCTTGAGGGCCCCCGTACGTGACGGATACGCTCCATCGATTCTGGTCCACCGGCACAGCCCCCCTTCCCTGCGGCCACCAGCCGTCAAAATCCCTGCGACGGGCCAAAACCCACAAAAACGAATCCGCGGGCAAAACCGCAGATCCTTCCACGAGTCCGGCGCCCGCCACAATCGCACCTTTTTGAGGCGTGAGAATTTCCACTGCCGCTTGCGAGGATCCCCGTGTGACTCTCCGCTTCGTTCGCGCGATCGCTCCTTGCGCGGACGCGGGCAGGAGCCCCTTGATCGCTTCCCGCCACGTGTACCGCAGAAGCGGTCTGGCATTGTATTTCTGCTGCCACCAGCCATCTCCGAGCGGATCGAATGTGGGCGCATTCGTGCGCGTGAAGAATGCGGTCGTTCGCACCACCTGGTCCAGATCGAACATGGCATCCCGGCGCAGAAACTGAAAAAGGTTGTGGACGGTAGGGATATGAATATCGTCGAGAATCAACAGGGCGCCGGTCTCCAGGTGCGGATAGAGAGAGTAGTACTCCAGGTCTGGAAACGGGTAGCCGTGCGGGCCGTCGATCAGAACCACCTGCAGTTTTTCGGTGAAGCGGTGCCGGGACAACGTAACCTGGCTGGGCCCCTCGACGAACGTGACCACATCCTGCCGCAGCAGCGGCGACCGACGCACATTCGTGACGCTGCCGCTACCATCATCCAAAGCAAATACGGTGTGGTGTTCGCTGAGATGAGAAAACAGGAGCGTGCTGGCGCCGGAACCGGTTTCCACGGAATGGCAGACGCGTCGTTTACGGACGGCCCCGGCGATGGCTTCGAGCACCCGCGGCGAGAACGTGCCGGCCGTGTGCAGGCCCGGAGCCACTTCGAGGATGCGGCCGAGAATTTTGTCAAAGGAATCGTCCACAGGCAGTTATCACCAGCCGTCATTCGGTCCACACTGCCACGCCGGCCGGATCCAGCTCGCGCGCGCCGATCAGAATCTTGGCGTTTTCCGGTATGGGAGCGCTCTGCTTCCTGGAAGAGAAGTTGGTAGCCACCCAGAAGCCGTCGCGCCAGTCCACAAAGAACTGGTTTTCGAAATTCTGCACGCGAACCCCGGCGGCGGTGAAGACCTCCCGAATCAAATCGCGCTCCAGATCTCCGGAAAGCGACTCGACCCCGATATAAGTGACCGAGCCCTTGCCCAATTTATGGGACACCGCGGCGGCTTTGCCGGCATAGAAATCGCCGGCGTATTGGGCCAGCACGCTGGTGCCGGAGGCGGGCTCCAGCATCTCGCCCCAGGAAGCCCAGGCGTAAGCCTTGCCGCGGGCACGCACCGAGCCCTGGTGGGGCTTGGGCAGCACATCATAGGCCGGGATGGAGGCGCCGATCAGTTTGTGGATCGGCTCGGCCCAGGCGCCTTCCCAGAGCTGTCCGCGGCGATCCTTCTGCGCCGTGCGGCAGGAGAGCACCAGGCGGCCGCCGTTGCGGGCGTACGCCTCCAGGCGCTGGACGAGGGCGGCATCGACCAACTGATACGCCGGAGCAATCAGGAAGGGATAGCGCGCGAAGTCCTTCTCCTCGGTGATGACATCCACGGGTGCGCCCACACTTTTCAAGACCTTGTAGTATCGCAGCAGGTGTCCCATCGAGTCCCAACGCGTGGTCTGGGTATGATTGTCCATGTCCCAGCGATTTTCCACGTTATAGAGCAAAGCCGTGCGGCGGGCGGCATAGTCGGGCGGCTCCGCGGCATTGGGCCGGTAGTGTTCGCGCAATTGGCGGATCTCGCGCATCGCCTGGGCGTATTCCTTCCCCCCGATCGAGGGCGTGACGCCGTCGGTCTCGACGAGGCCGTTATGGTACAGCTCGCCGCCATAGAGCGGCTGGCGATACCGATAGGTGCAGACCAGCTTCCCGCCGGCGGCGAATGAGCGCAGAATCCACATCCGGATGGCGCCCGGATACGGACGCGGATTGACATCGCCCCAGTTCACCTGGCCGGGCTGAAGCTCCATGATGCCCTCGAAGCCGTTCACCGGGCGGAGAAAATCGTGCATAAAGGAGAAGCCCGCCCCGTCGCCCAGGCGGAAGCCCAAAGGACCCTCGTTGAGATTGCCATGCACGGGATAGATGGTCCAGGTGAGGATGTCCAGATCCTTGCCGGAGAGCGGCGGATAGACGTCCGGGTGGAGCGACATGAAGTTGGTGGTGACCCACTGGTTTTTGCTGTACTGGCGCAGGATGCGGGCCTGGAAGCGGAGATAGTCGGCGGCCTCGGCGGCGAACCAGCGCTCGAAATCGAGCAGGGCATGAGGATTCACCCCGGCCACCAGCTCTTCCTGATTGGGGATGCGGATTTCGTCGAAAGCCTGGTAGGTCTGGGACCAGAAGGCGTCGCCCCAATCGCGATTGAGGCGGTCGATGGTGCCGTACTTCTCCCGAAGCCAGACACGGAACTTGGCCTGGCAGAAATCGCAGTAGCAATAGCGCTTGCCGTAATGGGAAAGCTCGTTATCGATCTGCCAGCCCCACACGCGCGGATCGTTGCCGAAGCGCTTGGCCAGCTCGGTGACGATTTTGCCCACGTATTCGCGATAGGCGGGGACGCTCCAGCACGCATGCTCGCGGGAGCCGTGCTGCATCCGGCGGCCGTGCGCATCCACCATCAGAACTTCGGGATGTTTGCGAACCAGCCAGATCGGCGGCGTGGCGCTCGGCGTGCAAAGAACCACTTTGAGATTCTGGTCGCCGGCAAGGCGCACGTTCTTGTCGAGCCATTCAAAATCGTAGCTGCCTTCCTGCGGTTCCATGAAAGCCCAGGCGAATTCTCCCATGTGGACGAATTCGAGCCCGAGCTTGCGGATGTTGGCCATGTCGCGAGGCCACTGGCTTTCGGGCCAGGCCTCGGGATAGTAGTACACGCCGATGTTCATCATCTCGGCAGGCTGGAAGTAGGGCTGCGCAGCGGCACAGGCGGCGATGGCGCACAGGAGGAGGACAGATTTCATGAGCGGCTCCATCTGGCTTTGGAATCCACGGTCGTATATCGCTGCCTTACTACTGCTGTGTGACAAAGGGGGGCGGGTTTCAGCCTGCGCGCCGGTTTTAACCGGTGCAAGGTTTGTCGGATGGAAGCCCAGCGCCCACTGAAGTCGGCCCCACAAGTCTCAGCATCTTGAGCGCCGGTTTTGTAACACACTAGTATTACGGTTACGGCTCGGTACTGGAGTTTGCGGCCATGGCGCGGTTTCCGAGCCGCGCGCGTTAGCAAGCGGCAAAAGCATTTCGGCGGCACAACAATAGAGTAGCGCCGGGCGTCCCCCGCAGACTGAAAGATTTGCCGCGCAGCGGAAATGCTACAATCGAAATGCGTGCGCCCGTAGCTCAGCTGGATAGAGCGTTTGCCTCCGGAGCAAAAGGTCGGCCGTTCGAATCGGCCCGGGCGTACCAGATTCCCAAGATACAAATTACTGAAAACATAGATCTTAAGAGTGCCGATCACGAGGTTTTCCGATCTCGCAAATCTGGCTGAGTTGGGCCAATTTGGGCCAGTTCTGGAGGCGTAGTTGGCCCGGAAGTTGGCCCAGCCAACGCTCGGTCCGGTTTGTCCCATCGGCATTCTCCAACAGCATTTTTTCGAGTTCTGGGCCTTGCTCCTGCCTGGTGGAATACCACTCCATCGCTCGGTCCATATCGGCCTGCGAGGGGTGTACATAACGCATGAGCAAACTCAAATCGGCACGGCCAAGGATTCTCGCGAGTACAGGAAGCGATCCGCCAGCAAGCGCGAAACGTGTGGCGAAGGTATGCCGCATGTCATAAAGTCGGCATTCGATGCCGCAACCGCCTTCGTATTTGCCTTCCTTGTTTTTCCTCCCCACGGTGGCACGGCGATGGGCTCTTTGAGGAGTCGTGCGCGGCCCATCGTTCTTGGAGGATGGAAATAGCAGCCACATTGCGCGCGTGGCATCTATCTCTGTTCTAACCACTCCGGTCTTGACGATCCCCGCGGGACAAGTACCGTCTGGAAGGAGCCCGGAGTCCGGGACAAGACCACCTGGTCGGTCAAGCCTTGATACCTACCCAACGGAGTTTCAGCGGTGAAGAGATCTGGAGCGACGTATGCGTGCTCGTCCGTAGAGCCCGCGGTCTCTTGCGCGTAAGTCTTGTCGAATATGCCCATCGAGAGCAGCCACAGAACGGTTCTGGTCAGCGATACGACGACGCGATAGCTTCCTCCCTGGATGGCGCGCCGTCGCAGAGCCTCAAGAACGCCGATGGTGCCAAGCCAGCCCACCACATTGTCGCAGATGGGGATAATTGGTGGCGACTTGGGCTGAGCAGGCGTCCCTTCGATGGAAAACAAGCCGGACACCGCCGCGCCGACCTCATCGAAACCAACTCTGTTTGACCAGGGACCACGATCGCCATGGAGGACTACTTTGGCGTGAATCAATCCCGGTTTTTTGGAGCTGAGTTCTTCCGCGGTGAGACCATATCGCTCCAGGTAACCGGGGCGCCGGTTCGAGAAGAATACGTCGGCATCCTTTAGCAGGCGATCGAACTTCGCGCGATCTTCTTTGGAGCCATCCAGTATGGTGGAGCGCATCCCCACCTGCACGTCCCAGGCAAAAGCCTCCACCTCCGTATCATTGGGTCTCCAGACGTTGAGGACGTCAGCGCCGTAGTAGGCGAGGTCTCTGCCGATCCCTGCTCCCGCGATCACGTGCCCCATCCCAAGCGCACGAATACCTTCCAAAGGCCGCTTTGCGCCAGGCTTGAATGGTAGAGGCTCGCTGTCTCCGATTTTTTCCAAAGTGATCAGCGGCATGCGGGAGAGCACTTCGGTGTATTGGAGTTGCTTGCGAAACTCCTCGTTGGTGCGCACCATGGCGATGACAAGCCCAGCCGCGGCCGCGGCCGCCTCCAGTTCCTCGGCGCGCCACTGCAGAATCGCATTCCCAACGGATTCGGCGCTGTCGCTGCACCGCAGGAAATTGAGCGCGCGCGTGTGGAGTCTCGGGTAAATGTTGAGAGCCACCACGTGGCGCCCATCGCGCGTCTTCCGAAAGAGAGGCAACTCGAAAAAGGGATTGTCTTGATCGGCGCCCATAGCCGGACCGCGTCCGTTGATGGTTTCCCATTTCCCTTCGAAGAAGCAACAGAAGCGCCGGAGCGCTTTCCGGACATCGACGTGAATGTCCTGTCCTTCGCCAGTTCGAGTCTTCCAGAGCGCTGCCAATGCAGTGGCCTTGGCAGCCAGGCCAACCGCGGCCATTGCTCCAAACCTGAAGCTGCTGGGCACGATCGGATCCTGTCCGTAGAAAGTAAGCTTCCCTCCGCTGTCCGCGGCTGATAGTCCGACTTCTTTCAGGACGTCATTTACACCGCCATATAGATCGAAATCCGAAGCAGTCGCGGGACTGCCCAGCTTGGATTGGAGTATTTCAGTCAGTGTTCCAATTGTTTCAGCCGGTTTTTCGGCAACTCGATTCTGGGCTGCGATATTCACGTCTATTATCCTTTCGAGGTTTGGTTCTGGGCTCCGACAATTCGGCCCGCAATCACCTGCGCCGTATCAAAGGTGGCTCGCCCCGCCGTTATCGCTCAGTGCCCGACTGGCAGTTCTGCGTACGCGATGCCGGTGAGGTTTCGAACGGAAGGGGCTAGAGGTCGGCTTTCGCGCGGCTGCTGAAAAGCACGGTGAGGACGTTGTTTTCCTCTTCAGCGAGCTGCTCCACGGAGCGATTGCCGGCCATTTGCAACACTCCTTCGGCGACAGCCTGCTTCAGCTCAGGCGTAACATTCGGGCTGCCGAGTGCCTTCATCAGGCCCTCCAAAGGGCCCATGAGGTGCTCCATAAAATGGTGAATGCCGCCTTCCCCTCCGCCAACGTGCCACTGAAGGCTCGGACCCATCACGCCCCATCGAGGGCCGGGCCCGTAGCTCACGGTGACGTCGGCGTCCTCGACGCTTAGCACGCCTTGCTGAATGAGATAGAGCACCTCCTTGTACAGCGCCGCCTGCAGACGATTCGCGACGTGGCCGGGGAGCGCTTTGAAGAGACGAATCGGCTTTTTCCCGATCGAGGAATAAAAGGCCATCGCCTTTTCGATCGTTTCCGGCGACGTCTTGGCTCCGCCGACGACTTCCACTAGCGGAATGACGTGTGGTGGATTGAATGGATGCCCAATCACACAGCGCTCCGGACGCTGGCACGCGGACTGGATTACATCCATCGTTATACCCGAAGAACTTGATGCCAGGATCGAATCCGGAGGGGTCGCCGCGTCCATTTCCGCGAATAGCTTGATCTTGAAATCAGGCCTTTCCGGCGCATTTTCCTGGACAAAGTCCGCTTTGGCTAATGCGTCAGCCATCTTGGGCTCGAAAGTCAACCGGTCCCGCGAAGCGCCGGGAGACAGGCCGTTCTTTCGGAGCGTCGCCCAGGCGTCGTCAACATATTTTCTAAGGCCGGCCTCGGCATTCGGGGCAGGATCGGTTGCAATCACATTAAATCCTCGGGACAGGTAATAGGCGGCCCAGCTTGCGCCGATGACTCCTGTGCCGACGATCGCTATATTCTGGATTTCGGTAATATTCGCACGATTGTTCCCTTTCTGAAGGTCTGATTCATTCGCCGTATCCTGCGGTATAGGGTTCAGGGCGCTTCTCGGACAGTCTCGGTTGCTGCCTTGCTCTCCGACGTGAAACTGCGATGATCCACGATGAGCCGGGAGCCTCTTTGGCCGGTTACATAAGACCAGGTCCACTGTAGAAAGACGCTTAGGCGGAGGCCTGATGTAGCGAGGAACTGGAGGTGAATCAAAGCCCAGGTTAGCCATGCCACGAACCCGCTGGTTTGAATTTTGCCGCTTTGCAGCACAGCAAAACCTTTGCCCACCACGGCCATGCT
This sequence comes from uncultured Solibacteraceae bacterium, assembly GCA_964568355.1. Lineage (GTDB taxonomy): Bacteria > Acidobacteriota > Terriglobia > Bryobacterales > Bryobacteraceae > JAJPJX01. The sequence goes on along the minus strand of CAZMRK010000114.1, from coordinate 43,344 downwards.
GCCCTTGTTGAAGTAGCGAAATGGAGGCGGCTGCTTGCTGCCGGTGATGCGGCTGTGAATGAGTTGTCCTGCGTAACATCCTTGTTGCATGGCCACTTGAGCTACCCCGGGAAGAGGCTTGCCGTCTTGCTCCAGTGCTGCGGTATCGCCAACCACAAAAATCTCTGCATGTCCTGGCACAGTAAGGTCTTTTTGGACACGTACCCTCCCGGCGCGGTCTGTCTCCACATTCAGCCACTTGCCCGCAGGGGAGGGCGTGACACCGGCCGTCCAGATCACCGTCTTGCTCGCGATGCGCTCACCTGCGATCACCACGCCGTCCGCATCGATCAGATCGACACGCTGTCCCAGCCGGACCTCGACGCCCAAGCTCTCGAGACGTTCTTTCGCGGCGCGAGATAGGGGTGCAGAGAAAGCCCCGAGAACTCGCGGCGCCGCATCGATGAGTACAATCTTGGCGGATGCGGGATCGATCCTCCGAAATTCCGATTTCAGCGTGGTTCGCACGAGGACGGCCAGAGCGCCGGCCATTTCGACACCCGTGGGACCGCCGCCAACGAGAACGAACGTGAGCAGGTCCCGATGGTGAATCGGGTCTTCTTCGGCCTCGGCAAGCTCGAAGGCTCGTAGGATCTTGTTGCGAGTGACGACGGCGTCTGCAAGGCTCTTCAATCCTGGCGCGAACGTTTCAAAATCGTCGTGGCCGAAGTAGCTATGAGTGGCGCCGGTGGCCAAGATCAAATAGTCATAGCCGATCGGCACGTCCTGCCGGTCGGCGTCACTAACAATGACGCACTTCTGGTCCTTATCCACTTGTGTGACCTCGGCAAGGACGACGGTCGTGTTTTTCTGTTTCCTGAGAATGCCCCGGATCGGAAAGGCAATCTGACTGGGGGCCAAAATCGAAGTTGCTACCTGGTAAAGCAGCGGCTGAAATACGTGATGGTTGGCGCGATCGATCAGAATCACCCTTGCTGGAGTGTGTTTCACAGCCTTGGCTGCGGCTAAACCGCCAAAGCCCCCTCCTACGATCACGATTCGAGGAATAGACTCTCTCATACGTTTCGGGCCTGCCTCGCAAGTGGGGGCCGTGTCAGTGTGATTGCGAGAATTCGCCTCACCGATCGGCTCAGTAACCTTGCGGCCTTACATAAAGGAAGAGCGGCTTCTGGGTTCTTTTGTTGGTTTTTCCAACTCCGCGGCGAGATGCCAGTGTCTGGTTATTACCTTTTTTCGGGACCCGAAGCTCACCAAAGATACGGAGAGGCGTGCTCTGCTGATGGCCGGCTGTCTTCGCGTTTAAAGAGCGCGCCGGTCCAGCACCATCACGCCGAGCAATACAGGCAGATAGACGATCGTTGCGACGAGTAGCGTATGTGCGCGGGCCAATGTTCTCTCCCGCGCTAATCGCGCGCCGAAGTAGAGCACTCCAAGTCCAGCAGCTATGGCGACCGCGGCGTACGGCGCGCCCGCCATTCCGAGGAACAGCGGCGCCAGGCTTATTGGCATCAGCAGAAGGGAGCAGACCACAATGCGGCAGGTGGTGGACTCGCCATTCGGATCGACGACGGGCAGCATCCGGATGCCGCCGCGGGCATAGTCATCCCGGTAGATCCAGGCGATAGCGTCGAAGTGAGGAAATTGCCAGAAAAAAAGAAGGAGAAACAGCGCCAGCGCGCTGGTGTCGATGCCATGACCCGCAGCCGCGTAGCCGATGAGGGGCGGCATCGCGCCTGGGATCGCGCCCACCGTAGTGCATGCCTGTGTGCGTTGCTTCAGCGGCGTGTAGAGCAGAAGGTAACTCAACAGCGTGAAGAGGCCAAGAGCAGCCGCCAGAAGGTTCGTGCCGTACCATAGGGAGGTGAAGCCGACGGCCGAGAGCAAAAGGCCGAAAGCGAGCCCATTTCTTCGCTTGATCCTCCCCGCGGGGAGAGGGCGCCGGCACGTACGGCGCATCTTCGCATCGGAGTCCACCTCGTACCATTGATTGAGGGCCGAGGTTCCCGACGCCAGCAAAGCCGTGCCGAAGAGCACGTGAGCCAGAATCGCCCATTGGAACGCGGCGCCACAGCCGAACCGGTAGCCCTCGGCGGCGCAGATCAGAATGACCAATGTGATTCGCGGCTTCGTCAATTCCATGTAGTCCCGCATGGCCAGAAGCTGTGTGGTGCGATTCATGCCGAAATGACCTCCTTTCGCGGCGATAGCATTTGCATCGAAAGAACGGTTCCAGCCACCAGGAAGACAACCGTAACGCAGGTCCACATCAGTGCGGCAGCGCATTGTTGGTCTTCGAGAGCAGAGAGGCCGCCGCTTTCGGGTGTACAGAGATACATGGGGTACGCGACTCTATCCGAAAAGACGAGTAATCCGGAGAGAACGTCGCATGGCAGGGTGGCGAGGAAAAGATACAGCAGCATGGACCACCGCGGCCATAGTGCGACCGACGGCCAGGGCTGAATGACGGGCCACCAGAACAGGAGGCCGGCTGTGAGGAAGGAAGCATGTTCCATGAAATGCCCCGCCGGCGATTCCATGCCCAGCCGGAATATCGCCGGCACGTGCCATGCGACCAATGCCGCCGAAGCCGCGAGCCAGCAAAAGACGGGGTGTCCGAGCAGTCTGCCGAGGCGGCTGGGAAATGGCCATCTCGCCGCCGGCACTGCCATCAGCGGCTCGCCCAGCCAGATCAGGGGCGGAGCGATGGTCATGAGCAGCAGGTGTTGAATCATGTGCGCCGTCAGCATGTGGCTATCCAGGGAAGCGAGCGGCGAGACCATCGCTACCCACGTCGTAAACAGGCCGAGGAAGAAGTTGCCAGCCCGCCATGCTGGAATCGAACGGCGGCGAAACCAGCCGTGAAGGTACGCTCCCCCCGCGAACGCAATAGCGAGTGTCAGGGTGAAGGGCGCCATCGAACGCCTCTATTGCCTCTCGGTGAAATCGCGTGAAGCGTCACGCGCGGGCGCCTGTCCCGGCGGGTGCAGCGTTTCGAGAAACGCAACGAGCGCCGTCGTCTCCGCCGGACTTAGATTTTTGCCGTACGCCGGCATATTGCCACCGCCTTGAATCACCTGGCGGATGAGTTGGTCCTGCGTCAGCCGCAGTGCGACACTGTCGAGTGCTGGACCGCGCTGGCCGCCACTCTCGCCGAGGGAATGGCAGTTGCGGCACTGTTTGACCTGAAAGACGAGCGCGCCTTGTCTCTCCAGGGCCGTCCTGGCGTGCAGGAATTGAGCCGGCACCGGAGCGCCGCTCCAGGCGTTCATCCGCGGACTCCAGGGCGCATACCCGGCGAGATGCGTAAAGGTCCCGAGAGTGACGGCAATCAACATCACGGTCAACACCGCGATCGGGCGCCGCTTCCAGCTCTTTTCACCTTCGCCAGAGAGGAAGGGAAGCAGAAGTAATCCAAGGATGACCAGGACCGGACCGATGAGTAGTGCCGGTGTTTCGAGCGATGGCGGGAGCAGCGAGAGCAAGGCGTACAGCCATAGGAAGAAGTAGTCGGGTTTCGGTACGGTTTGGATAATCGTCGGATCCGGCCTGCCGGATGGGCCAAACGGACCGAACCAGACCGCGCAGGCCGCCACCGCTAAAAGAATGAAGGCCGCGAAGAAAATGTCTTTCCAGATGGCATATGGCACGAAAGGGGCGCCCTCGTTCTCGGTCAGTTTGCGATACTCGTTCAGATAGGTTGCACGCTTGACGATACGCCCGGGCATCGGCCATTCGTTGATTCCGAGCTTCAACACCATCAGCACGTGGAGGCACACAAAAGCGATGAGCAAACCTGGGATCACGAAGACGTGTACGACGAAGAAACGGGAGAGCGTCGCACCGGCGATAATTGGTCCCCCTAACAGCAGCTTCACGATTACGGGGCCGGCGATGGGAACGCGGCTGGCGATCGAGGCGCCGATGCCGAGTCCCCAATACGCATCCTGATCGAATCGCAGCACCTGCCCGCTGAAAGCCATCCCCAGGGTCATCAGCAAAAGAAATACGCCGACGATCCAAGTAAGTTCGCGAGGAAATTTGTAAGCACCGAACAGAAATACCTGCATCATGTGGATCAGGACAATCGCCACCATGAAGTTGGAGCCCCATCCGTGCAGCGCGCGGATGAACCACCCGAGCGTGATGTCGTGATTCAGGGCCTGGAGGCTGTTCCAGGCTTCTCCGGCCGAGGGCACATAGGTCAAAGCCAACAGGATTCCGGTGGCGATCTGCAGGCAGAACACGACCAGCGCGGCGCTGCCGAACACGTACCACCAGCTCGCAGTGTTGCGCGGCACGCGGTGTTCCGACATCTCGCGGATGGGCGCGGCGAGTTGTAGGCGCTGTTCGAGCCATTTTCCGATTCTGGAGATCAGGCGCATGGAGACTCCTTGTGAAGGAGTGCCGCACCCGGTCCAGGAGTGGGCATTTCGCCGGCCTGAATGGCGATCAAACCATTTTTCACTTTGTATGGATATTCGAACAGACCGCGCTCGGGCGGGCCCGATGCGCGCGAGCCATCACGGTAGTATGCTCCGCCATGACACGGGCACATGAACAGACCGGATTGCGGAAACCAGCGGACGGGACAACCCAGATGTGCGCAGTTGACAGCGAAGACCTGGAATCGCTCGCCTTCGATGCGCCGGACCCAGCATGCCGCGTCCACCGTCTTGCCGTCTGTGGGCATCACCAGTGGACTGCGGTATGTGGCTAGCCGGGTCTCGCCTTCTGGAAATTGATTGACTGAGCCGAGCGATACCCAGTCGAGGTAGCCGTTGTTGCCTCCGCGTGTAACCGCGGACAGCAGAAATCGGACGATGGGAACGGCAAGGGCGGCGGCGACACAGCCGTTCAAGAGTATACCCAGCTTCATGAACAGCCCGCGCCGGGAGAGTTTTGTATCGTCTGGCATCATGCAAATTCCTAGCGCCGCGGCGAATTAGCGGCGGAATATGGTTGGCCCGGAACGTCGACGCGATGGGAAGCCAGCCACGCGACTACATCTGTGACGTCCCGGTCCGACATGGGTTTACCGCGAACATTTCCGCGCCAGTCCGGTGCGCCGAACTCCGGGCGGCCGGCGATGACGGCCGTCCGCAGTCCCTGGTCGCTGACCAGCGCCAAAAAGGAGTCGTTGGTGATGGCGCTGCCTTTGGGACCGCCGCGGCCATCGGGGCGGTGACACGATTCGCAATAGGTTTTGTACACGGCCAGGCCGCGCTGGGGATCACCGGCCGATTTTGCCGCGTACCCAGGCGGATTGGCGCCATCGAGAATTCCGGGCCTGGCCCATCGTGACCGGATCTGCTGTGCGATCACCTCAATCTGTTTGTCGGTAAGCAGTCCGCCGGCTCTTACGGCAAACGCAGGCATCGCGGTTCCACGCACACCGTTGGCGATGACGCCGCGAATCGTGCGATCGTCGGCGAGGGTGAGGTAGACCGGATTGGCGAGGGCAATTGCCGCGCCGCCATGGCCGTTTTCGCCGTGACAGCCGGCGCAATTCTCCGAAAACAGCGCGCCGAACTCCAGAACCTCGTTGGGAGTAAGATTCTCCGAGCCATTCTGTGGCTGGCCGTGCGGTGTTCCGCACGCGGAGAGCAGCAACGCCGTGAATGTCAGGAACGGACAGGCTGAACGCAATGTAGTCACTGCCGCTCCTCTCCTGACGCGGAGGGTCGGGTGATCCCGGAAGCCTCTACTCCTGCGCGTATGGCGAAAGATACGTTCTCGCCCGTCGGCACTTGCGGACGCCGCAATACCACTAACCCGGCGACCACGCCAAAAGCCACTTGTGAGGCGACGAACCAGAGCCAGTCGATGTGGTTCTCCAGCGTGGGGTTCAAAAGGGAGAGCATGGAATACAAAAGCCCCGACCACAGCGCAGGTCCGACCAGTCCCCCAAGGAGGACGGGCCTGTTTGCGAACATCGGGAGCATCGCTCCATAGAGCAGCCCGACGCTGGTGGAAACGAGCGCGTGGAGTCCCAGGGCGATGGCGAAGCTATCCCAGTGAAAGGCGGTTAACTCCGTGGCGCCGAACTTCACCGACTGCGCATAGATGGATGCGGCGAGAAGGTTGATCGGATACCAGATGCTCCCGGCTCTGAGGACACCGTATGCGCATGCCAGCAGCGCCATCGCTACGCCGCCTGCCAATCCGCCCCGCAGACCAGCCGAAATGGGATGCGTAAACAGGGGCAACCAGGCGCGTAGTTGATCGGGTGCAACGGGCAACCGGTCGACCACGGGCCGATTCGTGACCGCTACAGAACCGTCCGGAATAACGGGCACTTCTACTTCGTGCCCGCGCGGGAGAACCTCCCGGAACCAGCCCACGGAACTTGCCAGAGTCAAAGCCGCGCCGAGCACGCCCACCGATACGCTCGTGAGCAGGCCGGCAAAAATCAGCGTGAGTCCAAAAGCCAGAACGAGAGGCCACATGGTCGATGCGGGTGCCGCGATTTGTGCTGGTGGCTGCGGCATCTGGTCGATTGCTGTGGATTGTACGGTTGCCATATGTCCCTCTCAGCGTCCGACGATATAAACCACGGTGAAGACGACAACCCAGACCGCGTCGACGAAATGCCAGTACATGGCTAGTACGCCGATACGACCCGATTGATCCTGATCCAGGCGGCCAGCCATTCCGAGGAACAGGACGATGATGAGCATGATCAGTCCGGCAGTGACGTGGAACGCGTGGAGACCAACGAGCGAGTAATACGTCGTTCCAAACAAGTTCGTCGAGATCGTCAGGCCGTGTTCGTAAATGAGCCGGCGCCATTCGAGCGCTGTACCGAACAAAAACAGGCCGCCGAGAAGGGCGGTCAACGACCACAGTCCCAAGAAGGCTCTCTGTCTGCCGCGCTCCAGGGATTGGGCGGCCAAATGCAAAGTTACGCTGCTGGACAAGAGACAGACGGTGTAGAACACGGGCGCTTCGAGGACCTGGCGCGGCGTGGGTCCGGTGAGGCTCTTGCCTACATAGAAGAGATACGCGACGACGAAGATCGTAAAGATGGCGGACTCTGCAATGATGAGCGCGGCTATCGCGACCTTGCCGCGATCGGGAAGAATCCAGGATCGAGGGGCCTGAGTGATTGGAATTGTAGTGGTGCTCATTCGGGCAAGTGCCTCATTCGTATCGGCTGTCCGGATCGTCCGGATGCTTGAGGTCCCACAAGGGCCGTCGGCTGGCGACGGCCGGAATCGTAGCGAAGTTGTAAGCAGGAGGCGGGGAACTCACCGACCATTCGAGAGTCCATGCATCCCACGGGTCGTTTCCGGCCGTAGCCCCGTTCCAGAAAGACACGACGAGGTTGTAGACAAACACGAGAATCGCGATGGCCTGAATAAACGCCCCAAGTGTGACGATCAGGTTCAACGTGTCCCATCCTCGACCGGGTTCATAGGTGTAAATGCGGCGGGGCATGCCCAAAATGCCGGGGATGTGCATTACGTCGAATGTCAGGTGAAATCCGATGAGGAAGAGCCAGAAGTGGAGCTTGCCGATTCGCTCGCTCATCAGGCGCCCGGTGAATTTCGGGTACCAGTAATAGAAAGCGGCGAACAGAGCAAACAGAATTCCACCGACAATCACATAATGAAAATGCGCCACAACGAAATACGAGTTGCCGAGTTGCCAATCGAAAGGCGCCGAAGCGAGCATGATTCCGGTGAGCCCCGCGATCAGGAACTGAAACAAGAATCCGACGCAGAATAGCATCGGCGTTGTAAATTGAATCCTTCCGCCCCAGATCGTGCCAAGCCAGTTGAAGATCTTGATTCCGGTCGGGATGCCCACGGCCATCGACGTGATGGTGAAAAAGCTGTTCGCGTATGAGTTCATGCCAACAGTGAACATATGGTGGGCCCACACGCTCATGCTTACGAACCCGATGAAAACTGTGGCGCCGACCATGACGGGGTATCCGAAGATCGGCTTGCGGGAGAAAACCGGCACGATCTCGGATACGAACGCGAACGTTGGCAGAATCAAGATGTAGACTTCGGGATGCCCAAAAATCCAGAAGAAGTGCATCCAAAGGGTCGCGGAGCCGCCTGCCTGCGTATCGAAAAAGTGGCCGCCCAGGTAGCGATCGACCAGCAGCATCAACTGTGCCGCCGACAGCGGAGTTACCGCAATCAGAACCATGCCGGACATCACCAGGTTGAGCCAGACCAGCAGAGGCATGCGGCCCAGATGCATTCCGGGGCACCGCATGCACAAAATTGTGGCGATGATATTGATCGCTGTACCGATGCTGCCGAATCCGGAGACGAGCAGCGCGATTGTCCAATAGTCGGAGCTGTGGCCCGGGGAGAACGCCTTCGCGGGCAGCGGCGCGTATGCCCACCAGCCCACGTCCGGCGCATTTCCGGCGCCGTACAGTCCGTTGCCGCCAACATAACTGAAATACAATAGGAACCCACCGAACGCAGTCAACCAGAAGCTGAATGCATTCAATCGCGGAAACGCCATATCGCGCGCGCCGATCATCAACGGAACCAGGTAATTCGCAAACCCGAACAGTACGGGCATTGCCACGAAGAAGATCATCGTGGTTCCGTGCATCGTGAACAGTTGATTGAAGGCCTGCGGCGAAACAAAATTGTTGTGCGCTTGCATCAACTGGACGCGAATGACTAACGCTTCCGCACCGGCGATTACGAGGTAAGACAGGGCGTAAAGAATGTATAGGATGCCGAGCCGCTTGTGATCCACCGTGGTGACCCACTCGTGCAGGGTCTCCGTCCACGGCTGCGCCTGGCTCCGGACGGGTTCGATGACACTCGCATTCGTTGACATGCGGCTTTCCGATTAGCGGAGCGTCTCCAGATACGCGGTAACGGCGTCCAGATCCGCGTCATTCAGCTTCATGGCCGGCATCAACGAGCCGGGCTTGATTGCATCCGGGTTCTGGATCCACAGACGCAGATTAGCGGGCGTATTCCCGGCCGCGCCCGAGGCGAGCGTGTTGCGGCTCATCAAATGTGACAGATCGGGACCGAACCGTCCGTTTGCTGCCGTGCCTTTGACGGCGTGGCAGTTGATACAGGCGGTAGTTTCAAAGACGTGCTTTCCCGTGCTGACCCGTGGATTCTGAACGGCGGCCTGCTGCTGTGCGCTGACCCAATCGCGGAAATCGGAAGGCCGGTCGACGGAGACGCGCAGAAGCATCTTGGCGTGCTGCGTTCCGCAATACTGCGCACACTGGCCAAGGTAGACTCCGGGATGCGGCGGGTCGAGCCATATCTCGTTGACGTGATTCGGAATCAGGTCGGTCTTGCCGCCGAGTTTCGGGATCCAGAAGCTGTGGTCTGTATCCGCCGAGAGCAGTTTGAGGAATGTGGGTGTGGGATGCGCGGGATCGCTCGCCGGAATGTGTAGTTCGTTTGCGGTGACAATGCCGAGCTTGGGGTACCGGAATTCCCACCAGAATTGATGGCCGACGACGGTAACGTCGAGAGCGGCGGCCGGTTTAGGAGCATCCTGAATCGCATGGATGACCCGGGCAGTCGCCAAAAAAAGAACGGCAACAATCAGGACTGGGATGACCGTCCAAGCCAGTTCGATTTGCGTGCTTCCATACACCTGTGGTGGTTCTCGACCGGCATCGGCGGCCTGGCCGCGAAACTTCACGACCGAGTAAACCAGCAAGCTGCCGACCACGACGAATATCACCGCCGTCACGGCCAGGACGAAGAGGGACAAACCGAAGATGATATTTGCCGGTGTGGACGCCGGTGCGAAAATATTCGTGGAATCGGACAGGGAACCCGGCGTGTCGGCAGCTAACATGACCGGGAAAGTGAACAACAAAGCGAAAATCCGCAACGCACTTCGTGTCGCTGAGCTATGTCCGTGCCGCATATCTCATACCATAAGAGCGGACGCGGCTGTCGTTTGTTTGATGGCAGACTGACTGTGGCGCATTCTTCTTCCTGTATGGAAAAGCGCGTGGCTGGAGCGAGTCTCCAGCCACATTCGCCTACTGCTTGGGGTGGTATACGGTGGAGTGCCGATAGAGCGTGGTGCTGCCGCAACGGCTCGTGAGAGGATCCGTACCACAATTGAGGTACGTGCGAATTCCGAATCCTGGTGATGCGCGAGTGCAAGTACATCGCAGAAACTACGCTGAAGGAACTTCGCCGAGCCACTCTGGGACAAAGATGAGTCGAACGAATTCTGGCATTTTTCGACGTTCCGAGGGCCCGGCTCCGCTCTCAAACTTAACTCTTTCTTCCTGCCGGATTCATATTGCTGCGCTCAGCTGTCGGCCCTGCTTACAGGCATTCCTCGGCTGGCCACAACCCTCCGTTTTTTGTTTGGGGATATACCTCTGGTTGGCACCGGTCGCATTAGCCCAGTTGTATGCGGGCTCGCTTACAGGCACAGTTCTCGACCCGTCCGGGACGCCTTTCGTTGGCGCGAATATCGCTCTTCGGGAGAACGATCGCGGGATTCGGAGTTCGTCACTGAGCGACCGGTTCGGCCGGTATCTGTTCCGGTCACTTCCTCCCGGCACCTATACCGTCGAGATTTCGGCGCCTGGGTTCGATACACAAGAGCTTCGAAACATAGTTGTCGGCGTCAACTCGAGCTTGTCGGTTGACGCTCAGTTGCAACTGTCGCCCAGACGAGACACCATCCTTGTGGAGACCGCTGCGCCGCTTACTCAGGCAGAGAATGCGACCGTCGGGCTGGTGCTGACTCGAAACTTGATCAACCATCTGCCCCTGATCAGCCGGAATCCGTTTGATCTCGCCTTTCTGACACCGGGTGTCTCGCAGGCGCCTGGAACACCGTATGGACAAGGAGTGGGGACGCCTGGGTTCATCACGAATTTCGTTTCCGACGGCAGCCGCAACGCTCAAGCCGATTTCCTGTTGGATGGCGTGAGCGCGATGAACAGCGACAACAATCCGGGAGTCCAAAAGGCGCTTTACGTTCCGCCGGTTGAAGCAATCCAGGAGTTCTCCGTGCAGCAAGCGAACTTCAGCGCCGAGTTCGGTAACAGCGGCGGCACGATCATCAACGTAATCACGCGCGCGGGCACGAATGAATATCACGGGGAGGTGTTCGAACATTTTCGGAACAACATCCTGAATGCGAACACGTTTTTTGCAAATGCCGCGGGTCTGGACCAGGCTCATCTGACCAGAAACGATTTCGGCACGACCTTGGGCGGGCCGATCATCAAGAACCGCACTTTTTTCTTCGTGGATTTCAATGTCGTTCGCGGACTCACAGGCACAACCTCAAAGCAGGCCGGAGTGCCCGATGCGGACGAACGAACCGGCGATTTTGGCGAGCTGTGCGGCCGCGCAGGTGGAACATTCAGCTCATCCGGAGTTTGCTCCAATCCCGCCGGTCAAATCTATGATCCGTACACCGGAAGTCCAAGCGGGCAAAACAATGCGACCGGGAGAGCGCCGGTTCCGTTCAATAATCTTGCGGCGTATGTGAGTCCAGGGAACCCGGGTATTCCGTTCGGTCTTGGAAACCTGCCCCCAACACCGGGCAACCTGATCGATCCCGTGGGCGCAAAGCTCATCCAGTCCTTTCCGCTTCCGAACTTGCGAATCGGGACGCCGGCCTATGATCCTTTTCACAACTGGGTCACGCAGGGAGCGAACACGCTCAACCAACAATCATTCGATATCAAACTGGACCACCGCCTGGGCGAGCGAGACTCGTTCGCCGTGAAGTTTTCGCATGAGTGGGACCGCAGCCAAAATGCCAACTTCTTTGGTTCTGCGTACGACACGAACACTCAGGGACCTACGAAGCACGCAGCCCTGCTCGGATCTTTCCATTACGTCCGCACCTTCACGCCTTCCACCATGCTCCATGTCTCCGCCGGGTATGGCCACAATTGGAATCCGACCGAGGGCGTTGCCGCGTCGTTCGGAGGCTTCGACCCGGCTACGGTTCTTGGAATGCCTTCGTACATCAATGCCTCCGGTTTCCTGACGCCGCCATCGGTATGGATTGCCGGCCCTTACGGATGTAATGGTTTCAACGGATGCCTTGGCGGCCAGGCCTTTTCCGTGTTGAGATTCGCCAGTGAAACCGGCCACGTGCTGGCATCGGTGAGCCGCATCGCACGACGGCACGAGATCAAAATCGGCGCCGAACTCCGCCGGCATCGCATCAACTTCATGCAAGCGGGTGCTCCAAATGGGCTGTTCACGTTTGACGCCACCGGAACGGCATCCGGCACCGCAGGCACGGGTGGTGATGCTCTGGCAACGCTGATGATCGGTTATGTGAACGGGTCCAGCCGCTATGACATCCCCCCTTTCACGGCGACACAAAGCTACCAAACCGGAGCTTTCATCCAGGACAATTGGCGCGTGAGCAGCAGACTGACGCTGAATCTCGGATTTCGCTACGATGTGGAATCGCCGCGGACCGAACGCTACGATCAGATGACGTATTTCGATCCTGACGCGGCGCCGTCGGTCCAGGTACCGGGATTGCCCCTTCGTGGAGCCATTGCGTTCACGGGATGGAACGGCAATCCAAGAACTCCGTTCGATACCTATTGGGGCCAGCTAGGACCGCGCTTCGGTTTCGCGTATCGCGCTTTCGCGAACACCACAATTCGTGGCGGCTACGGCATTTATTACGATCCGTCTGGCCTCGGTGTCGTTGGGAATGCTGTCACGGGCGGATTCCTGGGCTACAGCGCCAGCACTCCGGGAGTGAACAATTTTCCGGCCGCACCGTGGTTGCCACTTGAGTTTCTGCGAAACCCGTTCCCCTTCGGAATCCAGCAACCAACCGGAAACAGCAAAGGCGCATCGACCCTGCTTGGGCAAGCGGTGGCGGGGATTCCCGTGCGAAAGCTGAATGCAGTTCCCCAAGAACAAGCCTGGGGCCTCGACATTCAACGTAAGCTTCCTGGCTCGATGGTATTAGAGGCCGGCTATCTGGGGCGTAAAGGAACGCACCTCTATGCCATGGGCTTCGCCAACCAGTTCGACGCACTTCCTGCCGCAATCGCTGACGCTTTTCGTGCGAACCCTTCCTTCTATACTCAGCAGGTCGCGAATCCTTTCTCCGGCGTGATTCAAGGCAGCCCAGATCTGTCGGGCGCCACGATCCCCAGATGGAAGCTCTACGTTCCCTACCCGCAATACAGTTCCGGGAATGCTTCCGGAGTCACCAGCAGCTTTGTGCCCTGGGCCAACTCGATCTATCACTCGGCGCAGCTACGAATCGAAAAATACTTCTCGCGCGGACTTCAGTTTCTGTTCAGCTACACGTTTCAAAAAAGCATCGATGACGCGTCGATTGCATCCAGTGGTCATTCTTTCCTGGTCTCCGGCGGAGCGGTTACGCAATCCGTGCCGCGAAACCCAAACAATCTGCGCCTGGATCGGTCTCTTTCCTCCTTCAGCATCCCACAGATCGCCCAGTTCAGTTTCGTCTATCAATTACCATTCCGGAGCGGTGATCGAGTCGCTCAAACGATCCTGGGCGGGTGGCAGGTGAATGGCATCTATCGCATCGATAATGGCCTGCCGGTACAGCTTTTTCTGTGCAGCGGTTGCAGCGTAAACGTTCCAACGTATGGCAATCAATACCCGGACCTTCCCGGTTCGCTCAAAGTCGCCGGAACAGGCAATTTGAATCAGTACTTCTCAAATCCGCGGGCCGTGGCGAGGCCCGCCGCCTACACGGTTGGCAACGCGCCTCGTGTGCTCCCCAATGCGCGCATCCCCGGAACGAACAATCTGAGCGCGTCGCTGTTCAAACAGTTTGGTCTGGGCTTTCGTGAGGGAGCCAAATTGGAGGTGCGTCTGGAAGCGTTCAACACGCTCAACCACGTCCAGTTTGCCGGACCGGATACGCGGGTCGGAAATGCTACTTTCGGCCAGATCACGGCACAAGCGAATCAGCCCCGCCAAGTGCAGATTGCAATGAAACTGTACTTTTGAAATTCATGACAACGTTGCGCCTAGCCCTCATAGCACTTCCTTTCATATTCGTGACTGGCTGCAGCTCTCCTAGCATCGAATTCACCGAAGTCCCCGAAGCCGCGGTCGGCGGCGCCGGCAGGATGGAGCGGATCGCTGGCCGCACACGAGGCATCAGAAACGGACAGCGTATCGTTCTCTTCGCGAAGAGTGGAACCTGGTGGGTCCAGCCCTTTTCCAATCGGCCGTTCACGCCGATTGCACGCGATTCCACATGGGAGAGTCCGACACATATGGGAAGCGAATATGCGGCCTTGCTTGTTGACGCGAAATATTCGCCCCCCAAGACGACCGATGTCCTTCCAGCCAGGGGCAACGGCGTAATCGCAGTCGCAACGGTGAAAGGGCGGGCTCCAATTGCCGCTTCGGCGCCGCTCGTCCCCAAGACGATCTGTTTCAGCGGGTATGTCTGGGAGGTTCTTCGGATACCCAGCGACAGTGCCGGTGTGATGCATGAAAATCGCGCCTCGAATGCGTGGACAGATTCCGCTGGAAGACTCCACCTTCGGATTGCTCGAGAAGGCGATCACTGGGGCTGCGCAGAGATCATCCTACTGCGCAGCCTCGGTTATGGGACCTATTCCTTCCATGTGCATGGCATGCCTCGTCTTGAGCCCGGAACCGTGTTCGGGATGTTTACCTGGGACGATCCGGAAGCTGGACAGAACCACAGAGAAATTGATATCGAGATCAGCCAATGGGGCGATCCGGCGGCCAAAAATGCCCAATTCACGATACAGCCCTACTACGTTCCGGCAAATGTCTCGCGTTTCAACTCCCCCAGCGGCCCGATCACGCACTCCTTTCGCTGGGAGCCTGGCCGGGTTTCCTTCCAGACAGCCCACAATTGGTCTCATGTTGTGGCGGAACACGTTTTCACATCGGGCATTCCTTCTCCTGGCAGCGAGCGTGTCCATATAAACTTGTACATATACGGAAAATCCCGGACCCAGCAGCAAAAGGGGGTCGAGGTCGTGCTTGAGAAGTTCGAATACTTGCCATGAGCGCTCTCGATGGCGCGGCAATCCCAACCTCTTCCTTTGGGGCGTGGCCGCGGTGTGCGCAATCAATACAGCTCAAGGACTCGACCCAGGTCGCACCCTCTCACAATACGTGCACAACCGATGGACAACCGAGAACGGTTTTCCACGAGGGCCGGTCTATTCCATCAACCAAAGTTCGGATGGCTATCTATGGATCGGAACCGAGTCGGGGCTGATTCGATTCGACGGGCTGAACTTTAAAGGAATGCAGCCGGAGGCTCCTGAATTGCGACCGCTGACACACGTTTTAGGGCTGGCTGCGGACCGGGAAGGCAATCTGTGGATCCGTCCGCGGAGGCCGACGTTGTTGCATTTCAACGGCGAGTTCAGGGACGCGATGGTAGAATTGGGCCGGCCGAACTCGACAGCGTCCGCCATTAGCATCTCATCGGGAGGTCAGCTTCTGGTATGGGCCCTGCAGGGGGAGGCGAGCGCCCTCGTGGTCCGAGGCCACAAGTTCGAAATGATCGCTGCTCCGCTCGATTTTTCCCGTTCACCTGTCCTGTCACTGGCGCAAACTGAAAACCAAGACATTTGGGTGGGCACCCGGGACGCGGGTCTCTTCCGAATCAGCGAAGGTCGAGCGTTCAAAATATCGAACGGCCTTCCGGACATGAAGATTAATGCGCTTGCGAACGCCGGACGCAATCAGTTGTGGGTCGGAACAGATAAGGGCGTGGTCCGTTGGGACGGCTCCAGGTTAACCCGTGCGGGCGTACCCTCGGAACTCAGCAATGTCGAGGCTCTCGCATTGCTTCCTGATCACGACGCAAACCTCTGGATCGGCACGAATTCTCATGGACTGGCTCGCCTAAATGGCCGTGGCGTTTCGTGGTGGAACGAGAGTCCGAAGGAGCCGGATGGCGTGGCTGATGCGATCACGGCATTGTTCGAAGACCGTGAAGGAAATCTCTGGGCCGGAAGCGCCGGCGGGCTGGAAAGAATTCGGGACAGCCCATTCGTAACATATTCCCGGTCTGAAGGATTGCCTTCTGACAGCAACGGACCGGTTAACGTCGATGCAAAGGGGCGCCTATGGTTCGCTCCGATCCGGGGAGGACTGTGGTGGTTCCGCGATTCCGAAGCGGCCAAAGTGACGCTTGCAGGTCTTGCGAACGATATCGTCTACACAACTGCCGAAGGTAAAGAGGGACTTTGGGTTGGCCGTCAACATGGAGGCCTGACCCTCTTGCGCCCGGCAGGCGACTCCTTCGCGCCAGTAACCTACACCACAGAGCACGGTTTAGCCCAGAATAGTGTGTATTCCATCTTCGAGAGCCGGGATGGATCGGTCTGGGCAGGCACATTGAGCGGAGGTGTGAGCCGCCTTAGCCGCGGTCGCTTCATAAGCTACACGAGCGATAATGGACTCACCTCGAATACCGTCGCATCTGTCGCGGAAGGCTCGGATGGGACCATGTGGTTCGCTACTCCGAACGGTTTGAGCGCATTCACGGGCAGCCGTTGGAAGAGGTTCGGAGTCAAAGACGGCCTTGCCTCAGAAAACATCAATTGTCTTCTGACGGATTCCGGCGGCGTGTTGTGGATCGGGACCGCAGGTGGTTTATCATTTTGGAGTTCCGGAACGATTCGAACGGCTCCTGCAATGCCCGCTTCATTGCGCGAGCAGATTCTGGGAATCGCGGAGGACGGAAACGGATCCCTCTGGGTCACGACTTCGGCACATGTCGTGCGCATCAACCGGGATAATTTAACCCATGACGCGCTGGCGCCGGGCGACGTGCGGGAGTTCACCACGGCTGATGGACTGCATGGTACAGAAGGAGTGAAACGCAGCCGGTCGGTCATTTCGGATCAGTCGGGGCGCGTCTGGTTCTCGATGAACAGCGGGATTTCGGTGATCGATCCAGGGCGGGTCCAGGGCAATTCTGCCCCCGCCATCGCTCACGTTGAAGCGCTTTCTGCCAACGGTAACGCGATCAACCTCAAGGGCCCAATCCATGTTCCCGGCGGCCACAAGCGCCTGACCTTTGAATATGCAGGTTTGAGCCTATCCCATCCGGAGCGCGTCCGATTTCGTTATATGCTCGAAGGCTTTGAAGACGATTGGAACGGTCCGGTTGCTGCGCGAGAAGCCGTCTATACAAATCTCTCGCCGGGCTCGTATCGCTTTCGCGTCGTAGCAAGCAACCCTGATGGTGTTTGGAATCCGAACGAAGGCGTGGTGGCGTTCGTTGTGGATCCATTGCTCTGGCAGACCTGGTGGTTTCGCCTGGCAATCATTGCGGCTCTTGGACTTGCTGGGATGCTCCTGTACCGATTGCGGCTTCATCAGCTTACACGCCGCCTGAACCTGCGATTTGAAGAGCGCCTGGCAGAGCGGACTAGAATTGCGCAGGAGCTCCACGACACGCTTTTACAGGGTTTCCTCAGTGTTTCGATGCAGGTCCACGTCGCCGCCGATGGATTGCCTGCGGATTCGCACGTGAAGCCAACCCTGACGCGGGCATTGCAAAGCATGGGGCAGGTGATCGAAGAAGGTAGAAATGCCGTTCGTGGCTTGCGTTCGTCCAAAAGCGCATCTTTGGATCTTGAGCAGGCATTCTCTCTTGTGCGGCATGAGCTTGGGCCGTTAGCCGGAGAGAACGTCGAATTCCGTGTGATTGTTGATGGGGAGCAGAAGCCTCTGCACCCCTTACTCCGCGATGAAGTTTACCAGATAGGCCGGGAGGCCCTGATCAATGCGTTTCGGCATTCTCAGGCGAAGCACATCGAAATCGAACTACAGTACTCCCCGAACCAGTTCCGAGTTTTTGTCAGGGACGACGGTTCAGGGATTGATCCCAAGGTCGTGGACACCGGCCGCGTTGGACATTGGGGACTGTCCGGGATGCGCGAAAGAGCTGATCGAATTGGCGCCAGGTTCCACGTCTTTACTCGAGCTTCTGCTGGCACGGAGATCGAACTTGCCGTTCCGGGACATTTGGCATTCCAGCATCCACCGGGACGTAAATGGAAATGGTTCGGCAACTACAACAGGCAAGATAGCCATTCGACACGCCACAAACGGAAATCGGAATGACGGAACAAGCTCAAATTCGAATTCTCAGCGTTGACGATCACCCGCTCCTGAGAGAGGGAATCGCCACCATCATCAACAGCCAGCCCGACATGACACTCGTTTCGCAAGCGTCGACTGGCACCGAAGCCATTCAGCAATTCCGGACGCATCGGCCGGACATCACACTGATGGACCTTCGGCTTCCGGATCTGAGCGGAATTGACGCCATGATCGCGATTCGCGCTGAGTTTCCGGATGCCCGGATCATCATCCTGACCACGTTCGAAGGCGACGTTGAAATCCAACGGGCACTGGAAGCCGGCGCACGGGGATACTTGCTGAAAAATATGCCGCCGAGTGAACTTGTTCAAGTGATTCGCCAGGTGAACGCAGGAAAGAAGCGGGTTCCTCCCGAGATCGCAGCGACGCTCGCTGAGCATATGAGCGATGACAACCTGACTGCGCGGGAAGTGGAAGTTCTTCAGCAGGTCGCCGGCGGCAACCGGAATCGTGACATAGCAGAGCTCCTTCGCATCTCGGAGGAGACAGTCAAGGTTCACCTGAAGCACATTATGGACAAGCTCGGCGCCAAGGACCGTACCCAGGCAATCGCCATAGCGGTCCGCCGCGGCATCATTCAGCTCTGAATCGGCAGTCCCTCGAAAGTGTTACGGAAACATGCCGAACCTCGGGGATTCGTGTCGGCGCCGGATTCCATAGTCTACATTACAGGTGGCCCTTATGCACCGCAGAGCGAGGAGAAACTGCTGAGACGTCTATTCTATGGGTTCCCGGGCGGCTTGCCGGGAGTTGCCTTGCTGCTGCTTCGAGTGGTGTTCGGCCTGGCCGTAATGGTTCAGGGAGTGCGCTACATGAGTGAGCCAAATTGGACGATGGCAGGGACGTGCGTGGGTCCGATCGCCGTGGTTGCCGGCGGTTTGCTATTGGTTGGCTTTCTCACGCCAGTCGTGGGCGGCATTCTTGGACTATCTGCGATAGTGGTTGCGATTTCCCGATCCACGGGTTCCATTCCCATCATCTTCGACTCAAAAGCGGCTACGGCCTTTGCAATAACCATGCTTCTTACCCTCATCGGACTGGGACCGGGAGCATTCTCCATAGACGCCCGTCTGTTCGGCCGCCGCGAGATCATCATTCCGCCAACGACACCGCACCGATAGCTGTGGGGCGGACACCCTCGTTCGCACCGGAAACCCCATGGTCCGGCTTTCGCCGGATGGAAACAGGGCAACAGACCGATAGCCTCCAAACAAACTCGCACGACAGGTGCTCAAGACAAATAGGAGCGTTGCGCTCACGGTCTTCGTCAACGCGAGGCGCCAATTTGACTAATGTCTTCGAGATTGCTGGTGAGGTAAGTCTTTTCGGACTTCGAGCTGCTATCGATTCGTTTCGTCGCCCATTCGAAGGCGGCCAGATCATGCGTCAGTTCGCCGAGGTCGGATCGAAATCCCTTCCTCTCGTGATTGCCTCCGGCCTTGCGCTGGGAGCCGTGATGGCTCTACACACGCGGAGTACGCTGGTCACGTTCGGAGCTACTTCCATCATTCCCACCGTACAGGCACTTGCGTTCATTGTCGAGATTGGCCCACTGGTAACGGCCCTGCTTGTGGCAGGGCGTGTGGGCTCCGGCATCGGCGCGGTCCTGGCCAACATGCGCACTACCGAACAGATCGATAGCATCGAATCACTTTCTATAGACTCTTTCAAATTTCTGGTCGTCCCCCGCGTCATTGCCTGCACGCTAGCGCTCCCGTTGCTCACGCTGTTCATGGATTTCTCGGGCCTGCTCGGGGGCTTTCTGTCCGAGTTCGCCGTGTCAGGGCTTTCCCCTCGGCTCTACATCTTTCGCGCTTTTTCAGCCTTTGAGTGGTCGAACTTCTGGCCGTCCACCCTCAAGACCTGCGTCTTCGGCTTCACCATCGGGACGATCTCCTCGTTCTATGGTTACACCACAAATGAGGGCGCCCAGGGCGTCGGAAAGGCGGCCACCAGCAGCGTCGTCATGTCTTCCTTGTTGATCATCCTTTTGGATGTGCTCCTGATTAAGTTGATCCTCTTCATGTTCCCAGGGAGCGCACTATGACGAATGGGGATGCTCCGGCAGTCGCCTTCGATCGGGTCTTCAAATTGTTCGGCTCGAAGCACGTTTTGAACGATGTATCGTGGAGCGTTGCGACAGGGGAAGCAGTTTGCATTCTTGGCCGCAGCGGAACGGGAAAAAGCGTTACTCTGAAGCTCATCATTGGCCTCCAGAAGGCAGACCAGGGCAAAATTTGGATCGATCGGGACGAAGTCTCGCGCCTCCATGGAGCAGAACTCTCCCGAGTGCGCCGGAAGATTGGGTATCTCTTCCAGGACGCGGCCCTCTTTGACTCCCTGACCCTCTATGAAAATCTGGCACTGCCTCTTCGGCGCCTGACCAATAAATCATCACAAGAAATCGATTTCGTGATTGACCGGGTCCTCGGGCAGGTGGGTCTGGGCCTCGACAAGTCGAAAATGCCTTCGGAGTTGTCAGGAGGCATGCGCAAACGCGCCGGGCTCGCTCGTGCACTTGTGCTCGAACCGAAGATCCTGCTGGCGGATGAGCCCAGCAGCGGGCTCGACCGCATCACTGCCGGTGAGATCGACGAACTGCTGCTGCGGCAGAAAGCCGACGACAAGACGACCTTGATCGTGGTTACGCACGACCTGCAGAGTACCAAGCGCATTGCGGATCGCGTCTTGGTGCTCGATCGCGGAGAGCTGATTGCACAAGGAACCGTTCCGGAAATCGAGCAAAGCGAAAATGAGGTCGCACGGAAATTGATCTCGGAGCAATAAGTCGATGCACAATCGGAATGCTAGTGTCGGGCTCTTCATCATCGGTGGACTATTACTCTTTGGTGCCGGTCTGTTCCTCATTGGCGACCGGCGTCAGGCCTTCGGCCAACACATGGAATATCATTCCGAGTTCGCAAATCTCGCGGGTTTGTCAAACGGAGCCACGGTCCGCGTGGGCGGGATGGACGCAGGACAGGTGCTCGACATAACAGTGCCGGATTCGCCCGCATCCCGTTTTCGCGTCAAGTGGAGGATTTCCACAAGCCTGTCTGGACTGGTACGCACCGATTCGGTTGTTACCATCGAGACGGAAGGAGTGGTCGGCGTCACTTATCTCTCGGTACGGCCAGGCAGTACCCGCGCCCGTGCGGCGGCGGCGCTGGCCACCATACCGAGCCGGGAGCCGGTGGAATTATCGGAACTGCTAACGCGCGGCACGGATCTGCTGAATCACGCACAGGGAATGCTCCAGGACGTAGGCGGCAGACTGGGTGGCACACTGGACACCGTCACGTCCACGGTTTCGAATGTGAATGATCTTGTGGTGGGTCTGAAGCAAAGCCGTGGCGCCGCCGGAATGCTACTGCGTGACGAGGCTCTGGCCAAACAGGTCCGCCATACTGTTGTTGGCGCAAGTTCCAGTGTGGACGACATCCTGGCAGGGCTGAAGGCCGGTCGCGGACCTGCCGGCTTGCTGCTCCAGGATGAAGCGGTTGCCGCCCAGATTCGAGAGGCCCTGAAAGACGTACAACAGGCGACGGCGGATCTTAGCCGCGCGTCCGGCCAGGCGAATGCCCTGATCTCAGATCTGAACTCGCAGCAGATGCCGCAAAAGGTCAACAGCGTTGTGGACAACGTCAACGACACGGCAAAGCAAATCCAACAGATGGTTTCCGAGATGAACACGCCAGACCGGCAGGGTGTGAGCGCAGGAGCGAATATTCGGGAATTGCTCACCAATGCGAATACTGCTAGTGTGAATCTTGCCGACGGAACGGAGGCGCTGAAACACAACTTCATCCTCCGCGGCTTCTTTCGGCGGAGGGGCTACTACAACCTGGACCGCATTTCGCCGGAGCGATATCGGCAAGATGAGGCCTTCACCAGTGCCACAAACTACCGTGCCTGGCTATCTGCATCCGAGTTGTTTCAAAAAGGCTCGAATGGACAGGAACAACTTTCCACCGCCGGAAAGACTCTCCTGGATAGTGCTCTCGAGGAAAATGGCGATTCCATTTTCCAGAGTCCGATTATCATCGAGGGCTATTGCGGTGGTACTCATCACGCCGAACAGGTCCGCCGCTCTCGCTCGCGTGCAATCCTGGTCCGGCAATACCTGCAAAGTCACTTCCAGCTCGACTCGAACAACATCGGAATCGTTCCGATGAGGAGTTCACCGCCTCAAGGCATCGCGCATACCACCTGGGACGGCGTTTGCATCGTGCTTTTGAAGCGAAAATAATTGTACGCGACGCCTGCCCGGTGGGATACGGTGCCGCTGTGACGGCCCTTTGACCCGCGGGAGATCGCGCAACGGCACTATGGCTTGTACTTCCGGTCGATAAACTTTCGTCCTTGAGCGTGGCCCGATCATTGTATGCCCCCCTTCGTCGAACGTCTCGGCAGCTTTCCTCGCCCCCGAAACAGCACGATCCGTCGACCAGGCGGTCCACGAACCATTTGAACCCGACAGGAACCCGAGAGCCCCCGCGCTGGGCTGCAGATCGGAGCAGCCCTGAGGTAGTGCAGCACCAACGTTCGCGAACCGGTCCGTATGCCTAGCGCAAAAATGGATTGCGAATCATAAGGCCGTCGATCGCCTGGCCGTCTAGCATATCTTCCGAGTAAAGTGTCCTGGCGCCGACATGAAGCGCAGCCGCGATGATGAGCGAATCAAAGATGGAATACCCGTATCGCTCGGCGACGTTTACAGCTCTCTCGTGGATCTCGACAGTAAGCGGTACGGGTTCAGGGCAAAGCACGCGGAGGATGTCGAGAGCCCGGCGAACGTCCTCCCAGTTCCTGTCAAACTTGCGCCGAGCCACAGCGACGAACTCGTTGAGGACCTGAACTGATAGTGTTCCTCCCTCGGCCAGCAGAGTTTCGGCCGCCTGAGCACGCGAATCGTCCCGGCGGAAGGCGTACAGGATGACGTTCGTGTCAAAGAACGGCTTATCGTTCACTGATCTCCTGGCGGTTGAATTTGAAGTCGGGCGGGAACGACCACTTCATTTGGCGGAGCTGTTCGATCGCCCTCTCTTTGGACCGGTCACGGGCCACTCTGAAGTCGCGCTTGCCTGCGATGGAAATCTCGATTTCGTCCCCCTCTTTGAGATCGAGAGCTTCGACAACCGTGGCGGGAAGACGCACGGCCAAACTGTTACCCCATTTGGAAACCTGCATAAAAGATATACCTAATTCATTGTATATCTAAACGAACTTTTGGCACAATTCCCGCGTACCGTCGTCGGGAACGGCGGAAATTAGCGGAGCGATCTGAATGCCGATCGCAGTTCGGCAGCGAAGAGCCGCGGCTCTTCCCATGCCGCAAAATGACCACCCCTATCGACCTCGTGAAAGTAGATGAGGTTGAGCGCCACCCGATTCCTTACCACCGCCCTTCGCAGAGCCACCTTAGGCCACGGATACCTGGCAGAAAGACGTGCTCCCCACCTTTGGTGACAACAAACGAGGGCAACCCCGTCAGTCGCCTTCTGACCGGTTTTGCCGCGTAAGTGAATGATCCGCAGCCTTCGTGAGACCCGAGAACCGGATCTTTCTCGGACCCGGCGGAAATAAAGTCGCCGTCGTTCACCCATTGCGACTGAACGAACTCAAATTGGCGGCCGGGATCGGCGTTGACGAAGGCGAGCATCACTCCGCGGTCAACGCCATCATCCTCCATGACTCCCTCGGGTAACATAGGCCCATAGGCAGAACCCCGTCGAAGCAGTCGGTGCAAGCGCATGTCCACCACCGAGTCCTTGAGCGCATCTCGCGGATTCACCCGGCGGATGTGGCTACCCAATGGAGTTTTCGATCCTTTCGGATCGTTCTCGTAGTAACCGAAATTGTTATTGAGAAACGGGTCCTTCGCCAGCTCGGGCTGGTCTTTGTCGGGCGAAAGGGCCAGCGGACATCCGCTTCGCCACCTGCCGACCATTTTTGCGGCCAGCAACTCTTCACCTTCGCGGTCCTTGCCCTGCTCCATCAGAAAGCGCCGGAACAGAGCGACCTTCTGATGGAGCTTTCGGATGGAAAGATATGTTCCGTTCCGCCAAAACTCGGCCGGGCCTGGTCCTTTTGCTACGTGGCCCAGTTCGTTCACATAGCCGAGGACAAACTCTCCGGCCTTTACCGGGTCGCCTTGTCCAGGCAATGGATCGCCACCCTGTCCCTCTATAAACGGGCGGCTAATCCCGTCCACGTAACCGAAGTGCTCACGCAGGTTCGGCGGCACGCCAACGTCTATGCGATCGGCGAGCTCGACGCCTGACAAACCCGCCAGGGCATGGCGGCCGATGGCAATCTTTTCGTTCAGCCCCTTTTCATCGGGAGCCATCAGGAAGAGTCCTGTATCAAAGTTGCCGGGACCGCCTTTCGGCATGTCCCAATTTGCAGGATCGCTCTCCCCGACATCGCCCAGGCTCTCTTTTCGCTCTCGCATCTTTACGCGGAACTCGCGAGGAAACCCATCCAGCAACTCCGTCGGCAGGCCGAGTTTCGCTAGGCCGTCGAAGGTAAACACAATGTTGATCCATGCGCTCTCGATCGGATTCTGCCAATCAGATGCCGACGTGATTCGCGGAGCGATACGTTCGAGGAGTGTCCGGGCGTGTGCACGGTCGTGAATGCGAAACAAGAAGTAAACGCCCACGTAGGGCATGGGGCGATTCCTTAGCACCGTCCCCTGGATGTCGTCGAGTTGCAAAGTCTGCGACTGAGAAGCTACAGCGGATATCATGATGCCGCGTCCAGCAACTCGTTGACAGCGCCGCTCACCCGCTTCATCTTGGTGATGTCTCGAGTGGTGGCGTCTGGATGGGCAACGTAGAAGAGGTCGGTCTCGTACGCGTTACGCTTCACAAACTCAAGCGTACCGGGCGCGTTGCTTCCCTCGAATCCTTCGACAACACCCATGAAGATGCTGTCTAGCCAGTTCCCAGCCTTGCTGAAAATGTCCGCAATGTAAGGCTCGAAGTCGCCGTCGTACACCACCGTCGCAACAAGGCGCGTGTCGTTGTCAATGAGAAACACTCGGAAGTTGTCCACCGTACCGACTCGTGTCTCCCAGTACCATGCCTCGGCCTGAATTTGCGCAAGGCGTTCGCGGAAGAGTGTTGCCCCGTTCGGCAACACCTTTGCAATTACGGTAATCTCACCTTTCTTGCCGACCCTCTTTCCGATACCGTCGGGCTGACGCACCACGGTTGGGGCATTGGCTATCTGTTTGGCGGGCTCAGAGTTCGTTACAGTCATGCTGGTTCCTTTCTTCGGTTGACTTCCTACTTGTGGTAAAACTTCGCGAATGGGCAGGTGTGCCACCCACCAGTTCGATACGCTGCGGAGGCCTCGTAAACCCCTCTCCGTGCCTGAATGATCGGGTCGTCATTGAGCTCGATCCCGTCTGTAAGCTTCGTCGGGTCGTGGTTCATCTCCGGATCACCGAGTTCATCGAGCGCTACCGGAGCCACAATCTCGATAGCGCCGATAATCTCTCGCCGTCGACCTTCGGGCCACAACTGCGTCACATCGTCGAGCGGATCGCCGGGTTCAGCGATCTCAAGAACCAGATCGAAACGGACGGGACCGCTCTTCAGGCGTTCGTCGAACTCATCAAGGAGCACATGCTTCGATGCGTGTGCCAGCTCGTCCGCCGAACGGCCTCTGACGCCATCCTGGGGGGACCAGTGGCAGCGGACATTGGTCACGACGCCGTCGGCGTTCATGTATCGAAACACGTGAATCGCGTGAAACTCTGTATTTCCGAAGCTGACTGGTGCCGCGGCCGCAGCCCTCATTCTTAGGACCCGCGCCGTATCAGGGTGTGTTGACAAGAAGCTATTCAGACCCTCGCGATTTAAGTCGCTCTGCTCTCCCGCTGGCTTGGCGGCAGTTATCGCCTCCAGCAATTCTTCAGGAGTCCGCACCGGAAATAGCGGTTGACTCAACATCACAAGATTCGTTGTTCGGCCGTTCGGAAGGTAAAAGCGCGTGGCCATTCCAACAGTTGCGGTAAACGGTGCATTCGGATTGCCACCCCCTTTTGAGAACCGCACGGAGATTGGGGTCTCTGCACCCTGTAGATGAATGGCGCGAGTAAATCTACGTGCGACGGGAGTAGCCTGGAACGATCCCCGATAGAGGCGTCCGTCTGCATGTAAGACCCGATAGCCCGGATGGAAGCCGAAGATTTCCTGGGCGCCCTCTACCAGTTGTTCAGCTATTCGATACTGACTTATTTGTGCCATAGAATTCCTCATTGGTCCGTTCTGTTTGGGTTTTTCCAGGAAGGAGAGGTCGATAGTTCAGCTCGTTGCGCCCTTACTGAATGTAAAACCAAAGTCGTACACTTTGTTGGCCCGCACCGACAAATGGCGAGTCGCGAAGCACGGACAGAGCAGTCGGATCGTTCATTGATGCTGGCCAGCGGCTGCGGTCGTGTGCAGGAGGTCTAATCCGACTGCCCCGGAGGTCATTCGGGCGGCATCGACGTCGATGCTGGTGAGGTCAGGGTTGGCCTGCGTCAGCGCTTGCCGCACCCGGGCCTCCATGAACGGCGCCATCTGGTGGGCGTGCGTCAGGATCCAAAACCGGCGAGACTGAATCGCTTCGAAGGTTTGCTCGGCTACGTCCATCGGATCCAATGCATGTTCAGAGTCTATTTGTCCGCTGTCAGGAGACGATGACTTCAGAATGTTTGTTCTGACCAGCCCCGGGCATAGAACCGAGACTCCGACCGCGCGTTCCGCGGCGTTCAACTCCCGGTAAAGCGTTTCCGAAAGGCCGACAACGGCGTGCTTGCTGGCCACATAGGCAATGCTCCCAGGCACGGTTAAGAGGCCGGCGACAGATGATGTGTTTACGATGTGGCCGGAATCCGCCCTCATCATTTCCGGCAGGAAA
This sequence comes from uncultured Solibacteraceae bacterium, assembly GCA_964568355.1. GTDB lineage: Bacteria > Acidobacteriota > Terriglobia > Bryobacterales > Bryobacteraceae > JAJPJX01. Next base: position 16,312 of record CAZMRK010000114.1, on the reverse strand, counting down.
GTGAGCAACCCATTAACCACGCCGTAAACATTGATATCAAAGGCGCGCCTCCAGTCAGCCTCAGTGTGCTTCCAGGCCAGTGCCAGCGTTGTGATCCCGGCATTGTTGCATAGGAGCCAAGGCGGACCGAGTTGCTCATTCGTTTGCCGGCGCAATGTCTCGAGATCGGACCTTTGGGACACGTCGGTCTTGACCACGATGCTATCACCCCCGTCAGCGTGAACTGCCGAAAGTGCAGACTGCAACGCATCTTGGTTTATATCTGCTAACGCAACCTTCATCCCACGCTTTGCCGCAACCTTTGCCAGCGCCAGTCCGATACCGCTCGCCGCGCCGGTGATGACGGCCACCTTGCCACGCAAGTCGGTTTTGATCGCATTCATTGAAACGATCCTCCCGAAGTGGAAGAGCAGTTCGCCAGCGGTTTTGTTGGCACATGAGACTCTGATGCATTTCTCAATTCCTTCTCGGAGAAGTCGTCGGCGTGCTCGGACGGTGCTCTGGACGACCGGAGTAGCGCCGTCGCCCGCCGGAAAATGGCTTGGGAAGCCTACCGACCGCGCTGGCCGCGTTCGGGTCCTTGCCTTCCTCTCTGCCTTTTGCATACACTTACCAAGCCGCGCCGTAGCGCTTCAGCGCGCGGCGGCGACCGGCCGCCGCACCACGCGCCTCTTATATTCACGCGCCAGCGTGCCGACAAGGAACAGCCAGAGCATAGTCAGCGCAATGTTGAGCGTCGCGAATGCGGGCACAGCCAGGCCGAGCGTGGTCCCCACAAACACGATCACCGCCTGCAGCACATCGCCGAAGCGCATAAAGAAGGCGTCAATGGCGGCTTTCGCCTTGTACTTCGCCTCGCGGCTCGTCGGCAGAAACAGGGCCTGTTGTGCGGTGCTCTGGATGGAATAGTCCGTGCCGTTTTCCAGCACCTTCAGCACTCGCACCAGGCCCAGGACGGGAGCCACCAGAATCACCGAATATCCTGTGAGAGCGATCAACGGCAGGATGAACAGCGCTCCGCCGGCACCAATCGCTTTGAAGACCCGGGACACCACGAAAGTCTGCAAGAAAAGGCCGATGATATTCACCCAGCCAAAAAACTCGCCGTAGAACCCCCCCACGAACTTCTGCCGTTCCGCGTCCATGGCCACGGCACTCGGGAAGGCACGCGCAGCCGCCTCTGCCACCAGCTTGCTGAGCAGAAACTCGCCGGAGCTGTTCACGACATTCAGCAGCACGACGAGAGCGGCAATCAGCAACAGATAGCGGTCTCGAAAAATGAGTTGGAAACCGCCGTCCCGCCCGAGCGGCTTCTCCGCGGCTTTTTGCTCGCGCAGGCCGGACCTCGCAATGTGGCGATAATGGATCCACCGGCTTAGCGGCGCACTAGCCGCGAGGACAACACCGCCGGCGGTCATCAGGCCGTAGGGCCCGCACCATCGAACCATTGCGGTCGCGGCCACTGCGCCGAGGCAGGCGCCCAGGGAGCTTCCAAGTCCGATGAGCGGGAACAGGCGCTCTCCTTGTTCCGGCGTATAGAGATCGTTCGCAAAAGCCCAGAGCTGCGCTACCACCATCACATTGAACACACCCACCCACAGGAAATACGGAACTCCTTCGCGAAATCCGAGCTTGCCGAACGTCACGAAAATCGCAATGTTGAACACAAAAAACAGTGTCACGCCGGCGATGAGCCTCACGCGGCTGACACGCGAAGAGAGCGTCCCGAATGCCGGCACGACGGCCAGCAGCAGGATGGCTTGGCCCGCGGACGAGTACGTCTTCACTTCCGCTCCGCCCTGCGTCAGAATGAGCGCCTCGCGCACGGTTTTGAGCATGTAGTACGAGGCGAGAACCAGGAACAGGTTCAGAGCGAAGAGGAGCACGCCCACGCCCTCGCCTGCACGAACATCCGCGAAGTGCGCGAGGAATCGTTCGAGCCTGCTTCTGGGCGCCGTATCGGGAAACTGAATCGTGGTGAAGGATTGGAGGGTATTCATATTCTGTCCGAAGCTGATTGCGCGCCCGGCGCGCCGGTGCTCAGGCCGTCACCCTTTGGGCGCGCGGCGGATAGTGGATGTCCCACCACTGCCGCGCATCGGCGCGTGTCCAGGCTGCCACGTCCGTGCAGTTGTCGAACATGCTCGCGAGCTCGGAGATCGACCCCGGCCGGTCGTCGCGCTTTTTGGCGAGGCAGGCCATCACCACTCGTTCGAGAGAAGCCGGTATGGGCACCTCCGTTCGCCGGCTCGGCGGCGCAGGGTCTTTGCCGACATGCGCGAGCGCCGTTGCGACCGCCGTGGCCTCATCGAAGACCAGGGTCCCGGTCAGAAGGTAGTACGCGACGCAGCCCAGGCCGTACACGTCGGCGCGCGCGTCAACATCGGCTTCGCCGTACACTTGCTCCGGAGACATAAACGCCGGCGTCCCGCTGGTTTCGCGGTGCATACTCGCCAGCGATTCTCCCGGCTCCACCGCGGCCTTTACCAGGCCGAAATCGAGTACCTTGACCACATCCACCTGCGTGCCCATGCGGCAGACGAACAGATTCGTCGGTTTCACATCGCGGTGCACCATGCCGAGGCCGTGCGCTTCCTCGAGCGAATCGCACGCCTGCCGCAGCAGGGAGATCACCCTTCCCGGCGGCTGCGGACCGTGGCGCTCGACAAGCCTTTGGAGGTCAAGGCCTTCGAGCAGTTCCATCACGTAGTACAGCGAGCCGTTGTCGGCGATGCCGAAGTCGTACAGCGCCACCGTGTGCGGCGAGCGCAGGGAAGCGATGGCCTGCGCCTCGCGCTCAAAGCGTTCGTGAATGCGCCGCATCTCCGCAGCCCCGGCTCGCGCGAGCAGATCCGGCAGCACCAGCTTCACGGCGGCATCCCTGCGAAGCATGTGGTGCCGCGCCCGCCACACCTCGCCCATGCCGCCTTTGCCCAGCAGGCTCTCCAGCCGGTAGCTTCCGAGCGCTTCCAGACGCGTGACGTCGTGCTGCATCCGGTACGCACGCGTACTGATGAAAAGCGTCCAACCTGCGACGAGCGGCGCGCTCAGCATGTAACTGAGCAAGCGCTCCCAGGACAGCGCCGGATACCCCAAAGCGTGGGAGCAGACCAAATGGGCGATCGGAATCATGGCCACTGACCCAAGCGCCGCGGCAAGGCTCTTTGCGAGCCGGTTCGGAATAACAAGGATGCAAACCGCGATCCAGACGGCCACGGTACTCGATCCCCGCACCGGCGAGTTTGCCCACGGGAGCGAGTTCTCCATGGTGGCGATGACGAACGCGCCCGCGACCTCGAACGCCAACCCGAGGTCGAGCAGCGTCTGTGCCCGCGCGAGGCCGCATCGTTCGAGCGCAGCCAAACCCAGCGAAGCCAGCACCAGCAACAGGGCCGAGAGCTGGAACAACGGTGCCCTGTGCGCGGCGGCCAGCTCGGGCTGAAGTGCGTTCTGCGCCAGCGTCATCCCGACAACGGAGATGCCGGTGAGAATGGCCAATGTTCCCAGCCGGTGAGCGGCGTCGGCGGCCACCCGTTGATCGATACGAGCCTTGCTCCGGGGACTCTCCGGTCTGCGGTTTCGGGCGCAATGCAGATCAGCGCCCGGGTGTGGTGCCGAGACCGGCGCGCTGAGGCTTGCTGCCGTTTCCGCGATGAGGTCCGCCGGGCTCATGGTTGCTTTCGATTCTGGTATCGGTCCACGCCCACGACGTTCCAGGCAGAGTCACCGCGCCGCAAGTAAACCCGAATGCTTTCCGGACACGAGTCAGGGGAGCCGCTGCAGGTTACATCGGCCGCGACGTGTTCCGCATTGCGGCCTAACGCCGGCAGCTTCGCTCCGCTCGCCCCGGCAATGGCGGCAAGTTGACCCGTTTCGTTATCGAACGCCGACCAGCGTACGTCGTAGCTCTGCCCGGCCGGCAGCGGGAGAGCCGCGCCCAGATCGTCGAAAGCCAGCCGGCCATCGGCGATGCGGAACCGGTCCAGTGGAAGCGCTCTCGAATACCACGCCTGCGCGATCCGGTTGCGGCGCTCGATCAGGCATCGCGCGATCCAGTCGGCAGCTTTCGGGTCGCTCAGTTCCCCGGTAGCCACGATCGCCCGGATCTCGGCATCGCTGAACGTGGCGACCTGCTTCGCCGCCCAGAACGCATCGTTTGAGTCCATCATCAGGAACGCCGGGTTCGGATAGTTCGACTTCCATGCGGGTGGGTCGAAGGACCACGAATCGAGCCGTCCGACTCCGCGGAGCCGCGGATAGTCCGACCGCATCCAGCGCGGCGCGTAGAAGCCAAAGGTGACTGTCTGCACCACTGCATCCCGGCGCGAGATGTAATACTGGTGCCCCACCCAGGGCTCCTTGGGGCCGTAGCCCGCGCTGCCGAGAATGGAGCCGAAGTCCATCAGGTAATGCCTGAGGTACTGCCGGCCGTTCTCCGTGACCAGCGTGTCCATCGAATTAATGGAGCGGGTATCGTGATGGTTCAGCCACGCACAAAAAACGGCCAGGCCGCGCAGAACGCGACGGTCCTCGTGGGGAATCGTATCGTTCGGATCGTCGCTGCGCGTGCCGCGGTAGCTGAACGGCCCCACAACCTTTCCGCCGATCCAGCGGCTCGCCAACGCGCGGTAGGTTCCATCCGCTGCCTTCGGCTGCCGCTTGAGAAGACGGGCGATGGCGCTGTGCGTCAGCGGATGTTGGCGCCCCTGCGCATCCTTCCACGTGACGGCGCCGTCAATCGCGAGAGCTTCGCTTCGAAAGCGGACGATGTAGTTCTCCGGCGTGTAATAGCCGAGCGCATAGAAGAACTTGCTGCCGACCACATCTGCCGCGGAGCACAACTCCGGCGCGTCGGGTGGATCAAACTTCAGCAGATAGCGATTGCCGCGGGCATCTTCGATCACGAAACCAGGTGTCACGCCGTCGCTCTTGGCCGCAACCACTTTCCACCGGGCAGCGCGGTCGGGCGGAGTTTCGTTCCCCGGGCCGCGCTGCAACTCGGCGATCGACATGCGCCGCAGCCAGTGCCGGTTCGTGTACCAGGGGCCATCAGGGACTTCGCCCACCGTATTGATATCCAGCGCGCTCCTGGTCGTTAGTCTCCCCGACTTGCCTTCGCGTCCCGGGGTGACGTATGAGTTCGCGACGAAGTCATAGAGATCGTCTACTTTTCGCACTGCGACTTTTGTCACCGCCCTCGGCGCCGGTTCGCGCCAAATCGGGTCGTCGGGATAAAACTTCCTGCCGGAGGGGCGCGTCAGGTCCGCTGCGCTGAGGCAGCACGCCAATGTAGCGAAGAGACTGCCGGCTGCGATCAAAATAAGTCGTTTACGCGAAACCATATCTGAAACCCTTCGTGACTGAAACCCGTGTCGAGATTCAATGCCACTCTTCCCCGGAACTTGAAACGGAACCCGAAGCCCACGTCGCTTTCGAGCGAGTGAAGATTCCATTGCTCCCAACGGTTGAAAACCTTGCCGGCGTCGCTGAAAACAGCCATATCGAGAAGCGGCGAAATCTGCCACCGGTACTCGGCGTTGATCATGACCGAGTTGTCGCCGTAGAAGCGAAAGAAGCGATAACCTCGCAGAGTGTCTGAGCCACCGAGAGTCGGCTGCAGATAGAACGGCACCGTCTGACTTCCGTTGTGGCTGGTGAGCGAGGACGATCCGTGCAGCGCGATGACATGCGTTCCATTCAGCAGCGGCACATACTGCGAAGCATCCAGATCTAGGCGGAAAAAGCTGTACCGGCCGAGGTCCCGGTCCAGGTAGCGCAGGTAGCGGGCAAAATATTTGCCTCCGCGCGTAGTCCCGGAGGGCCGGTCGCGCCAATCGTATTCGACAAATCCGCCGCCGCGCCAGAAACTGGACTGGCGGTCGATGCCCGGAGTCACGTTGGGGCCGTACTGATGCTCGGCGGAGATATATGTGCTCGAATGTCCTGGGCCGGTGTTCACCGCGAGATGCGATCCGATGGCTCCTACTCGCAGATTGCGCCATAGTTGAATGCCCGGGCTGACCTCCAGGTTCGTGTCTTCCAGCCTGAAATTGCTGCGGCCGGACTTATCGGAACTTGGGCCGGGGCCGTAATACGGCATCTCGGAGATGTCGCGATGGACTACGCTGAATCCGAGGAATCCTCGGTCGCCGGGCAATCCGTAGAGTGTCAGGTCGAGGCGCCCGAGATAGGACTGGTTCGCGGCCACTCGCGCGCCGGCACTGAACGTGAGCCGGCCATCGAGCAAATCCGTTCGCTTGTACTGGGGACCGATCGAGAATCCGGAGCCTGGGGCGATCTGGCCGAAGCCGATGCCGAACCCGCCGACTTGTCCGGTGAGCAATCGATAAGGCAGGCTGTTCTGTGCCCGGACAAAGTCCCGTTCCGGCCGCGAAGGCTGCTCGGGCTCGAGGTGCGCCTCTTTTTCGTCCCTGGCGGACTCGATCTGGTCGCTTCGCAACTGCGCCCGGACGGCATCCGGCAAGCAGATTGCGGCGAATAGAACAAAGATGGGAAAAGCCCGTCTCGATATCCGGCTCATTTTATTCTCAACCGGAATGAGTCTCATTCCGTCCGGCTTGTTGGCTTTCTTTGCGCCCGGGTGCTGCGCCGAAGGTCGCTGAGTTGAATCTGGCTGGGCCGGAGGAACGCCGCTATGAGCAGATACGAGACGATTGCCGCGCAGACCAGCAGCAAGGCATCGCCGCAGGCCAGCGTGTACGCCTGCGCACGAACCTGGTAACCTAACAAGGCTGCCGCGCGCGCCTGCGCCTCCTCCATGCCGTTCGATACCGGCGCGAACGCCGCCGCCAGGCCCCGAAGGCGTTCCGCTGTGATCCAGTTGCCGGCGTCCACACCAAGGCCGAGCATATTCGAGTGGAACTTCTCGCGCTCTGAAAGAAAGTGGGTCAGCAGCGCCACGCCCGCCTGTCCGCCCAGGATGCGCATCCCATGCATGCTGCTTGAAAAGGTAGCCGCATTTCCCACGCTTGTGACCGCTCCCATTTCGAGTGCAAGAAGCAGAAGGCTGGTGACGAGTCCCACAAAGGCCAGGGCGATGCCGGCGGCGAGCAGCACCTCGCGGAGCACGAAGCTCTGCCCGGACCACGAGCTGTCCAGGTGGGCGCAGAGCCAGGCGGCGACGGCGATAGTCCCGAATCCGGCAGCCATCACGATTCTCGAGTTGATAAATATTGTGAGGAGGGCTGCGATCCACACGAACACGAACTCCGGTGCCGCCACCCACGCAAGCGACGCGCCGGTCTGGAGTGCCCGATACTGCTGCACGTTGCCGAGATAGCCGGGGATGACCAGGATGGATGTCAGCAGGGTGAAGCGGATGAAGAAAATGCCCAGTCCCAGGATGATGACATTGCGAGCATTCAGAAACGGCAGGTTGATCATGGGATTCGGACTGCGATAGCGCCGTCCGGCGGCCACAAGGAGCAGGAACGATCCAGCTGCCAGGAGAGCAACCACCAGGCCGGAGTTCAACCAGTCGAGACGCTCGCCCTGGTCGAGCGCGCCATAGATCAGGCTCAGGCCCAGGCTCACATAGAGGAACCCCCGCCAGTCTGTTGTGCGTAGGAACGGCCTTGCGTGGTTCGGCAGCCGGGGGACTCCGGCATACACACAGAGCATCATGAGCGGTGTGAGGACGGCCGGGCACCAGAACATCCACCGCCACGAGAGGTGTTCGACCAGAATGCCCTGGATCAGCGCCCCGATGTTGCTGGTGAACACGATATCGAGAGCATAAGCGCCGACTCCTAAGATGATCAGCTTTGGGGGCAGATTACGCACCACGAACGTGAGCGTCAGCGGATAGAACGTTCCGGAGGACAGGCCCGCCACAACCTGCAGCGCCAGGACCGCCGGCAGCGAGGGGGCGAACGGCAGCAGGAGCGAAACGACGGTGAAGATGGCACCCGACGAAAGCAGCACCGCTCGCGGCCCGAATAGGGTGGCGAGCCAAACCGAAAACGGCCCGATGAACATGGTGGCCATGTTGAGCGCTGTGGGAATCCAGGATGCCTCGTCGAAGCCCGCACCAAGCGCGCCGCGCAGATCCGCCAGGCCCACGCTGAGCAGGCGCGAGTTCAGAGTCGCGATCGTCGCCCCGAGAAAGACACCCAGAACTCCAATGTACGGATGGGGGCTCATGGGCGCCGCGCTTGGACCTGTGCCCCGCGCTTCACTCGGCGGCATGGAGCCGAGCGCCGGTCTGTTTTCGCTACTCATTCGCCAACTAGTTCACCCCCGCGAAGCTCCGTAGCGCGCAGCGTCGACGCTCGCGTCGACGTTTTAGGCCGGAACGCCCCACTGGAGATTCTCAATAACCAAGAGCAGCGCCTGCCCCGCTTTGTTGGCTCTTTCGGCGTGGTTTCACAATCCGCAGCGCAACTCCCGAACTCCCCCATCAAACAAACCAGCGGCACTGGGCGCTCTCTTGCTGCATATGGCCGAGGCAGAGGTAATTGAAAGGGGCGCGCCGCCGCTTGAACGCGTGAAGCGCTTTGTTGTTCCGGCGGTGATCCTGGTCACCGCCGCGCTGGTCCTGTGGATCATCGCGGCCAACTGGAATGTCTGGGGTGCGAACCAGGCATCGCAGAGTACCGACGATGCCTATCTACGCGCCGATCTGACACCGTTGAGCACGAAGGTAGCCGGAACGGTAGCCGCTGTGGCGGTTTCCGACTACCAGGAAGTGAAGTTGGGCCAATTCCTGGTACAGCTTCGGGACGATGATTACCGGGCGCAGGTTCGCCAGGCTGAAGCGGCCGTGGCGGGCGCGGAGAATGCGCTGGTGAACAACCAGCGGCAAAAAGAGTTGCAGGACGCGCGAATTCTCCAGGCCGAGGCCGCCACCCACTCGGCGGAGGCGGAGATTGCAGCCGCCGAGGCGGGGATCGAAGCGGCTTCCTCAGCGATTCTCAGCGCGAAAAACGGGCTTGCTGCCGCGCGCGCCGATGCCGTCCAGACACTCGCGGAACGGCGCCGTCAGGAGGCCCTTGCCGCCGCGGAATCCGCAACACTCCAGCGCCTGGAACAAGTAGTTGCGTCAGAAGAGCGGATGCGCGCCCTGGCCGAAAGCCGCGCAGCCGATCTGGCTGCGGCGAGCGCGCTGGTAGCGAGCCGCCGCGCCGATCTGAAGCGGGCCCAGGCGCACCTGGAGGGCAGCAAGGCCGAAGTGGAAGCGCAGAAACGTCAGCGCGCGGTGCTCGACTCTCAGGAGTTGCTGCTGCGCGCCGATCTGAGCGCGAAGCGCGCCGGCTTGGAGGTGGCACGGACCAACCTGGACTACACGCGCATCACGGCTCCGGCAGATGGCGTGGTCGGCGAGCGCAAGGTGCGGCCCGGCCAGTTTGTCGGACCCGGCGCACAGGTGCTGTCGCTTGTGCAGAGCGATCTCTGGGTGCAGGCGAATTTCAAGGAAACACAGGTCCGTCACATGCGCGCGGGCGATGCGGCGGAGATTCGAGTCGACGCGTTCCCGGGTTTCACGCTGCGCGGACGGATATCCCAGGTTGCGCCGGCAAGCGGGTCGCAGTTTGCGCTGCTGCCGCCGGACAACGCCACTGGGAACTTCACCAAGATCGTTCAGCGCATCCCAGTCAAGATCATTCTGGATCCCGGACAAGCCGGCCTGGACCGCCTGCGCGCCGGCCTCTCGGTGACGGCAACGGTTCATACGCGCAGCGGAGGGGACGGCAAGCCATGAGATCGAGCAAACTCTTCCCGGCCGTTCTCCTGCCGGCAATCGCGATTTTCCAGTCCGGGCAGGCGTTGGCAGGCGAGGCGCGGCACCTCACGCTCGCCGAGGCGGTACACCTGGCACTGCGCGAAAACCGGGCACTGAAGATCGCGCGACTCCACGTCGTCGAGACCGAGCAGAAAAAAGCGGCCGAGCGATCAGGGTACTTTCCGGGGATCAGCAATCACTCCGAACTGCTGCGCGTGACCGATGCCCAGAACATCGGACTGGCGGCCGGAGCCCTCGGCGTATATCCCGGGGTGGGTCCGGTTCCCGGCGAGAACGTTCGCATCCCGCAGGGACAGCAGACCTTCGTCGTCAGCGGCACAACCATCGCGCAGCCGCTCACGCAACTGATCCGCATCTCGAAGGCGAACCGCATCGCTGCCTCCGAAGTTGATTCCAGCCGGATCGGCCTGCAAAAGGCGGAGACTCTGGTGGCCCTCAAGACGCATCAGCTCTACTACGCCATCCTTACCGCCACCCTGCAGAAACGGGCTGCTGAGCAGCAGATTGCTTATACATCCGGGCATCTGCGCGAGAGCCAGGACGATGAGCGCAACGGCAGCGCGCTGCACGTGGACGTTGTAGCCGCGCGCGCAGGGCTTCTCGAGAGCCGCCAGGCGCTGCTGAGCGCGGACCTGCAACTATCCGACCTGAACACCGAGTTCGACGATGTCCTGGGCCTGCCGCTCGACACACAGGTCGAACTGCAGCCGGGGGTTCCGGACTCGTTCGAGCTCGAATCGAAGGAAGCGTACGTTCGCATCGCCTGGGCGGAAAGTCCGGAAATCCGCGAAGCCGAGCAGACGGTTCTGCGCGCCAGGGCCGCGGTCCGAATCGCGACATCGGCGTATATCCCGGACATCACGGCATTTGCCCGCCACAGCTATCAGAACGGAGTGCCGTTCCTGGTCCGAAACTTCGGAACCTTCGGGTTGAACTTCACCTGGGACGTGTTCGACTTCGGCAAGCGGGGGGCGAAGGTGAAAGAGCACGAGGCGCAACTGGCACAGGCGGAGGAGAACGTGCGGAGACTCAAGGACCAGGCTGCGGTCGAGATTGAACGAATTTATAACAAGATTGAACGCACAAAGCGAATGGTGGAGGTGACGACGGAGGTGGTGCGGCTGCGGCAGGAAGGGGAACGGCTTGCATCGAACCGGCTGGCGCAGAACGTATCGCTTGTCTCCGAACGCTACCAGGCTACAGCGGCGCGCTACAAGGCCGAGGCGGAACTGCTGCAAGCCCAATCGGCCTACGCTCTCGCCTGCGCCGAACTCCAGCAAGCCATCGGGCGCACTCCCGGACTCTAGCTCTAGCAGGATTTCTTACCGCGAAGCGCCGTAGCGCGCGCTTCAGCGCGCCGCGTCGACGTTTTGGACGCTCCACCAGATCCTTCCGCCCCGCCACCGGTCTCCCAACCAACAAACTCCGCGGCCGCCGACTCATTTCGGATGTGATGCCCCCATTTACCGCACTTGCCGATACTGCTTTGGTAGAGCGCACGCTCGCCGGAGATAGGGCCTGCTTCGACGTCCTGATCGAGCGCCACACTAAGGCCGTCAGGGCGCAAATCCGGTCCATGGTGCCGAACGCATCCGATACCGACGATCTCGTCCAGGAGACCTTCTTCAAGGCATGGCGGCGCCTCGAAACGTTTCGCGCCGAGGCCGCGTTTCGGACTTGGTTGATCCGGGTGGCCATCAATGAGGTGCTCCAGCATCACCGGTCCATTCGGAGAGCTCCCATCGAAGCGTTCTCGCCGTTCCTGGAAAATCGCGCTTCCGCCGATCAATCGCCGCTCGATGTGGCAACGCACGCCGAAGTCCGCCGGTCCATGCTCCAATCGATCGCGGGGCTGCCGGCGAAATACCGCTGTGTCCTCATGATGTGCGACTTCGAGGAGATTCCGCTCCGCGAAGCCGCCCTCCGTCTTCAGTCGGGCGTCCCAATGGTCAAGAGCAGGCTGTTCCGGGCGCGCCGGATGGTCTGTCGATCCGTCCAGGCCCATAGCAGCGTCTAGACAGGTTCAAGCGCGGGTCCGCGCCTTCTTGAACCGGCTCTCCATCCGCCTCCTGCCGCGCACTGCAATCGGTCCGTGGCTACCACGATCGGGGGAGTTCGGACGCCTCTTGTGAGGGATCGGAAAACCACATGATCTCGGGACGATTCTCCGCTGCAAATCCCGCACACTTCAAAAAGATAAGTGCAACCAAGGAGGGACAACCCGTGACCAACTTCGTGGAATCTGATGTGGTGAATCGCTATCTCGCGAGCCGCGGTGAGGACGACTTTACTTGTATGTTTCAGCTCTTTGTGCCGCAACTGATCGCGTTCTTCCGGCGGCGGGGCCACAGCACCGCGGCGGCCGAAGACCTGACCCAGGAAGTCATGCTCGCAGTTCACCTGTATGCCGGAAACATTCGCAACCGCGCCTTGTTCCGCCCGTGGCTGTTCCGCATCGCTCGGAATGCAAACTGCCGGACGCGCATCAGGCTCGCGCGAGAGGGCGCACCGGTCGATTTGGGGGAACTCGCGGAACGCATCCCCGATATGAAGCCAACAGCCCAAGGAATCGCAGCCTTCGAATTCGACAACTGGCTCGGCGTCCTCGACTCGCGCGAGAGGGACGTAATGGTGCTTCGCTTCGTCGAAGAATGGGAATATCACGAAATCGCGGCGGCCCGGTCGATCCCCATCGGGACGGTCCAGTGGCGCGTCTTCAACTCTAAGAAGAAGCTGGCCGCCCACTTGAAGCAAACTCTGGGTCGCGCAGCCGTGCAGCCCGCCTTCGCCCCGTGAAATCGCAAACGCCTAGACATCTAGGAAGCCGAGCTTCATGGCGATCAGAACTGCGTGCGTGCGATCATTCGCCCGAAGCTTCGCGAAGACGTTCTTGATGTGGCTTTTCACCGTCTCTTCCGTGATGTTGAGGCGGGCTGCCGCTGCCCTGTTGGAACATCCTTCGGAAATTCTGCGCAGTACTTCGACTTCGCGGCTCGTCAGCAACTCTTCGTCCAGATGCTCCGCCATATCCTGCGCGATCTCCAGTGGGATCCGTCGGCCGCCTGCGTGTACGGTCCGAATTGTCTCAATCAGTTCCTCCCGCAGCATGCTTTTCAGGAGGTATCCGCTTGCGCCGGATTTAAAGGCTCGATTCACCAGCACATCGCCCGAGTACGTCGTCAGCACCACGAATCTCGCCAGTGGATGTTCGGCGCGAATCTCGAGAATCGCATCGATTCCGTTCATCACTGGCATCTGAAGATCCATCAGGGTGACGTCCGGCTTTTCTCGTTGGAAGAGTTCGACGGCCTCCCGCCCGTTCGTGGCCTCGCCGACAAGCAGCACATCCGCCTGGGATTTTAACGCGAACGCAATTCCGTCCCGGATGAGTGGATGGTCGTCCACCAATAAGATTCGGATCGGCCCAGTCATCCCACAGTCCTCCCGCAGTTGCCCTCTCCATGCACTCACTTCCTGCAAAATACTATTTTCCTGGTGGTGCCGGCTTCACCCGAACGAGGGATGCGGAAACAACCCCTCTGCGGGATGCCCCGGAAAAGGCCGATGCGCCGGCCCCCCGGTCCGGCATCGGCTGCGGTTCATAACTGCAAGCCGAAAAACCGCAGGACGCGGACGCGCACCTCTCCCGTCGCCGTTCGCCGGTTCGAGAAGGCTAGCCCATCGGGGACAATGAGCTCGACACTCGTGCCGGCGCTGGAGGAGTTCAGGTTCAGCTTTCCACCGAGCCTGTCGGCCCGCTCGCGGATTCCCTTGAGACCGAAGTGCCCTTCCTTGCCGGCGGCGAGGACCTGGGCGTCGATGCCGCGGCCGTTGTCGCGGACCCGCAGGACCAGATCGCGGGCATAGCTGATCTCGACATCGATGCGGCTGCCGCCCGAGTGTGCGCAGGCGTTCCGAATGGCTTCACACCCGATGCGGTAGACTTCGTCGTGGACGATCGGATGGACTTCGCGGCCCGAACCTTCGACCGTGAATACAATGTCGATTACTCCGCTCTTACAGTTCTCGCCGGCCGTGGCTCGCAGGGATTCCGCGATATCGTTGTGCTGAATTGCCGAGAGGCGGAGCGAACTAAGCGCGGCGCGGCTTTCCTGCACGGCCCGCCCCAGCCACTCCGAGAGGCGTTTCAGAGTGCCTTGCATCCGCGCCGTATCCGCCGGGCCGTCGAGGGAGGCGTCGGCGAGGATTTTGCTCGCCTGGATGGTCTGTAGCAAGGTGTCATGAAGTTCGCGCGCCACACGAGTTCTTTCTGCCACGCGCTCGTTGAGACGGGCTTGCATCTGGCTGGTCACCTGCTGGACGCGTAGCTTGTAGCCGGCGGCGAGCAACAGCCCGAACAGAGCCGCCATCGCCAGCCGGAACAAGACGGTCTCATAGAAGAAGGGTTTCTGCGTGACCCGGAAGATGATCCCGGTCCGATCCCAGACGCCGCTGCTATTACAGGCGCGGACGTGGAAGGTGTGCGCGCCGATCGGTACGCTCGTGTACACCGCGGCTCGGTTATTGCCGGCGTCCAGCCACACGGGGTCAACGTCGTCCATGCGGTATTGGAAGCGCAGCTTTTCCGGCCACCCCAGAGAAATCGAATCGAAGTGCAGTTCGACGTGGTGAGTGCCGGGCGGCAGAATCAGTTCCCGCCCGGCCGGCCGGGCCTCTCGTCCGACGATGGCTTCGTCAACATAGACCTTGGGCTTGCTTTTGTCGACCGCCAGTCGGCGCAAGTCGAGCATCGCCAAGCCCTGCACCGTCGCCACCCAGAGTTTGCCGTCCGGTCCCAGCGCCATGTTCGGTGAACCGATGCTGCATTGCGCTGACGCCATACCGTCCGTCCGGCCGAATGCCGCGTAATCGAGCGGCGAGCCTTTGAATTACCCACAAAGTTCCACTCCCATCAGGAATCCCAGTTCGATGTCCGTGAGCCGCGACAAGCCGCGCCACATGACCATGTTCCCAGGTGGAGAATCTTTCGCACGGGCGAGATAGCCTCCCAATCGGGCAATCTTAATGAGATAGGTGGAGAGCGTCGCCTTCCGACGTTTGGCCCTTTCAGGAAGGAGGGCATCCAGCAGTTGGGTCTCCACTTCTGTCAGCGCAACCAGCGGCGATGCGGCTGGGGCCACGCGGTTCATCATGGTCATCCAGAAGATCCGCCAACTGAGAACACAAAATACGGCGATGAGGTTGACGATCCGTTGCGCGGTTCGCAGTTTGGATGCTTCTGCCCGGCAGCCGGATTTCAGAATCTTGTGAAAGGTTTCGATGCGCCACCGCATCGCGTACCAGTCCAACTTCTCCACCGCGTCCTTACGGCTGCGTACCGGCAGGTTGGTAATCAACTTCCAATCGATCTTATCCCGGCCCCGCGGCGTGGATGCTTCCTGGGCGTAGATCACGGTCAGCATCAGCGGCGGGTATTCCTTCTGTTTGCCAACCGGCGGATACACGCGCAACCGCTGATACTTCACTTTTACGGTCGCTTGCGACACCGTCCCCTTCGCATCGCGAACCTCCACCTCGTGAATCGCTTTCACCTTGACCCGCCGCATCAGGGCCGCAATCGTGTGCCGACCATCGCCCGCCAAGCGGTCCACGCACGTGCGTACCAGGAATTTGGTGCTGCTTTCCTGCGCGGCGCAAAATAGTTCGTAAATGTCGCTCTCGCGATCTCCGATGTGAATGCAACGGGACGGTGCGTCCAGCAGACTGGTAGATTCATTCAGGTTCTCCAGCCAGCGCACACTCTCTTTGGCCTCGATCGGCACCCGCGTCGGATTTACCTTCCGCTTCAGGGCATTGGTCCCCTTGAATTTACTCCGTGTCCAGAACTTGATTGCCGCCAGTCCGAGTGGCAACCCCTCCGTGGTAACGGCCAAGCTGGAGTGCATCAGGATGCCGCACACAGTGTGGAGGCGGGGACGTCCATCTTTATCCTTTCTGCCACACACCTTATAGAGGATGCCGATCGCCTCCTTGGATTCCCGGGTATAACTGAATTCCGTCGTGTCATGCAGGATGAGGATGGGTCCCTCCGTCGCTGCGAAGCGTTCACGCGTGGCCTGAAAGTGCCCGGCCAGAATCGCCGTTTCATTGACCCGCCCGTTGGAAAAGAATCGATACGCTGCCTTAGTGTTCGTCCAATCCTGGCAAGCCAGCGGAATGGTCTGGCCGAGGCTGGTTGCCAATTGCCCAACCAGCCTCCGAAATCGCCGTCCGAGTCTCGGGTCACAGAACCGGCAGCCCGCCAGTTCCTTGTCGAGAGCCTCCGCCGCCCCGCTCGTAGCAGGAGTGCCGGGACGTTGCAGAGCCTCTTGAAACAATTCAACCCATCTTTGTTTCGGCACCTTGCGGCTTCATTCTACACCGACTGAAGTTGTGGGTAATTCAAAGGGTCGTCGAACGCATACATCCGCTCGGTGCGCCCCCGAAGCTCTCCTACGGTCTGCGCTCCCCGCAGTAGCAATACGCAGAGCAGCGCCTGTTCGCGGCGCCCCAGGTTGAACCGCTCGGCCAGCAGATGCCCATGCTTGG
>CAZMRK010000113.1:0-10910 GCA_964568355.1 uncultured Solibacteraceae bacterium | reverse complement strand
GCCCTTCCCGCTTAAGACGACAATTTCCTTCACACGCCCACCTCGCTTCTCAGCCGAAGGGCAAGCGCGTCGATTTCCGCGCGAAAAGAAGACAGCGCAGAAAAGGGCTGATCGCCACGAGAGTACACTTCCGCAACTCTGCGACCATCCTTGATTCGTCCGACAATGGGAAGCCGCGAAGCTTTACAGAACCGGTCCATGCGGCCGTCGCCGGGTTCGTCACGATTGATCAGGACGCCTGTCCGCAAGCCGAGGTCGTTGACCATCTCCGCCGCGAGCCGGAGTTCATTGAGGCCAAACGAAGTGGATTCCGTCACCAATACGACGAAATCGGCACCATCGACCGCGGCGACCACCCGGAAGCGCGTGCCCGGTGGAGCGTCCACGATCACGACCTCAGCCGACGATGCGCTCGCCCTTACGGCGTGCACCAGCCGTACGGTGGCGATCTCGCCGGAATTCAGCGTTCCCTGTGTAATGCGAATCTTTCCGGCTGTTCCCCGCGATATCTTCCCCACCGGTCGCGGGGCTTCAGTGATCGCGCCGGCAGGGCATACCCGCGCGCATCCGCCGCAACCGCGGCAGATCTCTGGAAATACAAGCACGCCGTTCGCCGTCGTGGCGAGTGCATGAAACGCGCACAGGCTGCTGCACTCCGCGCAGCGGGTGCACGCCAACTTGTCGATCCTCGGCACGAGAACCGACACGTCTTCGACCGTGTCGAATGCCGGGTGCAGAAAGAACGCGGCATTCGGGGCCTCCACGTCGCAGTCCAGTAGATGGACCGGGCATTCGTGTGCGATACACAGGGCCAGGCTCGTCGCAACCGTAGTCTTTCCGGTACCGCCTTTACCACTTGCCACCGCAATCCGAATCATTGGCGTTCCCCAACTTCCACGCCCGGAGCCAACGCGATCACCGAGACGCCGCCGCGAACCTTATCTCCAGGCTGGACCAGAACCCGGCTCCCAGCAGGGAGAAAGAGATCCGTCCGCGAGCCGAAACGGATCATCCCAAGACGCTGCCCCTGACGAACCCAATCTCCGGGCCGGAGGCGGCAAACGACGCGGCGCGCGATCTTTCCCGCAACCTGTCGAACCACGAATTGCACGTCGCCTGACCGAAACCAGATCCAGTTGCTCTCATTCGAAGCTGCGCTGTCCCGAAATGCCATCGCATGCCCCCCTGGCTCGTAGATGACTCTTTCGACGGAGCCGTGACGCGGGGCGCGGTTCACGTGCACGTTCCATACTGCGAGAAAGATTGTCACGAAAGGGCCGCCAACCGAACCGACCCTGGGATCCTCATTCACACCAACCCGTGTCACAACGCCATCCGCGGGACTTACAAACGCGCGGGCGTCCGCGGAGGTCTGCCTCTCCGGATCGCGGAAAAAGAATCCCAGCAATGCTATGAGAACCGCAAGCCCAACGGCGACAGTCTGCCATTGGAGGGTGATTGCAGCAACCAGCACTCCTGCACACGCCAGCAACGGAATCCACGCACTCCTGTCGATCGGTATCGACAAGTAGCGATTAAACCGCCTTTCCGCCACCCGGCCCCTGGATTTGCCGCTTGATGCGGTCGAGCTGCCTTTCGAGGAAACTGGCTTCCTGCGCAAGAGCCGTCTTCGGATCGCGTGCCGCACACCTTCCCAGTCGCCGGCCCAATCCAATGCCGCGACCAGCCCCTCTGGTCCCCGCCGCGCACCTTCCTTTACCTCGGCCGGATCCCGGACCTTCGCCGAGAGGGCCTGTTCCGTCCATGAATGGCATGTTCTGCTCCTTTCCGATCGGTGATATCAACCGTTCGATCTCTCAATTTCCGGTAGGCGTCCACCTTTGAAATCGTCGATTGCCATCTGCACCGTTCTGGCGTCACCTTGATAGACTTTCACACCACCGGCAGCAAGCACAGCGAACGCTTTAGGACCGATGTGCCCGCTGATGACTGCTCCGGCTCCCAGCCGGCATACCGTTTCCGCGGACTGAATGCCAGCGCCGTGTGTCGCTGAAATGGCTATGGTGTTGTTCACCGCCTGCCACGTCCCGTCGTCGGTTTCAAAGGCGAGGAACCAGGCCGCCCGGCCGAAGCGGGGATCGACCTCACTCACGAGGCTTTCCCCTTTCGCACTGACGGCGATTTTCATTTTGCGCTCCTTTATGCAATACTGAATAGGTGCAAATAACACTTATCTTACACTTCCTCCTAATGCCGGTCAAGAGCCGATTGGCGGAAGCAGAAGGGAGGCGGTCAGAGCACCATGAGCACGGTCCAGCACGCAGTGTGCCCTGTAGAATCTGTTCAGACTAGATCGCGGTTGAAGGCAATGGCGGGGGCCGTTGCCGCCGACGTCCTGAGCCTCGTGTTCCTGGTGTCCGGCATCTGGAAGCTGACGGACTTAAACGGAACGGGGGAGCGCATCATACAGTTGCTTGTCCCGGTCTCACTGAGCCTTCCAACGGCGATCGCGGCCGCGGTGGCCGAGACCTTGACCGGCGCGCTGTTGCTTCTCCCGCGCTACCGGCGTTGGGGCGCATGGCTGGCCGCCGCGATGCTGATCGTCTTCATGGTGTATTTTGCGTTTCTGTACGACCGCCTGTTGGGCGAAGACTGTAGCTGTTTTCCCTGGGTTGCGCGGGTTGTAGGCCCTGCCTTCTTCGCCGGCGATGCCGTCATGCTGGGACTCGCGCTCGCCGCCGCCATGTGGTCGCAGAAGGCTCGTGGAGTGCGCCAGGTCGCTCTGATCGCCGGTTGTTTGTGCCTGATTGCGGCCGTATCCTACGGTGTGTCGGCAACCCGGCGCAGCAGCGCCGATGTGCCGGAGACCGCGGTCGTCGATGGCAGTCCTCTGGCGCTTCGACACGGCCGCATCCTCCTCTATTTCTTCGACCCCGAATGCATGCACTGCTACGCGGTGGCCCAGAAGATGGCCAAACAGAACTGGGGTGGAACGCGAGTGGTTGTCCTGCCGACCCGGGAACAACGCTTTGCACGCGCCTTCCTCGAGGACACGGGCCTTCATGCGGGCATCTCTTCGGACGCCGTTGTTCTACGGAAGGCGCTCTCCTTTACCGATCCTCCCTATGCCGTGGCCCTCGACGGCGGAAGGGTTGTCGCAACTTTCAACTCCGGACAGATGGAACTGGAGGATTACTATCAGAGCCTGAAACGGCTCGGCCATATCTCAGGCGTCCAGAAAGAGCTTCCCAGATGAGACACCACGAAACGCTTGTTGCCATTGGCGCTGAACCGAAGAAGAGCGATGAACAGCGCCTTGAGGAACGCATGGCGAAAGTGCGCCGCCGCCTCGTCGTCGTGTCCGGAAAGGGCGGCGTCGGCAAAAGCACGGCAGCCGCAAACCTGGCTGTCGCTCTCTCGCTTCAGGGGCAAAAGGTCGGGTTGCTGCATGTTGACATCCATGGTCCGAGTGCGCCGAAGATCCTCGGCTGTGAGGCTGGAGTGCCTGTTTCAAACGGACAAGCGATTCAGCCCGTAACTGTCCGAGATCGTTTGACGCTGATGTCCATCGGCTTCTTTATCGGGAACAAAACCGATGCCGTCATCTGGCGAGGTCCCATGAAGTATAAGGTGATCCAGCAACTGCTGAGCGATGTGGACTGGGGCGATCTCGGCTACCTGGTGGTCGACTGTCCGCACGGCACCGGCGATGAACCTCTCTCTGCCGCCCAGTTGATTGGTCGGCCAGCGGCAGCCGTTGTCGTCACCACGCCGCAGGAACTGGCGATTGCCGCTGTCCGCCGGTGTGTCACCTTCTGCCAGAAGGCCGAACTGCCAATCGCTGGCGTGCTGGAGAACATGAGCGGATATGCCTGTCCGCATTGCGGCGCACATACCGACTTGTTTGGCGCGGGCGGCGGCGCCCGGCTCTGCCAAGAGATGAGCATCCCGTTCCTCGGCGGGATTCCGGTCGATCCGCGCATCGTCAACGGCGGGGACCGGGGAGAGTGCCTGCTCGACACCGATCCTCAGTCGCCGGCCTCGCAAACCTACCTGGCGCTTGCACGGCAGCTCGATGAGGCCGAAGGGCTTTGGGCGTCAAAATGATTCGCCATCTGCGATTGACCGTGCTTGCCGACAATTCGGTGGCCGCTCCAGACCTCATTGCCGAGCACGGGTTCTCGCTGCTGATCGAAGCAGACGGGCGGCGTATCCTCTTCGATACGGGCCAAGGAAAGGTGCTTCGGAGCAATGCCAAGGCGCTCGGTGTGAGCATAGCGGGGCTCGACGCTCTCGTGCTGAGCCATGGTCACTTCGACCATACCGGCGGCCTGGCCGCCCTGCCCGAAGATGACGGGCCTCGCGCCGTGTTTGTCCATCCAGGCGCGCTGCAGTCCAAGTTCGCGAAAAACGATGTGCCGCCACACCGTTCGATTGGAATGCCGGAACCGTCGCGGCAGGCGCTCAACCGCCTCTGGAACCGGATCGTCTGGACGGACGCCCCAACGGAAGTGTCTCTGGGCGTCTGGTGCACTGGCGAAATCCCGCGGCTCGCCCCTGACGAGGGAAGCCCGGCGACGTTCTTCTGCAATCAAGACTGCACCAAAACGGATTCGACCCCGGATGATCAGGCACTCTTCATCGAGACACAGGACGGCCTCGTGGTAATCGTTGGCTGCGCTCATTCCGGGGTGGTCAATACGCTCAATCGTGTCGGCACGTTGACGAAACAGACCGATGTTCTGGCACTCATCGGCGGATTTCATCTCGGCCGTGCTTCACACAAGCAACTGGAGGAGTGCGCGAACGCAATTGGCCGGCGAGGGTGCCAGTTCCTGGCGCCTTGTCACTGCACCGGAATGTCTGCACATTTCTACCTGAGGTCCCGATTCCATTCACTCGTGCAGGACGTGGGAGTGGGAACCCGACTGATACTGGGCCACCAATGAAAAGACTTGACTCTCTCCGCCGTCATCAGCGTCGCTTCGGCGCTTTGCTGGCTTTCGGCGGCTCGAGGTTAAGAAAATCTGCACTACTTATGCACGACCAACTCAAACTGGAGATCATCGGCGTGATCGAGACACCATTTCACGAACCGCCCGGGTGTCCGATCCAGCCATCGCGTGCAGCCGGAGCCGTCGGTACAGTACGTGTCGAACCCCGCTTTCAAGCCGGGTTGCGCGATATCGAAGGGTTCGATCGCATCTGGCTGCTCTATTGGCTGCATCAGGCGCCGGGGTCCAGCATGCTGGTCACCCCGTTTCTGGACCAGCAGGAGCACGGGATCTTCGCCACTCGCGCGCCGGCGCGTCCGTCGCCCATTGGTTTGTCGGTGGTCCGGCTCCTCGGAGTAGAAGATAATCTGCTCCATGTTGCAGACGTTGACATGGTCAGCGGCACACCCCTGCTGGACATCAAGCCCTACGTCCCCGAATTCGATTGCTATCCGAACAGCAGCGCGGGATGGTTCGATCAATCCTGTTCCAATCGATGCATTGCCGACGATCGTTTTGCATCCGGGGAGCCGGACGAAGGCACGGGAGATCGCTGACCGCGATGATCCACGTCCTACTCGAAAGCCTGATGATCACCGGCTTTGTCGCCGCGATGATGTTGCTGATCGAGTGCCTGAATGTGGCAACCCGCGGTGCTTGGGGACAGCGGCTTGCCCGCGGCCATGTGGCGCAGTACCTGATCGCTAGCTTGTTGGGCGCAACGCCCGGATGCCTCGGAGCTTTCACCGTCGTCACCATGTACTCCCACGGCGCGGTGTCGTTCGGAGCCGTTGTTGCGGCAATGATCGCGACGAGCGGCGATGAGGCATTCGTTATGTTCGCGCTCATCCCAAAGACGGCGCTGGCGCTGACCGGTCTGCTTTTCCTGCTCGCCATTGCCGCGGGCGCCAGCGTGGACTACCTGGCGGGTGGTCAATTGCAAAAACTGCCGCAGTGCGTGGCCCTCGTGCTTCACGAAGGCGAGCAGATTTCATTGCTTTCTCCTGGAGTTCTGAAGCAGGGGAGACACTGCTGGGCCATCCGAGGGAGTCTGACAGCGGGGCTCGTGCTCTTCTGCTCTGCGGTGGCGGCAGGACTTGTCGGTCCTCCCGATTGGGGTTGGGTTCGGGTCACGCTGCTGCTGGTTTCGGCCGCGTCGCTCTTTGTGACCGTCACAGTGCCGGAACATTTCCTTAAAGAACATCTATGGCGGCATGTCGTTCGCAAGCACGCGCCGCGCGTCTTCTTGTGGACCTTCGGTGCTCTGGCGCTGAGCGGGCCGATCGCGCGGCTACTCAAAATGAGTGGGGATAACCTTCATAGCCATTGGTTTCTGCTCGTCATGGCATGTCTGATCGGGCTGATTCCAGAATCCGGCCCTCACCTGATTTTCGTCACGCTCTACGCGCAAGGCGCAGCGCCGTTTGGCGTCCTTCTTGCGAGTTCGATCGTGCAGGACGGCCACGGGATGCTCCCGATGCTGGCGCATTCGCCGCGCTCGTTTGCGGGTGTGAAGGCTGTCAACTTTCTCATAGGTATGGGGGCAGGCGCTGCTGCGATCGGTCTCGGATTCTAATGTGGTGCGTCGCAGATTTCAGGCGGTATACCTGCGTTCAGGGCAACCCGGGTACAGGCTACGAATTTCGCATATGCGGCGAAATTCATGCCAGTCCCCGCTTTACGGCGGGTTTTCATATTGGGCAAAATTTGCGACGCACTACACTAACTACAAGTCGTACAAGGGAGCGTTTGAATGTTGAATAGCTCGAGGCTAAGTGGAAAGGTGTTGATGGGATTCGCCATTGTGACGTTTGTTGCAGGCAGCCTCTGCTCCTGCAGTTCCTCAGGCGGTTCCGAAAGGACGTCCGCGACGTTAGAGAAGGGCACGGCCGACCGGATCAAAGAGGTATCTCCTCAAGAACTGCAAACCTGGATGTCTTCAGGCAAGCAGTTCACTCTGATCGACGTGCGGGAGGACGACGAGTGGCAGACGGGCCACGCGTCAGCAGCGGTGCACATATCACGCTGGACGCTCTCCGGCAGGATCTCGTCGGTCGTTGCAGACAAAACCGCGTGCATCGTCCTTTACTGCAAGGGCGGCGTGCGGTCGGTCGCATCGGCTGCGACTCTGCAAAAGCTGGGCTACACGAACGTGTTTTCCCTGGCCGGGGGGTTCAAAAACTATCAGTTTGCCGGGCTGCCCGTGCAGCGGTAGGTTAGGTGTAACCTATGCCGTTTAGGTGGAATATGCACCTATTTCAATGTTACGCTGTGAATCGGAGGGCATTGTGCGGCAAAGAAAAAAGCAGGAGGAGTACGTGCCAAGACGGATCTGCCAGCGCCATGGCAAGGGACAGCCTTGCACCTGTGCGATGGGGAATCTATATCGTTTCGTCGAGCCGGTAGTGCTGCTGCTTCTGAAGAGGAAAGGCCGCTCGTACGGCTACGATCTGGCGAGCGACCTTCACGAGCATGCCCTTACCGACGCCGAGATCGAAAAGGCCGCGCTGTATCGGACGCTCCGTCAACTGGAAATCAACGGCAACGTATCTTCCGAGTGGGAGACGGACGGCGGTGGCCCCGCGCGCCGCATCTATCGCCTTACGGCGAGTGGCGAACGGCACCTCGAAGAATGGGCCAGCGTCCTGGACCACGTCTCCAAATCGATGGCGCGCTTCGTGAAAGACGCTCGAGAGTCCCTGCATAGTCCCGGCCAGAGCAAGAGCAAATCGGCCTGAAGATGCACAACGAGAAAAGGCTGCGTTGAGTACCGAGTGGAAGGAGCTGTTGATCGGCTCGCGGAGGGGGCCAATCTTCGGTGGGATGCTGCTGTCAGAGAAGAAAGTTGCAGAACGGATATTGGCAAAATGAAAAAGATCGGCATCCTGGGCGGCATGAGCCCGGAATCAACAGCGCTCTATTACGAGCACATTACCCGGACCTACACAGCGCAGTTTGGAGACTACGGGTATCCGGAGATCCTGATCTACAGCGTCAGCTTCCAGCACTTTGTGGAATGGCAGCGCACCGGCCGATGGGCCGAGGCCGCAGAAGAAATGGCAATGGCACTGGAGCGGCTGCATCTGGCGGGCGCCGATTTCGGTTTGATCGCGACAAATACCATGCATTACGTCTTCGACCAGGTGCAACAAGGGGTCGGCATGCCCCTTCTGAGCATCGTGGACGCGACGGTCGAGGCAATTCTGGCCGCGGGTCTCCGAACCGTCGGCCTCCTCGGAACCACATTCACCATGCGTGAGCGTTTTTTCCTGGGTGGTCTGGAACGAGCAGGCATCTCCGCGTTGGTCCCGGAAGCCTGTGATCAGATCAGGGTACACAGCATCATCTTTCAGGAATTGTGCCGGGGAGAAGTTCGGCCCGAGTCGCGGCGCTTTTACTTGGACGTCGTAGAGCAGCTGCGCAGCCGGGGCGCCGAAGGCATCATTCTCGGGTGCACGGAAATTCCGCTTCTGCTGGGCCCCGAGCAATGTGACCTGCCGCTATTCAACACGGCCCTACTGCACGCCGATAAAGCACTTCGCCTCGCTTTACAAATGGAGCACTGAAGCACATATCTGAACTCGTGGACGTCACTCGCAGTGAAAATGGCGAACTGAGGTAGAGATCGTCGGGTACCTCCTTACCGAGTCGCGAGAGGTGATGGAGTCGTACAACGGAGTCCGGTCGAAGACGGTCACGACCACTCCCTTCTCATCAACGGGTCTTGCGGAGAATGAGGAACGTCTGCCTGGGAAGAAAATCAGGCTGAGCCACCGGTTCAAAACCGGCTCGCGCCAACTCCGCCTTGATCTCCTCCGGCGTGAAACGGAACTGGTCAGGCGGGCCACCGGGGGCGCCCTTCTTGAAATCGATGATGGCGAGTCGCCCGCCGGGTTTGAGGGAACCTCCGAGTCGCCGGAAGTACTCCTCGCGTTGCGCGATGTGATGATACGTATTCACCACCAGCACGCAATCCACCGGTTCGGGCAGGTTCGGCGACGTGCTGGACGCTCGAACGGCAGTAACATTTCGCAGGCTTTCCTTTTCCACGCGCTGGCGCAGATAGGCCACCATCTCCGGCTCAATATCGGCGGCATACACCTTCGGCGTCGAGGCGTGCCTTGCCAATCGGACCGTAAAGTATCCCGTTCCAGCCCCGACATCGGCCACCACGTCTCCGCGCTTCAGATTCAGCGCCGCCAAAACCTGGTCCGGCTTCTGCCAGGCGTCCCGCTCCGGATTGTCGAATGATTTTGCGGATTGCTCCGGATCGAAACGATGCTCCATGTGAGGTCGCTTCTCGGTGGTGGTCGTCTGGCTCGTTCCGCTGTGATGGGACGGTTGCCCGGCTGCGATCCAGGCCTCAAGCAGTAGTGCGAAAGAAAGAAGGGCTGGTTTCATTTCGGCTGTTCTCCATTTTAATAACGGTCGACCCTCCGGAATCAAAACTGAAGGCGGACGCCAAATTGCGCTTGTCTGGGGTCGAAAGCGGACAAGGGTTCGCCGGCGCGTTGGTAATTCGGGTTGACGCTCCGGACGTTGGTACGATTGAAAAGATTGAAAGTCTCGGCGATCAACTGACAGTCGAGCGCTTCCCGCAATCGAAGGACCCTCTGGAGACGCAGGTTGAGAGATGCGTATCCCGGACCCATGAAAGCGTTCCTTCCAACATTGCCTGCGGTCCCCAACGCGGGTGCGGCAAAGGACCCGTACCGCGTGGAGGAGCTGCTGGCGGTTTCCACCGGCACCAGATTCGGCCGGTCACTTCCCGGATCCTGATCGAGATTATTGTCCGTCCCGAGGAGGACGTTCACGGGCCGGCCACTGCCCAGTTCCAGATATGGAGATACCGACCAGTTGTTCAAAAGCCACGAAAGTGGGGCCATTCCATGCCGGCGCGATTGGTATACGCCTGCCAGCACAAACCGGTGCCGCTGATCGTAGAGCGCCAGGCCACGCTCGGCGCGGAAGTTCCGCATATCCTGCGCCCTCGTGTGAGCGAAGATCTCTTCCGCATCATCGATCGCTTTTTGCGAACGTATAAGAAGCGTTTACCGTCAATGCCGGATTAATTTGACCTCGAACCCCGAGCCTCAGCCCGTTATAGATGCTGGAAGCCGATCCTTCCATGGTCATCGTGTCCGAGACCGCCGTGTCAGATCGAAAGTAGTTCTGGCCCAGTAATGCCGCCGACGAGTTTCCGGCGGCAAGAAAAGCCGCAGCCCTTAGGGAATCGGTCGGGTTGTAGTCGCGGGACCTCGCCAGATGCGTCCCCTTCACCCAGATATAGGCGGCGTCCAGTGTGAGGCCGGGCCGGATCTGGCTGCTTAAAGCGAGGTCTCCGTGCTGGGAATTGCCCAATCGCCAGTTGCTCGAAAAGGCCGTCAAACCCGTCGACCCACCGCTGGACGGGAATTCGGAGAACTTCTGAGCCGGCGATTGAAAGACGGCGGAGGCCGCGGCGCCGGGAATCGTCACTCGCGCGATCTGGACGCCATCTCCTGCTGCCGCCCCGTACATCGCTAGATTCAGCAGGCGGTCGTAGAACACTCCATACGAACCCCGCACCGTCAGTTTGCCATCCGCAAGGACCTGGTATGCGACGCCCACTCGCGGCTGAATGTTGTTCTTGTCCAGAGGTGGAGAGCGACGCAAGGAGAGCCGGTCGAACACGGTCTGCATGGCGGGCGAGCCGGGCTTCAGCGAATCCGTAAACTCGATGTCGTAGCGCACGCCCAAATCCAGCGTGAGCCGCGGACTTACCCGCCACGCATCCTGGAGGAACACGCCCACTGCGGTCTTGTCCGCGGCTGAGATCGGATTCCCGAACTGCTGCGTATACATGGATGCAAGGCCGAGCCCGTAAGCTTGCACAGCCGTCAACTGTGGCGCCCCTGCGGAGGCTCCCGGTGCGGATTGCGCGTTGAACGTGAAAAGTCCGTTTGCCAGGCGATG
>CAZMRK010000112.1:0-9596 GCA_964568355.1 uncultured Solibacteraceae bacterium | reverse complement strand
TGGTGGTGGACGGAAACCTGGTGACGTCACGCAAGCCGGATGACCTGCCGGCATTTTGCCGCGCGGCGATCAGCGTGTTGACGGCCGTGCCCGCCCTGCGCTGATTCGATTCATCCGCTTGCTGTCGCGCGCGGTTCCGTTCCGCCGCTGAACCGCGACCGTCAGGGAGCGGACTCCCTAGTCTGCTTGATCTTGTTTTTGGACCATTCTATTGTGCCGAGCTGGCGAACCACAAATACATTTGCAGGAAGCTGACCGCGGTCAGGAACAGGCAAATGTAGGCGGCCACGCGCCAGACGCGCTCGCTGCCGCGGCTTTCAAAGCGGGGAGTTCCGGCCACGTAAGCGACGCCATAGCCGGCTGCCAGACCGCCGATGTGGGCGGCATTATCCACCTGGAAGAACGGCAGCAGCCCGAACAGCAGGCCGTAGATGGCCCAGCGCAGGTAGAGGCCGCGAATCGCGGAGCCGAGGGCGCTCTTGTGGCGCACGCCGATGGCGATCATGGCGCCGATCAGGCCGAAGATGCCGGCCGAGGCGCCCATCGAGAGGACCGGACTCCAGAGGGTACTGGCGAAAAAGCCGAAGACCGAGGAAAGAAAATAAAAAACGATCAGGCGATGAGCGCCGTAAGCCTCTTCCACTTCCGCTCCCAGATCGAACAGGGCCCAGGAGTTCATGAGGATGTGCATGAGGCCGCCGTGCAGGAATCCGGCGGTGATCAGGCGCCACCATTGACCCAGAACGATGGCGGGGCGATACTTGGCGCCGAAATCGAAGAGGGTGCGGGGATCCAGGTTCAGGAACGCGTCGGAGTTGCCGGAGCGCATGCTGTAGAGGACCGTGGCGGCGAACAACCCGAAATTGACCAGCAGGATCATGGAGGTGGTGAAGCGCGCCTGGGGAATGAAGCCGCCCAGAACAGCCCCGCCCTCGCGGGCTTCGACGGCGCGGGGGGCCACTGCCTCATGACAGTAAGGGCAGACACGATCGCTGGTGGTGATGAAGGCCCGGCAATTCGGGCACATCCGGCGTGAATCCATTTTTGTTATTGTCTCATTTCAGACTGCTTCGGCGCAGTTTGCTACAATCGGTTATCCCGCATGTCGAAGACGGAACGCGAGTATCGGCAGGATATTGTGGAAATCGGCCGACTCGTCTATCAGAAAGGGTGGGTTGCCGCCAATGACGGCAACATCACGATACGCCTGGACCAGGATCGGCTACTGGCTACTCCCACTGGGGTCAGCAAAGGGATGATGCATCCCGACGATCTGATCATCTGTGATTATCAGGGAAATAAGATCCAGGGACGCAAAGAGCGCACTTCGGAGATCGCTATGCACTTGAAGATCTACGAGATGCGCCCGGATATCCGGGCGGTGGTGCATGCTCATCCTCCGGTGGCGACAGGCTTCGCGGCTGCGGGTAAGCCGTTGAACCTCGCTCTGCTGCCGGAGGTGATTATCGGTCTGGGTTGTGTACCGCTGGCTGACTACGGTCTGCCCGGCACACCGGAGCTGACCGAGCCGATGCTGCCCTACATCCCCAAGTACGATGCCATCCTGATGGGCAATCATGGCGCGGTATGCTACGGCGAGGACGTCTATAAGGCGTTCTTCCGCATGGAGACCATGGAGCATTTCGCCCGCATCGCGTTGGTGGCGGAGTTGCTCGGCGGCGCCAAAGTGCTGCCCAAGGTAGAAGTGGATAAGCTGCTGGATGCGCGCACCCGGTACGGGGTGAAGGCGCGTTCGGGCGGCGTGCCGGGTTGCCCGGTGGTGGCCGAGGATCTCGCGGGGGATCAGGAACGGTTTTATGTCACGCGCGATGAACTCGTCGGGCTGGTGGACGAGGTATTGCGCGCCAGAGGAATTGTGTGATGCGGGCGCCGCTCGGAGCGGGCGCCGGCCTGGAGAGAATAGATGGGTGAAGCGTTAGGAATGATCGAGACGCGTGGCCTGGTGGCCATGATTGAAGCGTGCGACGCGATGGTCAAAGCCGCCAAGGTATCGCTGGTGGGATGGGAGAAGATCGGGTCCGGCTATGTCACCGCCATGGTTCGGGGTGACGTGGCCGCCGTGCGCGCGGCGACCGATGCCGGCGCCGCTGCGGCGCGCCGCGTAGGCGAACTGATCGCGGTGCACGTGATCCCGCGTCCGCACCAGAGCCTCGAGGACATCTTGCCGATCGGCAAGACCAACTCCGGCAAGTAATCCCATGATTCTGGCCCGCGTGGTGGGCACCGTGGTTGCGACACGGAAGGACCCTCGCCTGGAAGGCAAAACGCTCCTGATCCTGAAACCGATTTCGCCGGAGGGCAAGGACGAAGCCGGCTATGTGGTCGCCGTCGACACGGTGAGCGCCGGATACAAGGAGACGGTAATTGCGGTTTCGGGCAGTTCCGCGCGCATGGCCCAAGGCTGCAAAGATACCCCCGTAGACATGGCGGTCATCGGAATTGTCGACGATGTCCGCCTGGAAACCTGATATGTACCTGGGGCGTGTCATCGGCTGCGTGTGGTCTACGGCGAAGCATCCGGGATTGGAGGGCCAGCGGCTGTTGATCGTGCAGCCGCTGACTCCCGAACTGAAACCTACCGGAAGACGCCTGGTTTGCACGGATTGCACGGGTGCGGGCGCGGGCGAGTTGGTCTACTGGTGCCGGGGGAAGGAATCCAGCTTTCCGTTTCTGCCGCGCGAAGTCCCGACGGATACCACCATTGTGGCGATTGTCGACTCTCTCGAGGTCAAGAGGGCAGCTCCATGCTGATTGCGAGGGTGGTAGGCGAAGTAGTCGCAACCCAGAAGCACAGCAGCCACGAAGGCCGCAGCGCTCTGCTGGTTCAGCCGCTCAATCTGGACGGCACGAACCGGGGCGACGCCGTGGTGGCGCTGGATGCGGTAGGCGTCGGGATCGGGGACCGGGTATTACTGGCTACCGAGGGCTTTAGCGCCATGACCAGCGTGGGCCGTCCGCAATCACCGATCGATATGGCGGTCATCGGCTTTATCGATCAGATCGATCTCGCGCCGGGAACGACCTGATCGCCGGCGGGAGCCGATGATTAGCTTCACGCCCAGAAAAAGTCCCACCAGCCATTTGACCAGCTCGACTCCTGTATAGAAGTGATGTAAGGCCCAGAAGCGCCCCTGTTCCGCGGCCGGAGCGGCCGGCAAAGTATCCAGCAGGCGGCCCAATGAGGTGATTTCGGGAGTCAGGCCGAAGCGTTGCACCGCCACCAGGATGAAGAGAAACAGCGCGAGCAGCAGGGTGAAAGCGCTCTCGGAACTGCCGAAGACCAGCACCAGCAGCAGGATCAGCCCCACGCCGAGCTGCACTACCTCCCACCTTTGGAAATACCAGCGGTTCTGCTCGGCGGCCTGGTAGCGAAGCAGGGCATGCGCGGCGTGCGCCCCCATAGTCTTGACCGGCTGCGCTACCGGCGGGGCCTGGCTGCGCATCAAGTGATCAGCCAGGCGAAAGTTCTCGATGGCCACCGCAGTCATAAACAGGGCACCAGCAAGCCAGGCTCCAAGGACAAAGCATGCCAATCGACGAAAATGCATGACAAAGTGGCGATTTTAACATTTTCGTCTGGAAAACCGGCGCGAACCCCTGTTTTCCGGGTGGCTATTTGATCCGGGCCGGTTTGAGGGTCCAGGCCTGAAGACGGGCGAGATCCAGAAGAGCCTGGCCATTAAATCCCTGGGGGTGGATGACCCAGCTAAAGGCTCCCGTGGCGTCGCTGGAGATGTATTTCTCCATTTCGGGGTTGCCGCGGCGCACGGAGATGGTGGCGGAGGAGGAATCGTCGGCAGCCAGGGTGGCCGCAAAATCGCCCAGCGCGAGACGATAGGCGTCGATCCAGACGTGGGAGGGCAGGCGGTGGTTGGCTCGGATATAGGAGACCGCATCGGCCTTGGCCCGCTCGAATGCCGGACGCGGGATGGCGGCGTTGGGAAAGTTCGTGTCGCGGCGGATGGCCGGCCCGTCTACCACCTGAGGCTCCATGCCCAGGAGTGCCAGCAGCATATCGGCGGCGGAGTAGGATCCCTGCGGGGTAGTCAGGAATGTCTGCCGCTGCGCCAGGTGCGCGGCAATGGCCTTGCGGTCCGGTGTGCGGGCTACGGGGCTCTCATAGAGCAGCGGCAGGTCGCGGGCGGTGATGAAGCGGACGCCGGCCTTCTTGGCATGTTCGACGTAGCGCAGCAGAATACGGTAGCAGCGCTCGCTGTCCTCGGGCGTGCGGCGATGCGGGGAGCGCCACTGGCTGCGTTCCGGATTCGCGCCGCGGGCAAAGTTCAGGTCCCAGAATTCGGTGGTGACAAATTCGGTGGGATGGTAATACGTGCTGATGACGCCTCCATTGTGGGCCGCCAGGGTGCTGACCGCCTGATCGAATTTCCGCATGGTGGCATCGAACTGGTCTTCCTTGTCGAGGGAGGGGCGAACCAGGTTGGGCTCCATGTGGAAAACATTCAACACGCCGTCGAACCAGAACGGTTGGCCCTCCAGGCCGACCTGGGTGGCTTCATCGAGATAGACCGGGATGCCCAACTGGCGCAGGGCGGGGTAGCTTTGCGGCCCCCAGGAACTGCCGGGCTGGCCGTAGCAACTCGGAATCACGCCGAAAATACGGTGGATATCGCGCACGCCCGGGCCTTCCCGGCGGGCAAATTCCGAAATACCTTCCAGCCAGTCGAGCTCGCGCATGTAGAGCGCCGGGGTGGGCTGCTGGCTGTGGGTATTGGCATGGAATCCGATATCGTGGCGGGAGAGAGCGGCGATTACATCCCAACGGCCGCGGGATTCCAGCACACGGGCCTTTTCGCCCACCACCTTGAACGTGCCGCGCACGCCCTGCTTTTCCAGATCGAGAGCGATGCGCAGAGCTGCATCGTCGGCGGCAGGTTCGATGTAGTCTTCCGTATCGAACCAGAGCAACAGATAGACCGGGCCTTTTGCAGCGGCCAGGGAAACGCAGAAAACCAGAAGGAAAAGGAAACGACGCATGCAGGCTTGATTCTATGGCAGAATCGCAAGCATGTACAAATCCATTACCCGGCGGAACTGGATGGCCGGAGCATTGCTGGCGGCTCCGCAGGCCGCAACCCATGCGGCGGAGCCGTTGCGGCTGCCCAAAAAAGTGCGGCTCGCCCTGATCGGCATGGAAGGACACACCGGTGAGATCCTCGGACGCCTGAAACAACTGCCGGATGTGGAACTGGTAGCTCTTTGCGATTCCGATGCCAAAGCGATGGCGGCAGTGGCGCGCCGCTATGCTCCCTCCGCGCGCCAGTACAGCGATTACCGGCGCCTGCTCGACCAGGAGAAGCCGGACATGGCGGGTGTGTGCGGTCCCAACGGAACAAGGGCCGAGATCGTCCTGGCCTGCGCCGCCCGTAAGATTCATGTGGTGGCGGAAAAGCCCTTGACGACCGAACGAGCCGACCTGGAGCGGATTCGCAAGGCCGTGGCCGCTCAGAATATTCGGCTGAGCATGCTGCTGCCCATGCGTTTTTATCCGGTTTATCTGGCGATGCGGCAGGTGGTCCAGTCGGGCGAAATCGGTGAGGTCGCGCAGATCGGAGCGCAAAAATCCTACAAGCTGGGAGAACGGCCGGAATGGATGCGGCATCATGGCAGCTTTGGCGGAACGATTCCGTATATCGGCGTGCATATGGTGGATTTAATGCGCTTTACCAGCGGGCGTGAGTTAACGGAAACCGTGGCATTTCAATCGCGGGTGGGATTTCCGGATCTGCAGGACATGGAAAATACCACTTCGACGCTATTTCACCTGGATAACGGCGGAACGGCGGCTCTGCGGATGGATTATCTCCGGCCGCAGACCGCGCCCACACACGGCGATGATCGCCTGCGGCTGGCCGGCACGCGCGGCGTTCTGGAGTATCAGGAGTCGACGGGGCTGACGCTGGTTACGGACAATTCCAAGCCGCATGTGATTTCCGATCTCCCGCCGGCGCAGTGGCTATTCCCGGATTTTCTGGCATCGGTCTATCTGGGCAAGGCTGTGGGGCTGGATCTGGCGGATATTTACCGGGTGAACGAGATTGTATTGGCGGCGCGCGAATCGGCGGAGCAGCGGCGGATTCTGAAGACGTAGCCGCGGGCGTTCGCTTCCGATTGATTTATTTTTTTCGCAAGAAATCAGTTATTTGCAGAGAAAGCGGGGCCGGCGCCGCCGGCTCGCGGAGTACCTTCGAAGCAGAAGGAAGGTTCCACGAGCGATGGTGCCCGATCCGATTATCATCATCTTGGGTTGGTAAGCTGCGGATCCGATTCGGTGGAATCACTGTAAAGTCGGCGCCCGACCAGGCGGAGAACCATAAATAAACCTATGTGAGGGTTGCCACAATCACGGCAAAAGCTGGTATCATTCTTTGGGGATATTATTGTCGTAATATCCCCAAAGAACACCAGGCTGGGGATATTCCTAGTTTCTTCTCCGAATACTGGGTGTTCGGGACGTCTAGCCGCGTGAAATTGCTTTTACTATTCCTGGCCGGCACGGTGGGA
Organism: uncultured Solibacteraceae bacterium; assembly: GCA_964568355.1. Classification (GTDB taxonomy): domain Bacteria; phylum Acidobacteriota; class Terriglobia; order Bryobacterales; family Bryobacteraceae; genus JAJPJX01. Next base: position 3,053 of record CAZMRK010000112.1, on the reverse strand, counting down.
TGTTCCGTACGGACAGAAAGGCCGGCGGTTTCGGATGCCGATGTCCAATACTCGGCGCTGCGCCCGGATCTGGCCGAAATTCTGGAATCCTCTCAAAAAGCGTTTCGCGCGGGCCAGTTCGAGCAAGCAAGTTTTCTATTCCAAAAGGGTTATGAAACGGCTTCAGCGGCCGGGAACCGCCGTCTGGCGATGCGTTTTCTAAGCAATCTGGGCGCCGCCCGGCTGGCGCAGCACAATACCCGGGAGGCTCTCCGTATTTTGCTGCGAGCGCTGGAACTCGCGCAGACGGCGCGGGAGGGCGGCGTGGCCGGAGCGCTCGAATTCAACATCTCTTCGCTCTACACGGGGCTGGGAGATCGGGAATCGGCGGTGCGCTACGCGGAGCTGGCTCTGCGCGACCTGCGCGGAGAGGAGCGCCGGCGCCATCTGCCGAAGCTGCTGATCCATCTTGGCACCCTGCGGGCGCAGCAGGGGCGGATGGCGGAAGCGGTGGAGCTTTTTGGGAAGGGGATGGAAGGCGCTGAGGCGGCCGGCGACGTGGAACTATACGCCGCCGGATGCAGCCGTCTGGGAGAAGCCTACCTGGCGCGCCAGGATCTGCACCAGGCCGAACCGCCGCTGCTGGAGGCCTTTCGAATCCGGAAATTGAACCGGCTTCCGGCGCTCGAATCCTCCTATCGGGACTTGGGCCAGTTGCGGCTAGCGCAGCGCGATTTCCGGTCGGCCAGCGTGCTGCTGGACCGGGCGGTGGAAGGCGCGGCACGTCCGGGAAGTCCGCTGCCGACCTGGGACCTCTACCAGGCGCGGGGGAGGGCACTGCTGGAGGTGGGCCGAACCGGGGAGGCGATGACGGATCTGCGCAAGGCGGTCGAACTACTACGCGCCTGGCGCAGGGCGATCCCGCCGGCGGATCGCACGCGCATCAGCGTGGAAACCATGCTGCAGCAGATCTACTCGGCGCTGGTCCGGGCCGGAAACCAGCTCTACTTCGCGAGCGGCGATCCGGCGCTGGCGCGAGAGACGTTCGAAGCGGCGGAGGAAAATCGGGCTGCCAGCCTGCGGGCGCTGCTTTCCGAGCAGGGTGAGGCGGAGGAGATCCCGGGCCTGCTGGAGAAGACCAGAAAGGGGCTGGGGGCGGAACAGGTCTATCTCAGTTTCCATTTGGGGGAGCCGGAATCCTATGCCTGGGCCGTCAGTCGGGAAGGTGTCCTGCTCCGGCGGCTGCCGGGCCGGGATACGATCGTCCCCCGTGTAGGGCGCTTCCGGAGGGCGGTGGAAAGCGGCGCTCCGGAAGCCGAAACCCAGGGCGAGGAGCTGTTCGAGACACTTTTCGGACCGCTGGAGCCGCGGGTCCGCGGTAAAAAGCAATGGCTCCTGGCGCTCGACGAGCACCTGTTCACACTCCCTTTCGCGGCTCTGGTCACCGGCCGGAAGGGTGGAGAGCCGGTATACCTGGGCACCCGGCAGGCGCTGCAGATCGCATCCGGAGCCGGGCTGCTGGCGTTGGGCACGCGGCGCCGTTTCGACGGCCGGTTTCTGGGGATCGGCGACCCGATCTACAACCGGGCGGACGTGCGCTGGCGTTCACGGCGGGCGGTCCAGGCGGCGGACGATCTGGGTCTGGTGCGGCTGCCGGGCAGCGCGCGAGAGATCGAGGCCTGCTCGCGGGCCTGGAGCAGCGAGCAGGGGCCGGTGCTGCTAACCGGGGCATCGGCATCTCGCCGGATGCTGGAGGAGGCGCTCCGGCTACAACCGGCGGTGGTGCATTTCGCAACACACGTGCTCGATACCGGGGAGCGGCAGCATGGCTCGATCGCTCTGAGCCTGGGCGACTCCGGCAGGCCGGAGCTGCTGGGACCGGCGGAGATCGGCGGCTGGCAGACGCGGGCGGGCCTGGTAGTGCTGAGTGGTTGTAGTTCAGGGGTGGCGGAGGCGCTGCCCGGCAGCGGCCTGATGGGGCTGACGCGGGCCTGGCTGGCTGCCGGAGCGGCTGGGGTGGTCGCCAGCGCCTGGCCCACGCCGGACGATTCCGGCTTTTTTTTTGTTTCGGTTTACCGGCATTTGAGAGAGGCACCTGGGGCGGGGCCGGCGGCCGCGCTCCAGCGGGCCCGCGCAGAGATGGTGGATTCCCATACCTGGCGTTCCCAACCGCGCTACTGGGGTAGTTACTTCCTGATGGCAAATGACTGAGGTACTTTATGACGTTCCTGCAATCGCAACCCCCTCACCGTTCCTCCGAACTGGAAACCACGCAAGCCGGCCAAAGCGACAGCGACCAAGAAAGCCGGGCGGATGCCGGGCAGGACGCGCAATGGACCGAACTGGTGGAGCAGGTCAAAAACGATGAGACGGCGGGCATGGAGTCGCTATATCGGGTGTTTTCCCGAGGAGTGCGTTTTTATCTATGCCGCCAACTGGGTCCGCAGGACCTGGACGACAGGGTTCATGATACGTTCCTGATTGTGGCGCAGGCGATCCGCCGCGGGGATCTGCGGGAGCCGGAACGGCTCATGGGCTACGTGCGCACGGTGGTGCGCCGACAGGTGGCTGCGCAGATTGAAGAAAACGTCAAGAGTCGCCGGCACCAGGCGGACCTGGAGTCGGGGCTGGTGGTGGCGGACGACTTATCGAACCCGGAGCAGGCGGTAATCCAGCGCCAGCATCACCAGATCGCGATGGAAGTATTACAGGGTATCTCCCCTCGCGACCGGGAGATTCTGATGCGTTTTTACCTCGGTGAGCAGCCGCAGGAACAGATCTGCGCGGAGATGGGTCTGACCGAGACGCAGTTTCGGCTGTTGAAGTCCCGGGCTAAGGCCCGGTTCGGAGAATTGGGCAAAAAAAGACTAAGCCGTCACCGGCGAACCCTGGTGTGGTGAGAGTAAAACAAGACTGGGCGCACTTAGGATGCAGAGGAAACCAGTTGTGAATAGCCACGCTAGCGAAGAAACGCTCGAACAATATGCCACGCGTCGCCTTTCCGAAGAGCAACTGGCGCCGTTCGAGGAACATCTGCTGGTCTGCGAGGAGTGCATGGACGCCTGTGCGGAGAC
>CAZMRK010000111.1:0-2624 GCA_964568355.1 uncultured Solibacteraceae bacterium | reverse complement strand
GCCAGGTGGTGGCGCATCTCTTCTTCGAGCTCTCGTTCGAACTCATCGCGATGCAGCAGATGATGAAGTCTCCGCAACAGTTCCCGCATCTGTTTTCACCTCAAGCCGTCCGGATCACGCGCACGATGGCCGCCGTCACTCGCTCGAACTCGTCCAGTTCGCGCGTCAGTTGCTTCCGCCCCTCCGCAGTCAACTCGTAGTAGCGAGCCCGGCGGTTGCTTTCCGACTGCCGCCACTCCGCCACCACCCACCCCTTCACCAGCATCCGCTGCAAAGCCGGATAAAGCGAACCCTCCTCCACCTGCAGCACGTCTTCCGAGATCTGCTGGATGTACTGAGCAATGCCATACCCATGCATCGTGCCAAAACGGGCTAAGGTTTTCAGAATCAGCATATAAAGCGTGCCGGGAGGAATTTCCGTTCTGCTTCCCATAGCTAAACTATACGTCGTTAGACTATGAAAGCCAACAAAGGTTAGCAGAAATTTGGGCTGTGGGACGGTCCCCCTGGACCGCGGGCCGACGCCCTCGTCGGCCCCAAGCGAGTCTACCGCACAAGCCGGTAGATTCAACAACTTACCGAGCCGCGACCGTAAGGGAGCGGCCCGTTTTCCTGTCGTGAGAACCCACCCGACAAGCCGTTCACCAACAAAAGAAAAAAATCGGCATTCCGTTTTCAATAACTTCCGAGCCGGCTCCCAAAGTCTCCCGCCTCGCAAGACTTACCCTGGAAATAGCCAAGGTCGGTTTTCACCAAAGCCGGCCCGATGAGCAAAATGCTGCGCAGCATTCATCGTCAGCGGGACTGGCTTTTCACGGTTCCGCAGGTGAGTAAGACCGCCCGAGCCTGCCTCGTGGCAAAAAGAAACCGGTTTCGGTCAATGTTTGGGAAGGAACGATGGGAATGCTGGGGGTACCCCGGTTGCAAGTCTTCCTTCTTCAGGCCTTTCACCCTGCCCCGTCCTCTTCCGGGAGGGCGGGGTGGTGACGATTTCTTCCCACCTCGTTCTCTTCCTCCATAAACTGTACTGCATTTGTATACAATAGGTATGCGATTTCGCTATCATTGTATCTTTTAGCAGGAGTCATCCCATGGAAAAAGTCCGGATTGGACTGATCGGCTGCGGGCTCTTCGGCGAGAGCCACCTGCAAGCCTACCGGGCGGTCCGAACCGCCCAAATCGACGCGGTCTACGACACCGATCCCGCCCGCGCCTCCCAGATCGCCGCCGAGTTCGGAATCCCCCGCGTCTGCCGGTCTCTCGAAGAGATCTGCTCACTGCCGCTCGATGCCATCGACGTGGTCACGCCGGAGGATCTGCACCTGGAGCCGGTGCTTGCGGCGATCGCCGCCGGCAAGCACGTCTTTGTGGAAAAGCCGCTGGCTACGGATCTGGCCGTCTGCGACCGCATGATCGCGGCCGCGCGCGCCGCCGGGCGCTACCTCATGGTCGGCCAGATTCTGCGCTTCGAGACCAGGTACGCCATGCTCAAGGATGAAGTGGCCTCCGGCCGCCTGGGCCGCGTAGTTTCGATGCATGCGCGGCGCAACCGCCTCAAGACCCTGCTGCCGCGCTATGGCCGCACCCACCCCTGCATCGAAAACAGCATTCACGATATCGATCTGATGCTCTGGTACATCGGCCGGCCCGTCCAGCGCGTGCGGGGCTACAGCCGCAATGTCACCGGCGCCACCCACGCCGATATTTTCTGGGGCGTGCTGGAGTTCGAGGGCGGAGCGATGGGCATCGTCGAGACCATCTGGCTGCTGCCCCAGGCCGCCGGTATTATCCTGGATGATGCCTTCCAGTTATTCGGCGATGCCGGCGTCGGCAACATCCAATTACAGGCTCCGGCGCTGAGCTATTGGGAGGAAGACGGCAATCACGTCCCCGACAACAGCTATGACCCGCGCGTGGCTAACTCCGCGCGCGGAGCCTTGCGCGAAGAGCTGGCCTATTTCTGCGATTGCGTGCTGGATGGCAAGGAGCCCCAAGTGATCACCGCCATCGAGGCCAAGCGCGCCGTGCGAGTAGCCCTGGCGCTGGTGGAGTCTTCGCGGCACGGCCAGGACATCGAACTGACGGAGTGGGATTAAGTGCAGATTCCGGGCAAACAGAAATTCCCTCGTGCCCGCCAGGTGGCTTACCTGGATACGGCGGCGGAGGGCCTGCCGCCGGAAGATACGGTGGAGGCGCTGGCCGAATACTTCCGCGACAAAGCTAGCGGCAGCCCGGGGCGTCCCAACCTGTACCGGGCCGAAGCGGAGGCCGTCGAGGCAGCCGCCCGCCTGCTGGAGACTGCGCCGGAGCGGGTGGCGCTGCTTTCGAGCGCTTCCGAGGGGCTGAATCTTCTGGCCAACTCCATCGCCTGGAAGCCCGGCGATGAGATCCTCATCCACGATCTGGAGTTTTCCTCCAACGTGGTGGCTTGGCTGCGCCTGCGCTCGCAAGGAGTGCGGGTCACGGTCATCCCAACCACCGGCGGAGAGCTGAGCTTCGAACAATACGCTTCCCGCATCACGCGCGCCACGCGCCTGGTCTCCATCAGCCAGGTGAGCTACAAGTCCGGCACCCAGGTGCCTTTCCTGCCGCAACTGAGCCAGGCGCTGCATAGCGTCGGCGGA
>CAZMRK010000110.1:0-4743 GCA_964568355.1 uncultured Solibacteraceae bacterium | reverse complement strand
GGCCTGCACCAGCACGCCGGCTTTCCAGAGAATCTTCCGCATGGCCAGGTAATTCCTCTGTCCGATCTTGAAAACATCTTCCGTCCCCACCACGCGGGCCGCGCCGGCGGCGCGCACCACCAGCCTGCGCTTTTCGGCGCCACGTTCGTACGCGCGGCGGAACAACAACGGAATTCCGGTGTCGGCGAACATGTAAGGGTTTTTCTCGGCCTTGCCGTGATCGATACCGGACTCCGGAAGCATGTAGTGCAGCATCCCTCCCACGCCTGCCACGGGATCGTGGATGGCAACCGCAATGCAGGACCCAAGCGCATAGGTCACCAGAACGTCGTCTCGTCCATTGCTGATCTGGCAATCGGCGACCCCCACCACAATCACGCCCATCAGGCCCCTTTCGTCCGCTCGATCCGTGTTGGGTCGGACTCGATCTTGCGATAGACCGCCGGCTGCACATAGGCGAGCGAATGCTGGATGCCGGTGAGGCTCTCGGCATGACCGATGAACAGATGCCCTCCCATTTCCAACCGCTCTGCCAGCCGCCTGACCACTCCCTCCTGGGTCGGCCGGTCGAAATAGATCATGACGTTCCGGCAGAAGATGATCGGAAATGCGCCGGTGATGCGCAGCGGCTCAATCAGGTTCAGGCGCTCGAAACGCACCATCTGCTGGATCGCCGGCTTGACCCGATACCAGCCTTTCCAGCGTCCTTCTCCACGTTGTAAGAAGCGGTGGTGCCACCCCGGAGGAAACGAGGAAAAGCGCTCCGCCGGATATACGGCCCTGCGCGCCGTGCCCAGCGCCTTGGTGGAAATATCGGTAGCCAGGATGCGTATCCGGGACATGGCGGCGTCGCCCAACCGGTCGAGGACCGTGAATGCCAGCGTGTAGGGCTCTTCGCCGGTCGAGCATGCCGCGCTCCAGATCTCGATGGCCGGGCGATCCTGGAGGCGAGGCAGCAGTACGTCCCGCAGGTAATCGAAATGCGATGCCTCTCGCAGAAAACTGGTGTGATTGGTTGCCAGGGCATCGATCAGACCGATAAGGGCTTCGCCGGTCTGGTCCTCCACCACCAGGCGATAGTATTCCTGGAAAGATCGGCACCGGAGTTCCCGCATCTTTTTATTCAGGCGCGCGGATACCAGTTGCTCTTTGCCCGAACGCAGGTCCAGGCCAAATTTCTCGTAGGCCAGCCGGCGGATCTGCTCGAACTCTCTGGGCGTCGGAGCTGGCACTATTCCCAACTCGCAGCCGGCCGGGACCGGCCGGTCACGCATGCCTGCGCTCCTTCCCCAAGCTGTCCAGGTCCAGAATCAGTCCTACCCGGCCATCGCCCAGGATGGCGCCTCCCGCGATGCCCGGTATATTCTTGAACGTCTCCCCCAGGCTTTTGATCACGACTTCCTGTTTGCCGATGAGCTCGTCCACCATCAGGCAAAAACACTTGCCCTCGCTCTCGGAGACAATGAGCAGGCTTTGCGAGGCATCTTCCGAACGCGGGGACACGCCAAAGCGCCGGTACAGGCGAATCACCGGCAGCAGCGATCCGCGCACCAGGACCATCTCGGCGCGCCCCTGGACGGTTGAGACGGCATCCGGGGCTGGCCGGAACATCTCGCGAACGGCAAACAGCGGAACGATGTAACGCTCCTCGCCGACACCGACTACCAGTCCGTCGATAATGGCGAGCGTCAAGGGCAGCTTGAGAACGAAGGTGGTGCCCTCGCCGGCTTTCGACGTGATCTCAATCCGGCCGCGCAGCTTCTGGATCTGCTTGCGAACCACGTCCATTCCCACGCCGCGCCCGGAGACGTCGGTGACCTGCTCGGCGGTCGAAAATCCGGGTTCGAAAATCAATCCGAAGATCTCGTTGTCGGAGAGATGCTCGGCGCTTTCAATCAGCCCTTTCTGAGCCGCTTTTGCCAGGATCTTCTCCCGGTTCAGCCCTCGGCCGTCGTCGGATATCTCGATGACGATGTGGCCTGACTGGTGGCTGGCTCGCAACCCGATCCGTGCCACCTGCGGCTTGCCGGCGGCTTGTCTCTGGGTGGGGTTTTCTACACCGTGGTCCAGCGCGTTTCGCACCATGTGCATCAGGGGATCGGCGAGCTCTTCGACAATAGTCCGGTCGATTTCGGTTTCTTCGCCGGTCATCTCCACTTCGGCGGGTTTGCCGACCTTCCGGGATAAATCGCGGACCAGCCGTACCATGCGTTGAAAGAGCTGGCCGATAGGGACCAGGCGCATTGCCATGGAGGTCTTCTGGAGTTCGCTGGTAATGCGCGCCAGTTGCGAGAGGTTGCGCTGCAGCCGGGGGCTTCGCGTGGTCGTCAGATCGGGATCGTGCCGCACCAGCGATTGGGCGATGACCATCTCGCCGGCCATGTCCACCAGATAGTCGAGCTTGGCGGTGTCTACCTTGACGCTGCGGGTTTCGAGCGCGGCGGTCTGGACGCGGGCCGGAACATTTTCAGCCGGCTCAGCCGCCGGTTCCACCTGCGCCGGGGGAGTGGGAGGCGTCGCAGGGGAGGCCGTATCGGCACCCTGCCGGTACGGCAGCGAGCGAATCCTCTGCAGCAGGCTTTGGTTTTCCGGCAGCGGCGGAGGCGTTCCCCCTTTCAGACCGAGATCCAGGTTTGCGACACAGGCTTTGAGATAGTCTGCGCTCGCCAGAATGACGTCGATCGCCGTGGGCGTGATCTCGAGCTTCGCGTTGCGGGCGAGATCGAGAATCGTTTCCACTTCATGGGCTACCTCCTGGACGTGTGCCAGCTCCAGGAATCCGGCAAGGCCCTTGATGGTGTGAAAACTGCGAAAGATTCCATGGATAGCTTCGGAATCCTCCGGATCGCGCTCGATGGCCAGGGACTGGTTTTCGATGGAAGTGAGATGTTCCTGTGCTTCCAGAATGAAGTCGGACAGCAGTTCCGGATCCTGCGCCAGGGGATTGACGGAGGGCGGTAAGGACGGCTCCCCAGCTTGTTGGGCCGGGGATGTCTCCAGCGCCTTTTGGATGCGGGTCAGGCCTTCCTGCAGAGTCTGGGTGAGGGAGTGGAGATCGGGCCGGACGGCTTTTTCGGTGGAGGCGATGGCGGCGCTGAGTTCCATGGCTACCTCTCCCACCTCCGGCCATTGCTCTGCCTCCGGGTGCAGTCCAAGGCCCGCGAATGCAACCGTCAGAGCATGCAGGTCCTGCTCGCCTTGGCCGTCGGCCGTAAGGTCATTCATCACCAGCTTCATGGCCAGGTTCTCCACTTCCTGGCGCAATCCCGGTTGTTGTGACATATCCTCTCCCGTGCTCGCACAGGGCGGCTGAAAAGCCGGCCTACCGCAGAACGGACTCGATTCCTACCAACTCCTGGCTGGTCAGGACCTGGTCGATATCCAGCAGGATTTTCACTTTGCCCTTGATCTTGGCCATACCGCAGAGATAAGGCGTGACGACACCCTGACCGAAGTCGGGAGTGTCTTCGATATCGCCCGCTGCCAGGTTCAGCACCTCGGAGACCTCGTCCACAACGATGCCCATCGGCATGGCTCCGTTCTCCCCCTGTACCTGCACCACGATGATGCAAGTGCGCTGGTTATAGGCGACGGCGGGCAGACCGAACTTCAGGCGAAGGTCGACTACGGGAATCACTTTTCCGCGCAGGTTGATGACCCCCTTCAGGAAGGGCGGCGTCTGCGGTACGGCCGTAATTTCCTGTACGCCCATAATTTCGCGTACTTTCAGTACCCGAATGCCGAACTCCTCCTCGCCCAACTGGAATGTCAAGTATTTCCCTGCACGGCCTTCGTTCTTCACCGAAAGCCCGTTTTCGAGGGTGGCGGTTGCCTGCATGTCGTTTGTTCTCCCTTTTGCTGTAGCCCCGTGGTCGGGTCTCGTTGCATGGATCGGATGATCCGGGAGTTTTCAATAGGGACGCAGGCCGCGAATCAGGGAGCGGCTGCCTGTACGGGCGCGGAGTGCGGGCTCTCGTTGCCGGCCTGATCGAAGGCGGAAACCTCATAGCGATAGACCTTGCCGGCTTCGAGCCTGGTATCGCTGAAAGTGGGGGTGCCCTGCGCTTCCCCGATCCGCTCGAAGGCGCCGCCGGCAGTGGAGCGGTAGATCCGGTATCCAGCCAGATCGGACTCGGTGCCGCGCTCCCACATGAGCTCGATCGAGGCCGTGGAGGGTACGGCGGTCAAGCCGGCCGGAGTCGCCGGAGGGAACTGGTCGACGGGGGTCACCTCGGCTGTGTCCGAGAGGTCGCTTTGCGCCTGGCCGGAGCCGGCCGGAACAACCTTCTGCACTGCGTAGGAATAGTGCTTGCCGTACTCGGTATGGGCGTCGATCCACTCGGGTTTTTCCGAGGTGCTCAGCAAGATCCAGTCGGGATCCTGGCCCACGCGCCGGAAGACCTGAAAGCTGCCGGCGTGGGCCTGCCAGGAGACGCGCACACCGGTAGCGACGGCTTCCGCGCGGACACCGGCCGGTTTCTCCGGCGGAACCACGACCGACAGCGTCACCAGGTTGGACCAGCCCGCATCGCGACCGTTGGCGCCGATGATTTTCACTCCGAAGATGACGTCTTTGCCGACCCATACCCCGGAGGGAAGCTCGTAGCGTTGCCGCCCTTCCACTTCCGGGGCCTCGGGAAAGCTCTGCGAGGCGACCGCCCAGGCGTCGGCCTGGAATGGTCCGTCAAACGGGCCGGCGTGCAGTTCGGCGCGAGGGGGGCGCTTAATCAGCGTGCCTTCGGT
>CAZMRK010000109.1:0-6218 GCA_964568355.1 uncultured Solibacteraceae bacterium | reverse complement strand
CACCAGCGTGCCCAGGGCTGGCAGAATCAGCGCCGTCCGCATGCCGGCGGTCAGCGGCTCCACGTTCCTGGCCGCCTCGCTCGGCTCATGCATGTACATCATCACCAGGATGCGCAGGTAGTAGTAGGCCGCCACCGCGCTATTCAGCAGTCCCAGCACGGTCAGCCATACCAGGTGCGAATCCAGCGCGGCCTTGAAGATGTAGAATTTGCCGAAAAACCCGCCGGTCAGAGGCACGCCGATTAAGGAAAGCAGAAAGATCGAGAGCAGCCCTGCCGTCACCGGCTGTTTCACTCCCAACCCCGCGAAATCCTCCACCTTCAGATAACGCTCGCCCTTCCCGGCGATGTGGCTGACCACGGCGAACGCCCCGATATTCATCAGCCCATACGCGGCCAGGTAAAACATCGCCGCCGCCGTGCCCACGTTCGATCGCGCGGTCAGCGCCACCAGAATGTACCCGGCGTGCGCCACCGAGCTATAGGCCAGCAGCCGCTTCACATTCGATTGAGTCAGGGCCCCAAAGTTCCCCACCGTCATGGAGGCCAGCGCGCTGATCCACACCAGCGGCTCCCACCCCGACCCGATCGGCTGGAACGCGGTCATGAAGATGCGCAGGAACACCGCGAACGCCGCGGCCTTCGGTCCGGCCGATAGAAACGCGGCCACCGGCGCCGGAGCTCCCTGGTAGACGTCGGGCGCCCATACCTGGAACGGCGCCGCCGAAACCTTGAACGCCACCCCCACAAACATCAGCGCCGCCGCCACTCCGATAAAGGTCGGTGGCACTCGCATGGCGCCTCCCAAAATCGCCTGGCGCACCACGGTAAGATTCGTCGAACCCGTCATCCCGTACGTCAGGGCCACTCCGTAGAGGAAAAACGCCGTGGCAAAAGATCCCAGCAGGAAATATTTCAGAGCCGATTCGTTGGCGCGCCGGTCGTCCCGCAGATACCCTGCCAGCACATAGCTCGCAATCGAGGAGATCTCCAGTCCAATGAAGATCATGATCAGCTCGTTGGCGGTCGCCATGATGCACTGCCCCACAATCGAGAACAGCAGCAGCGCGTGATATTCTCCCGTCTCGGCATCCTCGCGATCCAGGAAGCGGTAGGACGGCAGAATCGTCAGAATCCCTACGCCCAGCACCACCAGCCGGAAAAATGTGGCGAAGCCGTCCACCGCCAGCATGCCGCCAAACGCCGGCCCGGGATCCCCGTAAGCGGCCACCGTGGCCGCCATCGCACCCACCAGCGCCAGGATCGAAAGATGTCCGAACCAGTGCCGTGATTGTCGGCTCAGCACCGCATCCAGCACCATCAGCAGCGTCGCTACCACCGAAAGCAGGATCTCCGGCAGAAAGCGCGCAATCTCCGCACCGCTGGGGACAAAGCTAACGGGCATCGGCCACCTCCGCTGTGGTCGCCTTCACGTTGAACTGCACATTCACTTTCGTGTGCTCCAGGATCCGTCCGGTCGCCACGCTCACCGGCGGCAGAAACGTCTGCGTATAGGTCCCCATCCACACCATCATCACGATCAGCGGCACTACCGCAACGAACTCGCGCGCCACCAGGTCATGCATGTGCGCCGCGACGCCTTCGCTGGGCGGCCCGTAAATCACCCGCTGGTACATCCACAGCATGTAGCAGGCGGAGAGAATCACGCCGATCGAAGCGAAGACCGTCCAGGTGAAATTCACCTCGGCGGATCCCTTCAAAACCAGGAACTCTCCCACGAAATTGTTCAATACCGGCAGCCCGATGCTGGCCAGCGTCGTGATCAGGAAGGCCGTCGCCAGCCAAGGCGCCGGCGTCGCCACTCCCCCGAAATCCTGGATCGCCAGCGAATGCCGGCGCTCGTACAGGTAGCCCACAATGATGAACAGAGCCCCGGTCGAAATCCCGTGGTTGAGCATCTGGTACACCGCGCCGTCCAGCCCCGCCTGCGTAAAGGAGAAGATTCCCAGCACGACGAAGCCCAGGTGGCTCACCGAAGAATAGGCCACCAGCTTCTTCATGTTCGGCTGCACCAGCGCAACCAGCGCCCCGTATACGATGCCGATGATCGCCAGCACCACAATCCAGGGAGCGCACGTCCGCGCCGCTCCGGGAAACATCGGCAGGCAAAAGCGGACCAGCCCGTAGCAGCCCATCTTCAGCATCACCGAGGCCAGCATCACCGACCCGGCCGTGGGAGCCTCTACGTGCGCGTCCGGCAGCCAGGTATGCAGCGGGAACAGCGGTACCTTGATCGCAAAGGCGATAAAGAAAGCCAGGAACAGCAGCAGTTGCTCGCCCGGGCTCAGCAGCAGCCGGCCGCTCGCCAGCATCCCCATCAGCTCCGCGTATTCGAAGGTACCCGCGCGGTTGTACAGGAAGATCATCGCCGCCAGCATCAGCACCGAGCCGGCCATCGTGTACAGAAAGAACTTGACAGCCGCATAGATGCGCCGTTCGTGGCCCCAGATGCCGATCAGGAAGTACATCGGAACCAGCGAGATCTCCCAGAACACGTAAAACAGGAACAGGTCCTGCGCCGCGAACACGCCCACCAGTCCCAGCTCGAGCAGCAGCAGAAACGCGTAATACTCCTTCACCCGGTTCTGCACATACTTCCAGGAAATCAGCACACAGATCGGCGTCAGAAACGTCGAGAGCACGATCAGCCACATGCTCAGCCCGTCCACCGAAACGTGGTAGTGAATGTTGGGCGAAGCGATCCACGGCACATTGGTCACGAACTGCGGCCCGCCGTTCGGATTGAGGCCCAACGGCAAGCCCAGCGAAAGCACGAATATGAGCAGCGAAAAAACCAGCGCGCTCATCCGGCTGAGTTGGTCGTTGCCGCGAGGCAGCACCAGCGCGGCCAGAAAACCGGCCAGCGGCAGGATCAACAGCAGGTCCAGCAGATTCATCGGAGACCTCCCGTCATGGCCATCGCCGCTACCAGCAGCACTGAGCCGAACACCACCCACGTGGCATAGCTGCGGATACTTCCGGATTGCGCCAGCCGCAGTATGCCGCCGAGCCCTCGCGCCATCCGTCCCGTCCCGTTGACCATGCCGTCGATCAGCCCTGCGTCCACACCCTTCCAGAGCACCGTCCGCGATCCGTCCACTACCGGGCGGATCACCGTGGCGTCATAGATCTCGTCCACGAAGTATTTGTTGTAGACCAGCTTGTAAAGACCGCTGAAGCTGCGGGCCAGCGCATCCGGCAGCCCCGGATTCACCAGGTAGAAAAACGCCGCCAGCGCAATTCCGCCCAGTCCGGCGGCCACCGAAACCGCCACCAGCATGAAGTCGTGAGCTTCTTCAAACGGCGGAAACAGGCGCTCCAGAAACTCCGGGACATTGAAGAGGAAGCCGCCGGCCAGCGAAAGAAACGCCAGTATCGCCAGCGGCAGCAGGATCACCGGCGGCGATTCGTGAGGATGTTCATGTCCGCGATACGTGCCGAAGAACGCCAGGAACATCGCGCGAAATACATAAAATGCCGTCATGCCGGCCGTGATCACGCCCACCCAGTACATCCAGGGCGCGTGCGCATAGGCCGCCGCCAGAATCATGTCTTTGCTGTAGAATCCCGCGAACGGCGGCACTCCGGCGATCGCCACCGCGGCGCACATCATGGTCCAGCAGGTCCAGGGGATCTTCTTCCGCAGCCCGCCCATCTGGCGCAGGTCCTGCTCGCCGGAGAGCGCGTGAATCACGCTGCCGGCTCCCAGGAACAGCAGCGCTTTGAAAAAAGCGTGCGTCATCAGGTGGTAAACGCCGGCCGAAAAGGCCCCCACGCCAACACCCAGAAACATGTAGCCGAGCTGCGAAACCGTGGAGTAAGCGAAGACTTTTTTGATGTCGTTCTGCAGCAGGCCGATGGTCGCGGCAAAAACCGCCGTCGCCAGCCCGATCAACGCCACCGTCTCCCGCGCCGCCGGAGCGTGCATGTAAATCACGTTGGAACGCGCCACCATGTAAACGCCCGCCGTCACCATGGTCGCGGCATGAATCAGTGCCGAAACCGGCGTCGGGCCTTCCATGGCGTCCGGCAGCCACACGTACAGCGGAATCTGCGCCGATTTGCCGCATGCGCCCACGAGCAGCAGCAGCGCGATCGCCGTCAGCAGCCCTTCCGGCTTGCCCGCCACGTTCGAAAATACGTTGCCGAAATCCAGCGTGCCGAAATTCGTCGCGATCAGGAACATCGCCAGCGCGAAGCCGAAGTCGCCGATGCGGTTGACGATGAACGCCTTGTTCCCGGCATTGGTCGCGCTCTTCTTCAGAAAGAAGAAGCCGATCAGCAGATAGCTGCACAGGCCCACTCCCTCCCAGCCCACAAACAGGATCAGGTAGTTGGCGCCCAGCACCAGCACCAGCATGAAAAACAGGAACAGGTTGAGGTAGGCGAAGAAGCGGTAGTACCCGCCTTCGTGCGCCATGTACCCCACCGAATAGATGTGAATCAGCGAGCCGATTCCGGTCACCACCAGCAGCATCACCACCGTCAGGCGATCCACTGCGAAATCCACGCCGACCTGGAACGCGCCGGACTGGAACCAGGTGAAATAGTGCTCCACGTAGCGGGTGCTCACCTCGCCCAGGCCCATGACGGTCCTCAGCACCCAGGCGAAGGAAAGCAACGCGGCGCCGATCGCCACCGTATTGACAAAGCTCTTGGAGGCGCGGCGTCCAAACAGGCCGTTAATCAGAAAGCCTGCCAGAGGGAATGTTGGGATGAGCCAGAGTTGCATCAACTTGTATGTTTCGAGCCTTACGGCACGCTCACGGGGGCCGCCTTCTCAGCCTCTTCTTGTTTCGCCGGCCGGTATTCGTCTCTCATCGTCCGCAGGTCGTCGATGTTTAGCGTGTTGCGATTCTTGAAGACAGTGAGGATAATCGCCAGCCCCACCGCCGCCTCGGCCGCCGCCACCACCATCACGAAAAATGTAAAAATCTGGCCGTCGACTTTCTTGAACTGATAGGAAAACGCGATGAAGCTCAGGTTCACCGCGTTCAGCATTAGCTCGATCGACATGAACACGGTGATGATATTGCGCCGGAACAGAAATCCGGCCACGCCCAGGGTGAACAACACCCCGCTGAGCATCAGGTACCAGGAAAGGGGAACTGCGTTCATTTCAATCCAGCTCCTTTCGCGCCAGCACGATAGCTCCCAGGATGGCGATCAGGATCAGCACCGAAGTGACTTCAAAAGGCAGCAGATACTGCGTGAACAGGGCCCGGCCTACGTTCAGCGCCGTCCCTCCGCGGAACGCCCCGAACGTCACCCGGGCCGTCGCCGGAAAGATCCGCTGGGCGAAATACACCAGCAATCCGAGCATCGCGATCAGCAGCGGCACGCCCAGCAACTGCACCATAAACGAGCGGCCCTGATGTACCTCGGCGCCCGCGTTCAGCAGCATGATCACAAAGACAAACAGCACCATCACGGCGCCGGCATACACAATGACTTGCGCCGCCGCGATAAATTCGGCTCCCAGCAGCAGGTACAGCACCGCCAGTGAGCCCATCACGCCGATCAACGACAGCGCGCTCGCGATGGGATGCGTTTGCAGCACCACGTTGATGGCGCAAACTACCGCGATCAGAGCGAAAACCAGAAACAGAATCACATCCATCTTAGGGAACCAGGGCCACCAGAAGTCCGGTTACCAGCAGATTCAGAATCGCCACCGGAAACAGGAACTTCCAGGCAAAGGCCATCAGTTGGTCATACCGGAACCGCGGCAGCGTGCCGCGAATCCAGATGAATACGAACAGCAGGAATCCCGTCTTGGCCGCAAACCAGAACAGCGGCAGCAGGATTTGCTGCGCCGCCGGCACCAGAAACAGAGCGGCCAGGCCGAAAAGGATCAGCGCGAAAACCGGAAGCGTAAAGCGGTCCATGGGCCGCGCCGGCGAGAGCCCGTGATACAGCGCAATCGCGCCGGCAAGCACAAAGATCACCGTCGGCACGTAGCCGGAGCCAAGGCTGGCCGGGAACGGCGGCTGCCACCCGCCCAGAAACAGGATCGTGGTCAGCGCCGTCACCGTGATCATGTTGGCGTACTCGGCCATAAAGAAGGCCGCGAATTTCATACTGCTGTACTCGGTGTGAAAGCCGGCCACCAGTTCGTTCTCGGCTTCCGGCAGATCGAAGGGCACGCGGTTGGTCTCGGCGAAGCTGGCGATCAGAAAAATGAAGAAGCTGATGATC
>CAZMRK010000108.1:0-4690 GCA_964568355.1 uncultured Solibacteraceae bacterium | reverse complement strand
CCAACGAAGCCGGTGAGAATCAAGAAGGGGCAAAAGAGAGTGAGGGGCCAAAAGAAAAACGGCAAAAAGATCATCCGCGTCGCCTCGCGGGAGGCATCGCTTCGAAGGAAAATCCGCCGCCACCTTCGAGAGTTGGGTTTTCATAAGACAGAGGAGGGCAACCTCGAGATCAGCGGCAGCGGCAAGGATGTCGTCCGTGCCCTGCATAGTTCGCAAAGACACGAGCGGCTCGCCGCCAATGCTGACTTTCTGACTCGCCGGGCTCCAGAGCTGCTGCGCCATTTTGCATCGGGACGCGAGATAAATCCCGCTGCCGTCACGCCGGTACTGGAGAGGGTCCATGCCGAGACATGGCAGGCCGACCTATTCCGGCTGGCATCGCTTACCTGGTCAGTGCCAGTGTCGAACGGATTTGGCAGAAGGCTGCGGTATCTTGTTTGGGACGCCCACAATGAGAAGCTGATCGGACTGATAGCGATCGGCGATCCCGTCTTTAACCTATCCGTCCGCGACAACCTCATCGGCTGGAACGTTCACGAACGGGGCGCCCGTCTTGTGAACATCATGGACGCCTATGTCCTCGGCGCCCTTCCTCCTTACAGCGCCTTGCTCGGCGGCAAGATGGTGGCATGCCTTGTGCGGAGCCGCGATGTTTACGACGACTTCGCCCGCACGTATGGCGGAACTGTCGGGATCATCTCCGGCGAGGAGAAAAAGGCCCGTCTTCTCGCCGTGACGACGGCGTCATCAATGGGCCGATCCTCCGTATACAACCGGTTGAAGCTGAACGGAATTTCGTACTTTAATTCCATTGGGTACACGGGTGGATGGGGGCATTTTCATATTCCTGACAGTCTGTTCCTGGAACTGCGCGAGTATCTGCGCAGCATCGGGCATCGCTATGCGGACCTGCACCGGTTCGGCCAAGGACCGAACTGGCGGTTGCGCACGACGCGGGCCGCCCTTGAGGCATTGGGTTTCAAGGATGACCTCCTCCGTCATGGCATCCAGCGGGAGGTCTTCATCTGCAATCTGGCTGCCAACGCCGCGAAGATTCTGCGCACAGGCAAAGGGCGCCCGGACCTCTCATCGCTGCTTAGCGTCCGCGAAGTTGCCCAACTCGCGGTGGAGCGCTGGATACTGCCGCGATCGCAACGGCGCCCCGAGTTCCAGTCGTGGACGCACGATGACCTGCTCCAGTTGCTTGGCAATCACCGCCGGATCAAGCAGGCCCGACGTGCATCCGAGGCGGGCTGAGGCATGGACTCGACCAACGGATGAAGGAGCATGACGGGGCCTCTCGAACAATGGCAGGAACGGCTGGACAGGCACTTTGAATCGCTTGCGCGAACGCGAACTGCCTCCGGATTTCCGATCTTCGCCCTTGAGCATGGCCTTAGCGATGCCGAACTGGAGCAAATCTCCCGCATCCTCCGCTCCCGCCTCAAGGCGCGGCTGCCTTTGTCTCCTCACTGGCTGCTCTGGGTGATCTATGCCACCGAGCGCGGCTACACGTACACCGGCGACGAGTACTGGCGCTCGTTTGAAGAGCAAACGCCGGAATGGGAGTTCCATGATCGGGACAGGATCAAGCCGTGGTTTACGAAATTCCAGAAAGCCTATCACGGCGTCGTACCGTCCGGCCCGTGGGCAGAGCATTTCCGGATCATCGCCTGGCCTATCACACACGCCATACTTCCCCGTTATCTCCAGCGCCAATTTGCGCGGGCGCTTTACGATCTTCGCTTCCGGCTTGCTTCGCTCGCCGCGGCCGATCCGCGCAGGATCGGTCGGCTGCTCGCCGTCAACGCTCACTATGCTTCCACGCGGTTCCAAGAGTTTCTCCAGCAGGAAGAACTCGCGGGCCGGATTGTCCTCGCAATTCTTGGCGCGGAACCTTCCGAAGGCACGGAACTGATATATCCCCCTACCCTGCGGCGCATCGTTTCCGATCTCGAGAAGGTGCGCAGCGCGCGCGAGTGGCTGAAGGAGACTCAGCGGGTTGTCTCCGACCACTTCAAGGGTATCGGCCGCGGCTCCGGGCCGCCGGCAACGCGCCCGCCCGTCGGCCTCTCTGGCCCCGCGGCGTCTGATGCCGCGCGTATTGCTGTCCGTCCCAATCTTCTATTGCGCCACGCCGGTGGCGGCACTTGGTCGGTCTTGCTGGACGTACCGTCCTTTCGAGGCGTTGCCGCACTGAACGCCGACATTCAGTCGTTCTTGCAGCGCACACGCTGCCGCCTCAACGGCGGGACCGACATGAAGCCCACGGGATGGCTTCTGTCGGGCAACAGAAAGGGCGCCTTGAGACGCTGGCCGGACACGGCGAGGCCGCTGATCCAGTTCGAGCGTTCGCACCCCGCGCTCGATCACCTGCTTGAGTCCGAATGCCGTCTCAGTCCAGGTCCGATCTGGCTATTCCGAATCGGAACCGATGGCACGGCGCGCGAGATCACCGGGCGCATCGTCCGGCCTGGCCGCAGCTACATCGTGGCGACGATGGAAGAGTTGCCACAGACCCGCCCCGGCATGAGCCCATGCAAGCTCGATTGCGATGGCGTGAAATCCTTCCGCCTTGCGATTCCGCCCGATGTGTCGGCGGAGATGACCGCATGGCTTCATGGGCTCGGCCTGCAAGTGGCGCGCACGATCCGCGTTTGGCCCGCCGGCTTGCCCGGCCGCGGCTGGGACGGCGAGGGCAGCAGCGAATGGCTGACTACAGAGGCACCCTGCTTCGGCATCGTGCATGATCACCCGGTCGATGGTTATGCGATCCGACTTAACAACAGCCCGGAGGCCGTTATCGGGACAAGCGATCCTGGCAAGCCTATATTTGTCCGTGTGCCGCCTCTGCCGGCAGGCACGCACTCGCTGGTCATCAAGGCGCGCCGGAATCCTTCCCTTGACGCACTTGCGCTATCGCCTCCGGCCGAGGGGTTCGTTCAACTCATCGTCCGCGAGCCCGAACCATGGACCCCTGGCATTGCCGCGCATCCCGGCCTGATCGTGACGATCGATCCGCACGATCCCAATCTCGACACCTTCTGGAGAAACGAAGTCAGCCTTTCGGTGACCGGTCCCGAAGGTTATGCGGTGAACCTCACTGTCAGGCTTCAAGCCGCCGACGGCCGGGAAATCCTTTCGGAACATGTCGGCGTTCCCTTGGACGTCCCCATCACGCCGGAGGCATGGCGCCGGAGATTCGCGCAGTTCCTGCAACGCGAGGATCATGCCTGGAGCTATCTCGAGGCGGCAAGCGGCACGCTCGAAATCGAGGGCGAAACCCTGGGCAGGTGTTCGCTGCGGTTCGAACACGATGCCCAGCCCCTGCGATGGGTGCTGCGCCGCGACCACGGCGACATTATCCTCAGGCTTGTCGATGACAGCGGGCAAGATGAATGCAAGCCTGAGGTTAATTTCTATAGCATGGAGCGCCCGCTCAAGGCGGTGCCGGTTGCACCCGAAACGGCATTGTCCGGGATTGCCGTTGTGCCACCCGGAGGGCTATTTCTCGCAAAGCATGGCGCGCATTCCGACACTGTGACCGTCAGCACGGGGCTGACGGGAGAAGGCCTGCAAGGGCTGAGCGTACGGCCATCGTTTGCGGAGGCCCTGAATGGATCAGTCGCCGTTGCCGGTTGCTTTCAATTGCTAGAACAATGGCGAAAAGCTCGGCTAGCCGGCTTCTTGTCGAAGGTTCGATCTGAACAGGTCATTCGGGGACTTATAGAAGCAGTATACGAAGCCCTTTATGGTTCGGAATGGAAAAGGGCAGAAGCCGTTTTTTGTGCAAATCCAAAGTCGCGGAAAGCAATTGAACGTCTTCAAAATGCGGTTCACCCGCCCAGCGGGTTTGCGGCCGTGCTGCGCCGCGATTACAAGAAGGCCGGTGGAGACCCCGCCAGGATCGTCTCCTGGTACAAATCAGTTTCAGAACGATACGGGCTCGCTCCGCGACGTTTCGAATGCAAATTCGCCTTTGATTTGGCTTCGCAGCCTGAACGGCTTCCCCGCATATTCGGTGCAGATTTTGAGCCCATGCTCGCGTCCGTGAGGCACAAATCCCCGCTCCTGCGGGGTGCGCGCTTTTTACAACTCATTCTCGCCGAGCAGAAGTCTGCGCAGCAGGCCGGATGATTTGAGTCTGATCTGATGACCATCACTACAATCAACGCGGCCGACCTTCTTGTTGAATGCCGAAAGACTCTTGGTTTGCCGGTGAGTCAAGAGCCGTGTGTGGATGACGTGCTGCTTACAAGCCTGCTCAGGCGCAGCGCCGGCATTCACTGTCCGTGCTCCCGCGCAACCCTGCGCGCGTCTTTGCTCGAAAGCCTCCAAAGCCTGCCAGGAAACGGCGACTCGTTGCCCGATCGCATCGACGCCGCCATCGAGGCGCTCATTGTCGGCGGCGATCTTCTCGAACTGAACGATATCGTCACCGACGATACAGCCGTTAAAGGCACCTGGGTGTTCGCGGCGCCGCCCAGTTTCGTCGTCAGGCCGAGCGGTGGAATCTTTCTGTTCGGGATTGTCCCCGATCAGGATTCCGTCCTGCCGCTCTCTCTGGCATCGCGCATCATCTATGATGGATTTACGCGGGCGCTTGCGCCGCAGCCGGGCGAAGACCTCGCTGCCGAGCTTCGGGAGCAGGGCTTGCAGCAACTGTCCGAGAGCGCGTGGCTCAAGAGCC
>CAZMRK010000107.1:0-15121 GCA_964568355.1 uncultured Solibacteraceae bacterium | reverse complement strand
GGCAGAGCCGGCGAGTAGGCGCGAAAGACCGTGCCCGGCCCATACGGCCCCACGACTTCGTTATTGCCGATGTAAAGAATGTAGAGGTCCGGCTGCTGGTCGGCGCAATCGCGCGCGATGGGCAGGATGGCGTGTGAGTTGATGGCCGTCATGGCCGCATTCACCACTTCAAAACGCACGCCGGGGTAGCGCTCGCCGAGCATCACCTCGACCATGCGGCCGAAACTGAACGCGGGATCCGGAAAGCCCATCGCCGCCGATTCTCCCAGCACAAAGATGCGGAAGTGGTTGGCCGGTTTGGGCGCCCGCAGCAGGTAGGGCTCCGGCGTGCGGGCGATCGCGGGCGGAAAAAATCGCCAGCCGAAGCGGGCATTCGGCGCCATTGCGGATCGTCCGGGAACCGGCAGCCAGAAATCCGTGGGATAGCCGAAGCCGGCCAGGCGCAACCCGGTTTCCAGCAGCACAAAAAAGAGGGCGGGCAGCGCCAGAGAGAGGATCGCGATCCCCAACCAGATGCGGCGTCGAGTCATCGTCTCTGATACCTTAAGCAATCCGTCACGGACGCGGCAAGGCGTCGAGCAGCCGCTGAGCCGCGCGTCGGGCAGCGGGCTCCGGGCTTCGCGTCGCGACGCCAGCTTCGAAGCGGGCTTCGGGATAGCGGCCCTGAGCGGCCAAGGCTGCTGCCAGATTCAAGTGAGCCGTGGCAAAATCCGGCGCCAGCGTGACCGCCTGGCGCAGCGCAGTTTCGGCCCCCGAAGCGTCTCCCCGGCTGGAGAGCGCCACGCCCAGGTTGACATAAATCTCCGGCAGATCGGGATTGAGATCGGCCGCGCGCCGCAGCACCCGCTCGGCATCCGCAGGCCGCTCGCGGCGCACATAGAAGCTGCCGAGCATGTTCAGGATCCGCGCGTCGTCGGGGGCGATCCGGCGCGTCGCCTCCAGCAACTGGATCGCCTGATCGGGCTTGCCGGCGTCCGCGAGCGCGCCGGCAAAATTGCGCAGCCCGGGGATATATTCCGGGCCTTTCCGCCGGGCTTCTTCATAGACCGTCAAGGCATCTGCCAAGCGGCCGGCACTGCGATAGGCGTCCGCGAGGTCGTAGTAGAATTCCGCGCGCCGGGGCGCGAATTTTCGAATCGCTGCCTCCAGCATCGGAATGCCGCCTTGCAGGTTGACGCTTTCCTTCACCTGGGCGACGGCCAGGTAAAGCGCATCAGCCGGGCCGGGCGGGTAGAGCGGCCGCGCCGGACCGCTGCTGTTTTCGGGCGGCGCCTGGATCTCCGCATACCGGATCGGGATCCGGTGGTCCGCCATCGAGACATGCGAAGCATCCTGGGTCTGCCGCTTGGGCAGATGGCAACCAGCACACCTCTGCACCGTGGTGTTATGCACCGTGGCGTGGCAGGTCCGGCAGGCCCGGTCGGCTGCGGACACCTCGTGCGGATTATGGCAGGTGGTACAGCTTAGAGCTCCGTTGCTTTTCCGGAAGCAGGCGGACTGGAAAAGCCGGTACGCCGCGTGGTTGACCTCGAAATATTCCGTGCCCGGCGGTGGAGCCAGGTCCCAATGCAGGATAAAGTCGGCCAGCGGCTCCCCCGGGCGATAGGAAAATGGCTCGCGTCCGTAGCGCCGGATGGCATACGGCAGACGGCGGGAAGTGGACTCGAGATGGCATTGGAGGCAGACCTCCCGCGCGCGCTCCGGGCTCAATCGCGCCGGGTTGACGATCGCCGCCCGGAGAACCGGAGCGGAGGCACTGCGGGCCGCCGCCTCGCTGTGGGCCCGCCCGGGACCGTGGCAGCGCTGGCAGCCGATGCCCTCCGGCAGCGGATCGCGAAATCGCGGCGTTTCGTCGCCGGGCAGGAAGACCGCATCGCCATAAGCGTTATGGCAGAAGATGCATTCGGCGGTAATCTCCCGCCGGAAATCCACATGGTCGGGGCGATCGTAGCCGGGGGCCATCTCCCAGTAGCCGCCCCGGCCGGGATACCAGGCGACCGGCAGGTCGAGCAGCCGGCCATCGGCCGTGCGGCTCAGATACGTCCGCGCATGGTTGCCGGATCCAAGCACAAAATCGATGCGCTTCTCGATAACGTGGACACGGCTACTGTCCGGCGCGACCTGGTAGCGGCGCTGGTAGTAGGCGTCGCCGCGCCGCAGCATCTCGTAATGGCGATCGGAGGCGGGGTGGTAGAAGGTGTTGCGTTCGCGGAAATCCTCGACCATGTTGGCCGGGACGGCGCGATAGAAGGACCGGCCCATGCCCGTCCGGGCAAAGGTGCGGGCAATCTCCCCATGGCAATTGGCGCATACCGAGGAATCGACATAGGGTGATTCCCCTGCGCAGCAGGCAGCACCCAGCAACCACACAAGTACGAGCAGGCCGCACTCTGGTCTTGACATCCGAGCAACGCAGAATATAAAGTCTCCCAATACACAAAATATATCTCGCCAAATCAAAAGAGAGGATGAGGATGCGTTTCAGGAATTACCTGCTTGTTCTGGCCGCGGTGTGTCTCTGGTCGACCAACGTGCAGGCCCAGACGGACTTTTCGACCATCCGCGGCAGCGTCAGCGACCCCAGCGGCTCGGCAGTTCCAGGAGCCAAGATTGCCCTCGTCGAGATTGAGACCAATCTTTCGCGCGAGGTGGTCACGACCGCCGATGGAGTGTACGAGATTCCCTACCTGACTCCGGGTAAGTATCGCCTCACCGCCACCGGAGTCGGTTTCAAGACCTTCGTAGCCGATAACATCCTGATCACCAGCCGGCAGACCCGCCGTATCGATGTGACCTTCGAACTGGGCGCGGTGGGCACGGAGGTGACGGTGAGCGCGGACGCGGCGGTGATCAATACCGAAGGCAGCCAGATCGCGGGCGGATTCAACCGCAAGGGTTTTATCGATAGTCCCATGAGCGTCAGCTTCTTTCCCCAGGCGTATATGCTGACGCTACCGAATGTGCAGGCGCAGGGCGGCGGCTGGAACCTGCGCTTTTCCGGGCAGCCTTCGGCCCAGATCTCGGAAGGCCTGGACGGCGTGCCCAGCGACGGACCGGTGAACCTGGTCCAGAACATGAACGATTTTGAAGAACTGCAGGTGGTAGGCGCGAACAACTCCGCGGAGTTCGGACGCGTGGTCAATTTCAGCATGACCGGCAAGAGCGGCACCAACGATTTTCACGGCCGAGCCTATTACGAACTGGTCAGCTCGGCTCTGAACGCGCGGGGATTCTTCGACACGCAGAAGGCCGCCAATCACCAGCATCACGGGGGCGTAAACGTCGCTGGCCCGATTCGGAAGAATAAAACCTTCTTCTACGCGGCCTACTACATGCAACGCATTCCGGGCAGCACGTTCTATAACCGCAACGTGCCGACCGCCTCGTTCCGCCAGGGAGACTTTTCGCCATTACTCCGCCAGGCCACTCCGGTGACGATCAAAGATCCACTCACCGGCATACCGTTCGCGGGCAATATCATTCCTTCCAGCCGTTTCAATGGGACTTCTCTGAAGGTGCAGAACGGCTATATTCCGGCACCCAACCAGGGCGGTCCGGATGCCCAGAGCAATAACTTCGGTTTCCTGTTTCCGAAAACCAGCGATCTCTACCGGTGGGATTCGACCACCGACCGGGTGGACCACAAATTCTCCGACAAAAATACGCTGTTCGGGCGATTTACGAATCGCCTGACGCCCTATGTGCTGGCCGGCAATTTCCCCAACGTCGGCACGTGGACACGCACGCGCAATCACCACTCGGTTGTCGTGTCGGATACGCACGTGTTCTCGCCGACCCTGGTCAATACCGCGCGGTGGGGTTGGATCCGGGACTATATCAATGACGGCAGCACGGTGGACGGATTCACGCCGCTGAACGGCGATGAGGTGGTCAAGGATATCGGACTGCAAGGCGTGAACCCGCGCGGCTTCAGCGCCCAGGGATTTCCGCAGATGACGATCACGGGAGTCTCACCGCTTACCGTCCAGCCCGGAGGCCTGAATACGGCGACGCGCAACTTCGATTATTCCGATTCGATGACGTGGTCGCGCGGCGCCCATGTATTGAAGTTCGGCGCCGAACTCCGGACGTTCCGCACGTTCAGTGGAACCATCCCCACGGGAACCTATGGGCAGTTCAATTTTGATGGCTCGCTTTCGGGCAACGGCTATGCCGACTTCCTGCTGGGACTGCCGCAAAGCAGCACGCGTATCGACCCCCTGACGCAGCGGGCTCAGCGCTCCTACGAGCTTGGCCTGTTCATCACCGATACATTTAAGGTGAGCCGCAGCCTGACCCTCGATTACGGCCTGCGATGGGACTACTTCGGTCCTTCCACTTACCGCGACGGCCTTCAGTATAACTGGGACCCGGTGACGGGAAACGTGATCGTGCCGTCTTCGGCGCTCAACAAGATCAGCGCGCTGTATCCCACCGGTCAGATCAACGTGGTAGCCGGACAGGTTGTGCCGAACCCATATAAGCGGAACTTCCGACCCCGGATCGGAGCGGCTTACCGGATCAACGACAAAACCGTGGTGCGCGGCGGCTATGGCATGTACACGGAGGCGCTGGGCAATATCGCCAACATCCAAGGTCTCGGAAACCTGGGTGGCGTTCCCACCAGCGGCCCGTTCCAACTCGCGGAGACTTACTACAACTCGCTCCAGAGCGGCCAATCTCTGTTCTCGTTTCCCAATCCGTTCCCGTCCGGAGGGGCCACCGTTCCCTCCCAGAGCATCGCCGGATATCCGCTCGACACGCGAAACGGTGTGATTCACCAGTTCAACGTCAGTATCGAGCGGCAGGTTCACGATATCGGCTTGCGCGCGTCCTACATCGGATCACGCAGCAACAGCCTGCATTACAACCTGCTGACCGTCAACATCCCCCAGCCCAGCCTGACGGCGTTTTCCCAGAGCCGGAGACCCTATCCTCAGTTCGTCAACGCCGCCTATAACTATCAGGACGGCAAAGCGAAGTATGACTCCTTCCAGGTGGAAGCCACCCGCAAGATGGGTTCGTTCACGCTGGATGCGCACTACACTCTGGCCAACAATATGGCGAACTATCTGAATCTGGAGAACCCGTACAACCACTATATGTGGAATCGGGACCAGTACACCTCCCGCAATCGCGGCGTCATCAACGCCACTTACGCGCTGCCCTTCGGCAAGGGCCGGCGGTTGATGGCAAACGCGCCGGGAGTCGTGGACGGCGTGCTGGGCGGCTGGCGCATGATGTGGATCAGCATCTTCCAGAGCGGGCAGTATTTCTCGCCGAAATATTCCGGCGCCGATCCGTCCAACACCAATACGACCTCGGGACTGCCGGATCGCATCGCCAACGGTAATCTGCCTGCGGGAAGCCGTGGTGTCACGCGGTGGTTCGACGCCAGCGCATTCACGGTGCCGCAGCCTGGCCGCTTCGGAAATGCCGGAGTCAACACTCTGGAAGGCCCCGGAATCAGCGTGCAGCACCTTAGCGTGATGAAGGAGTTCCGCATCACGGAGCGGTGGCGCCTGGAGTACCAGGCGATGTTCCTGGACCTGTTCAATACACCGACTTTCAATTTCCCGAACCTGGATATCTCCGTACCGGGACAGGTGGCGCGCTTGTTCAGCCTGCAGGGAGCGGGCGGCGACCCCGGCTACAGCGCCAGCCGCACGGTCACCATGCGGCTTCGCATCTCCTTCTGAACTACCTCGAAAGCGGGGGCGAGCCGGTTCGCCCCCGTTCCGTTTCCTTCCAGTCGCTCCTTCAAAGATCGACGCGGCAAATGTAGCCCGCGGCGGGGCTGCCGCTGGCCACTCCCGGCGGGGCGATGCCGGCGTCGCAATAGTACATCTTCCCCTGGTACAGATCCATCCCATGAGGATCGGGATCAACGCCCTTGCTGATCTCGATCACTTCGAGCACACGCCCGTCCTTGATGTCCTGCTTCAGAAACACGTAGTCGTTGGAATATCCCACCCACATGCCGGGCGGATCCCAGGCCAGACCATGCGGGCGGGTCAGGTGCAGAGGGAATTTGTGCTGGACCTCGAAGGTCTCCGGATCGACGCGGGCGATCATGTTCCATTTGAAACACGTCATCCAGAGCGAGTCATCCGCCCAGACGACGCCGTGCACACCGCCGCCATCGGGAATCTTGTACATGCCGACGGTCCGCCCGGTCTCCGGATCCACCTTGACGATGCGGCCGTAGCGCGGCTCATCGGGGCGCGCCAATCGTCCGAGCGGACCTCCGTTGGCACCCATCCAGAGATAGCCTCCGCCGAAGGCCATCCCGCTGGTATTGGAGGACTCCGTGGCAATCTTTTTCAAGACCTTGCCCGTTTCCCAGTCCAGCAGGTAAGCGGTATCGGAGATCTGTTCGCCTACCCAGAGTCCTTGCGGCGTGGCTTCGAGCGCATTGGGGTGCCCCTCGGGCGACCGGAACAGTTTGGTGACCTTCGCCACGTGCGTAGGAACGCGGCCTTTCGCCGCCAGGACACCGGCCATGAGCGAAGAGAGGAAGATACGACGGTGCATGGGCGCTGCTCCTCCAGAGAAATCTTCCGCAAGAGTATATCAGCAGACGCGGGGCGAAGCTCGCCGCCGGACCGCTAGACTCCTTGAGGACCAACATTTGATGCAAATGAGTCAAGTTTTGGCCCTCAAGGAGTCTAGTGGAGTGCGTCGCAGATTCCACGCAGCATACCTGCGCTAGGCGGCCGATTCGGTTTCGAGCGGAGTCACCGGATCCAGGAACATCCAGCAGAAGATGCCCAGGAAGTAAATGCCGGCGGAGACATAAAAAGCCACATTCCAGTTCTGCGTCAGGGCGACGATGAACCCGGTAGCCGCGGGCTGCAGCGCGCCTCCGATGTTGCCGGTCATATTCATGCTGCCGGAGAGCGTGCCGGCGGCCTTGCCTCCCACGTCCATGCAGGCGCCCCAGGAGCCGGGCATGGCGAGGTCGTTGCAGAAACTGGCGAAGCCCATGGCGATCATGGCCAGGAGCGGGTCGCGGATCACTGTGGAGACCAGCAACAATCCACCCGCCCCGCTGAACGCCAGATAGGCCATCAGGCGGCGGGTCTTGGCCGTGCTGCCGGTCCACTTGCTGACGCTGGCGGAAATGAAGCCGCTGAAGAATGAGCCGATCCCGCCCAGGAACAGCGGCAGAATTCCCAAAAATGCGCTGCGCGTCAGGTCCAGACCGCGCGACTCGCGCAAATAGGTGGGCAGCCAAAACATATAGAAGTACCAGCCATAGGACAGGCAGGCATATTGCAGGCAGAGCAGCCAGACCTGCCGGGACCGGGCGAACCTGCGCCACGGAATGGGGCCATGCCCGGAAATCATGTGCCGGTTCTTCTCGAGCAGCGCCAGCTCACCTTCGTTGACATGCGGATTTTCGCGTGGGTCGTTGCGGTACCAGCGGTAGAAAAAGACAGCCCACACCACCCCGATCCCTCCGAACAGAAAGAAGGCCTGACGCCAGGAGGGAAGGCTTTGGAGCACCAGAAAGACCAGCGGCGGAGTGAAAGCGCCGCCCCAGCGCGCGCTCAGCCAGAGAATTCCCTGGGCGCGGACCCGCTCCTCGCCCGGCAGCCACGCGGTAAAAGCCTTAGTCAGATTCGGAAAACATCCGGCCTCGCCGGCCCCGAACAACGCCTGGCCCACAGTCAGCGATACGAAGTTCCAAGCCATGCCGGTAAAAGCGGTAAAACAGGACCACCAGATGACAATGCGCATCAGCACCTTGCGCGGCCCGATCCAGTCGCCCAGGAAGCCTCCCGGGATTTCAAACAGCGCATAGGCAATCGAGAAGGCGGAGAAGGCAATTCCCATCTGCTGCTTGGTCAACCGCAAGTCCGCCATCACGCTGGGCGCGACGAAGCCCAGGCAGGCCCGATCGATATACGTGATGATGGCCAGAGTCACGGCAAACACCACGACCCAGTACCGGATGCGGGAAGGCCGCTGCTCGGCCTGGAGTGTTCTGGGAACCTGCTGCGATGCCATACGCTCCGCCATCACACCATTAATACGGAGATTTTGCAACTCGGGTACCTTCCTGCCGTTTTTTGCTTCCGGGCGGGTGAACGCGCGGGCCGTTCTCCACTCGCGCATCGCGCCTGTCCCCCAATCGCGTATGCTGTAGGGGAAGGCAGACTTGCGCATGGATCGACGAACATTCCTGAAAGCCGTACCGCCGCTGGTGGGCGCGGCTTTGCCGCAAACGACTCCGGCTGCCCCGAGCGACCGCATTACGCTGGGTGTGATCGGTACCGGGAACCAGGGCACCAACGATCTGTTCGGCTTTTTGCGGGACGAGCGCGTGCAAGTTGTCGCCGTGTGCGACCTCAATCGCGAGAGCCCCGGGTATTGGGATGGGCGTGTTGCCGGGCGCGAGCCGGCGCGGCAGATTGTCGAGTGGACCTACGCGCGCCAGCGGCGCTCGGGTCTTTATAAAGGATGCGCGGCATACGAAGACTTCCGCCAGATGCTCGATCGCAAGGATATCGACGCGGTGCTCATCGCCGTTCCGGATCACTGGCACGCCATCCCCGTGATTCAGGCCGCGCGCGCCGGCAAGGACATCTATGGCGAAAAGCCGCTTGCGCTCACCATCGCCGAAGGCCGCGCCATGAGCGACGCCGTGCGCCATCACAAGCGTATCTTCCAGACCGGCAGCCAGCAGCGTTCCGACGCGCGTTTCCGCAAAGCCTGCGAACTGGTGCGCAACGGACGCATCGGCAAGCTGCACACGGTGCGCTGCGGCCTGCCCGGCGGCACGCCGGATCTCGCCAGGACCGGGGAGCGTAAAGATCCCGAGCCGGTGCCGGAAGGCTTCAATTACGCCATGTGGCTCGGCCCGGCCCCCGAGGCGCCCTATGCCCCCGCGCGCTGCCATGTGAATTTCCGCTGGATTCTGGACTACTCAGGTGGCCAGATCACCGATTGGGGCGGCCATCATCCCGATATTGCGCAGTGGGGCATGGATACCGAGCGCACCGGCCCGGTGGCCATCCGGAATGCCCGGGGAGAGTTCGCCAAAGACAAGCTTTGGAATACCGCCACCGAGTTTTATTTCGAAGCCGTCTATCAGAACGGCGTCACCCTGATCGTCTCCAATCGCGAGCGCGGCGGAGTGAAATTCGAAGGCTCCGACGGCTGGGTCTGGGTGACTCGGGGCGCCATCGAGGCCTCGCCCAAATCGCTGCTCGATTCCGAAATCGGCCCCGATGAGGTCCACCTCTATCGCAGCGACAACCACTTCCGCAATTTCATCGACTGCGTGATTTCGCGAAAAGAGCCCGTGGCGCCGGTCGAAATCGCGCATCGCTCCATCACCATCGGCCACCTGGGAAATATCAGTCTGCGCCTCGGGCGGGACCTGAAGTGGGATCCCGAAGCCGAGCGCATCCTCGGCGACGACGAGGCCAACCGCATGCTTTCGAGGCCCATGCGCAAGCCCTGGAGCCTGGCCTAGTCCCGATGCCGCGGCGGGAAAAGATCGCCAAACATTTCTGGATTCGCGGGCGCGTGCAGGGTGTCGGCTACCGCGCCTTCGCCCAGCGCGCCGCCACCGGGATCGGCGTCACCGGCTATACACGCAACCTGGACGACGGCCGCGTCGAAGTTTACGCGGTCGGCACGTCCGGACAGCTTTCCGATCTGGTGGCGCTGCTCTCCAAAGGCCCGGCCTTCTCCGCTGTCCGCGGTGTTGAAGAGAAGGAAGCCGCCGTGCAACAATACGGGTCTTTCGAGATCGAGATCTGACAGCCTTTTTACTGAGCCTTGTGGGGCAGGTTTCAGCCTGCGCGCCGGTTTTAACCGGCGCACGGTTTGCCGGACTAAAGTCCGGCGCAGGCTGAAGCCCGCCCCACTTTGTAGGACTAAGGGAGCGGTTACAAAGACAGACAAAGGACGGAATGGATCATCTGAAAGCACTCATACGCGAGGTGCCGGATTTCCCCAAGCCCGGCATCCTTTTTTACGACATCACGACGCTGTTGCGCGACAAGCAGGGCCTGCGCGGCGTAATCGACGGGTTGCGGCACCACTATCGCGATGCAGCCGTCGACCTGGTGCTGGGCGTGGAGGCCCGCGGCTTCATTTTTGCCCCGGCATTGGCCTATGCCCTGGGCGCCGGCTTTGTGCCCGTGCGCAAGCCCAAGAAACTGCCGGCCGCCTGCGTGCGCGTAAGCTACGACCTCGAGTACGGTACCGACTCGCTGGAGATGCATGCCGATGCCGTCCAGCCCGGACAGCGCGTCCTGATCGTGGACGACCTGCTGGCCACCGGCGGCACGGCCAAGGCTGTAGCCAGCCTGGTCGAACAGGTGGGCGGAATCGTCTCGGGCATCGGCGCCGTCATCGAACTAAGCTTTCTCCAGCCGCGGCGGAAGCTGGCGGGGTACGACGTCTTTTCCCTGCTCTCCTACGATCAATGAGCCGGACTCGCCGGGCCCGCCTGCGCGCTCTCGCAAAGCTCAATCTGGATCTGCGGGTCATTGCCCGGCGGCCGGACCACTACCACGAACTGCGCAGTATATTCCACACGATCTCTCTCGCCGACACCATCGACGTCGCTTTCACTCCCGGACGCCGCACGGAGATCTCTCTCGACGGCAATATCGAGATCCCCGATAACCTGGTCGTGCGGGCCGCGCGCGCCGTCCTGGAGGAATGCCGCGCCGCCGGACGCGTCGAATTCGCGCTGCGCAAAATCATTCCCATGGGCGCGGGTCTGGGCGGCGGATCTTCCGACGCGGCCGCGGTACTGCTCGCCCTGCCCGTGCTGATCGGCCGCCGCGTGGCGCTCGACCGGCTCATCGCCCTGGGATCGGAACTGGGCAGCGACGTGCCGTTTTTCCTGTTGGGCGGCGCCGCCGCCGGCATCGGACGCGGCACGGAATTGTATCCCCTGCCTGACGGCCCGGTCCGCTATGGCGTTCTTGCCGCTCCGGAAGTGCATGTCTCCACGGCGGAAGCCTACCGCGCCCTCAGCCCCCAATTGACAAGCGAATCCCAACAAAATAAAATAGTTAGTTTCCAGGCGCAAGTGTGGAGTGTGTTTGGGGTCCCCGGCGCTCGCAGTGGCTGGGTCGATTCGCGTAACGACTTTGAAACAGTTGTGTTGCAGCAGTTCCCTCAACTCGCCTCACTCAAAAAGCGGCTCTCCAGATTGGGCGCGAACCCGGCGATGATGACCGGAAGCGGATCGGCAATCTTTGGCCTGTTCCGCGATCGCGAAAAAGCCTGCCGCGCGCTGGAGTCTGTGAAAGACGTGCGTGTATTTCCTATTTCTCTGGTAAGCCGGGCCCGCTATCGGTCGCTCTGGTGGCGAGCGTTGGCCCCGCACCAGGACAACCATGTATGGCCGCCCCTAAGCCGATACGCTCGATGACTCCCGATCGCCTGAAAGTCTTCACTGGAAACGCCAACCCTGCCTTGGCCGAAGAGATCTGCCAATCTCTGAACATGGCTCTGGGAAAGGCAATGGTGCGGGTCTTTTCCGATGGAGAGATCTACGTCCAAATCCAGGAGAACGTCCGCGGCGCGGATGTTTTCGTGATCCAGCCAACCTGCACTCCGGTGGACCAGCACCTCATGGAGGTGCTGCTCATGATCGACGCGCTCAAGCGCGCCTCAGCACAACGTATCACCGCAGTGTTACCCTATTATGGGTACGCCCGGCAGGATCGGAAGGACAAACCCAGGGTTCCGATTTCCGCTAAGCTGGTAGCCGCTCTGCTGGAGCGGGCTGGGGCCAACCGGGTCCTGGCCATGGATTTACATGCGGCCCAGATCCAGGGGTTCTTCGATATTCCGGTGGACCATCTGTTCTCGGCTCCGGTGATGATCGATTATTTTAAGCCGCTGAACATCCCCAACCTGACCGTGGTTTCGCCGGATGCGGGCGGGGTGGAGCGGGCGCGCGCGTTTGCCAAACGGCTGAATGCGCCCCTGGCGATTATTGACAAACGCCGGGAAGAGGCCAACGTGGCCGAAGTAATGAACGTGGTCGGCGAGGTGCAGGGCCGTTCCTGCCTGTTGGTGGACGACCTGATTGATACCGCCGGCACACTGGTGAAAGGAGCCGAGGCGTTGTTGGCGAAGGGGGCTACCTCGGTTTCGGCGTGCGCCACCCATGCAGTGCTTTCCGGGCCTGCCATGGAGCGCATTGAGAGTTCGCAGTTGCAGGAAGTGGTCTTCACGAATTCGATACCCATGCCCGACCAGGCGCGGGTATCGAAAAAGATTCGGTTTCTCTCGGTGGCGCCCTTGCTGGCTCGCGCCATCCAGTCGATTCACGAGGAGACCTCGGTCAGTATTTTGTTTGTGTAGATTTGCGGGAACGGCAACCCACGACTGAACGGGAAGTGGGACCTGGTTCAAACGGACTTGCCCTACCGCGTAGAAGGAGTGCGTTTTGAGGAAAGATATCAACGTCCCCGCCGAGGTGCGTACCTCGCGCGGCAAGAATGAAGCTCGCCGTACGCGCAAGCGCGGCCTGATTCCCGCCGTAGTCTACGGTGCCTTCAAAGATCCGGTAGCGGTGGCGGTAAATCCGCGCACCATCTCCCAGATCGTCAACAGCGATACCGGTTACAACACCATCTTCAATCTGGAGATCGCCGGTGCGGAGACTACCCCGGTCATGGTGGTCGATCACCAGAACGATCCCATCCGCGGTACCCTGCTCCATGCGGATTTCAAGCGCATCGATCTGAATAAGCGGCTGCAGGTTTCGGTGCCTATCGTGGTGCAGGGCGACGCCAAAGGTGTCAAAGTGCAGGGCGGCCTGCTCGAGCTGGTGGCTCGCGAGATGGAAATCGAGTGTCTGCCGGACGAAATCCCGCAAAGCTTTGTCGTGGACGTCAGTGGCCTGGCGCTGGGCCAGAGCATACGCATCGGCGAAATCGCCCTCAGCGGTTCCGTGCGCCTGGTGAGTTCGCCGGAGACCCTGGTGGTGCACGTGGTTTCGCTGCGTACCGAAGAGACCCCTGCCGCCGCCACTCCGGAAGCCGCTGCCGCCACCGGTGCCGAACCCGAAGTGATCAAGAAGGGCAAGAAGGAAGAAGAGGGCGGCGAGGAAGCCAAGCCCAAGAAGAAGTAATCGGGCATGTTCCTGGTGGCCGGTCTCGGGAATCCGGGCGAAGAGTACGCCCATACGCCTCACAACCTCGGATTCCTGGTGGTCGACCGGCTGGCCGAACGGCACGGTATCCGCGTCAACCGGAGGGACTCTCAAGCGATCGTCGGTATAGGCGAAATCGGCGGTCATCCGGTGATGCTGGCCAAGCCGCAGACATTTATGAACCTCAGCGGTACTTCGCTCGCGCCGCTGATGGAAAAACACTCGCTCACACCGCAGGACCTGATTCTGGTCTACGACGAGTTGGATCTGCCGTGGACCGAATTGCGGGTAAAGCCCAAGGGCTCCGCCGCTGGACACAACGGCGCGGCCTCGGTGATCCGCAGTTTGGGGACCAGTGACTTCGTGCGAGTGCGGCTGGGGATCCATCCCGGCCACCCGCTCCGCAGTGGAGCGGATTTCGTGCTGGCGCCTTTCAAGCGCTCGCAAATGCAGGAACTGGATGAACTGCTCGGCCGCGGGGTCGAAGCCGTGGAGTCCATAATCACCGAAGGCGTCGAAAAGGCCATGACGAGAAGTAATCGTCGCGCCCGAGGTTCAAACGAGGAAGAATGAGGATTTACGAAAACCTGTTTATCGTGAAGCCCGATGCCGCCGAAGAGGAAGTCGACACGTTCATCGAGCAGATGAAGACGGTCGTCACCAATACCGGCGGCACGGTCGATAAAGTCGAAAAGTGGGGCAAGCGCAAGCTGGCCTACCGGGTGCAGAAGTACCGGGAAGGTGCTTACGTCCTGGTGCAGTTCAGCGCCGGCCCGGAGACCGTGAAAGAGTTCGAGCGCCGCCTGCGCGTCTCGGACTATGTGATCAAGTTCCTGAGCGTGCGCATCGACGAAACGCTGAAGCGCCTGGAAAAGCGCAAGAAGGATCGTGAGAAGCGGGCGCATCGCAAGGCCACGGCCGCGCCGCCCCCGGCGCAGCCTTCCGTGGCGCAACAGATGATGGGCGAGGCGGGCGGCGCTGCGCTGCCGGGCCTGCCGAAGGAGGCGTAAGGAAATCACATGGCGGAATCCAAAGGTAGACCAGGTAGCGCGGGGCAGCGCCCCACCGGCGGCGATAAGGCCGTCGCCACTCAGAAGAAACAATACTTCCGGCGGAAGAAAGTCTGCCGTTTCTGTGTCGAGAAGATCGACGACATCAACTATAAGGATGTGAAACTGCTGCACGCCTTCATCGCGGAGCGCGGCAAGATCATCCCCCGGCGGATTTCCGGCGTCTGCGCACCGCACCAGCGGCGGTTGAGCGATGCCATCAAAAAGGCCCGCAATATTGCGTTGCTGCCCTTCGCGGCGCAGTTTTAGGAGTTTGCCATGGAAGTCATTCTGAGAGAAGACATCGAAAGATTAGGCAGCCGCGGGCAGGTGGTCAAGGTAGCCCCGGGCTACGCGCGCAATTTCCTGTTGCCCAAGCGTCTGGCCGTTCCCGCAACGGAAGCCAACAAGAAGATCGTCGAGCAGGAACGCCAGGCGTATCTCCGCAAGGAAGCCAAGCTCAAAGACGAAGCGGCGGATCTCGGCAAGCTGCTGGACGGCGTAAGCGTGGTGATTATACAAAAGGCCGGCGAGAACGACCAGCTTTTCGGCTCGGTGACCAGCAAGGATATCGCCGAGGCCCTCGAAAAGCAGAACTTCACCATTGACCGCCGCAAGATTCAGCTTGAGGAACCCATCAAGCAGATCGGCGAGTTCAAAGTCCCGGTCCGCTTGCACAAAGAAGTCACCTCCGAAATCACGGTACAAGTCCAAAAAGAAGAATAGCCATGTTCTTTGACCTGACCGGGCAGACGGCCATTGTCACCGGAGCGGCCACCGGTATTGGAGAAGCCATTGCGCGGCGTCTGGCGACTGCCGGAGCCGCCGTCGCAGTGGCCGATCTCAACCTCGATGGAGCGAACGAAGTCGCTCGCTCCATCGGTAGTGATTCTTTCGGCGTGTTGCTGGATATCACCAGCGCGGCCTCGGTCTC
>CAZMRK010000106.1:0-13275 GCA_964568355.1 uncultured Solibacteraceae bacterium | reverse complement strand
CAGGTGGCTTCGTTGGCGGCGATCACCAGTTCGCCGCGGGGGGTGTGCTCCAGTTCGTTGATGGCGTCCTGAGCCTGGCGGCGCAGTTCGAGCATCTGTTCGGCATAGGTGGCAAAGATCTTGCCCGCCGTTGTCAGCGAGATCCGGCTGCCGAAACGCTCGAAAAGGGAGGTCTTCAGCTCCTGTTCCAACTGACGGACCTGCGCACTGATGGCCGGCTGCGTGCGATAGCAGGTTTGGGCGGCCTTGGAGAAGCTCTTCAGGCGGACGATCTCAAGGAAAGTATGCAGTTGGTCAAAGTCCATAAACAGCCTGCCGCCCTTCGCCGCCTGGCACCCCTTGAACCCGGCCGTCCAAACAAATTATGAATCGGAAGAATAGAAATAATGAATTTCCCTCGCTCTTCCGCCTTTGGTATGTATTGTAACAGAAGGCCCGGGGTGGTGCGGTGACACAGCATAGGGAACGCCGTGGTTGCAGGCGCCCGGACACCGGGCGAAACGCCGCACCTCCTGCCGGCACACCTGCCTTCCGGGATTACCCTAGCCGATCTCGATTATACTCTGGACCGGCAGCTTTCTTGCAATCTCTCTTCGCCTCTCGCTAGAACCCGTAGTTACAATCTCTTACAGCGATGCGCGCGGTGATCATGGTACATTCGAGCCGTGAAGATTCTGCTCATCGATGACGACGAAGAGCTTTGCTCGCTGCTGGGCGAACTGCTGGAGCGAGAGGGCTTTTCCGTGGAGGCCCAACACCGCGGATTCCAGGGACTGAACCGGGCCATCGAAGGCAGCCACGATCTGGTCATTCTGGACGTCATGCTTCCCGAGCTGGACGGCTTTGAAATCCTGCGGCGCCTGCGCCGGCAAAGCCGCGTCCCCGTGCTCATGCTCACCGCCCGCGGCGAGGATGTCGATCGCATCATCGGCCTGGAACTGGGCGCCGACGACTATCTGCCGAAGCCTTTCAATCCTCGCGAGCTGGTGGCGCGTGTGCGGGCTATCCTGCGCCGCTACGAGCCGCGGCCGGCGGCCAACTCCAGCCGCGTCGAAGTGAACGGCGTAGTGCTGGACCCCGGCACACGGGCAGTGACCGTCGACGGCAAACTGGTGGACCTGACCACCTTCGAGTTCGACATTCTGGAGGTACTCATGCGCAGCGCCGGACGGGTGGTCTCGCGCGACAGCCTCATGGAGAGCCTCTATAACCGCAAGTCCACTCCGTTCGACCGCTCCATCGATATGCACGTCAGCCACCTGCGCAAGAAGCTGGAAACCGACCGGACGCTCATCAAAACGATCCGCGGGGTGGGCTATCAGTTTATCCCCTCACCGGGGGTCGAAAACGCGGAATGAGACCCCGCTGAACGCCATTTGGGACAAAATGCCCAAGGCGCCTCCGCAAGCATTTCATTCTAAAGGAGTAGCAAAAACCCGTGGGACAACGTGTCCCAAATCCGGTCCGCAACTAGGGCACAACCATAACCGGCGCCTGCCAAAACGCAGCCTTCTGCCCTCCAGGATTCAACACCGTTACCTGGCAGGTGTACTCTCCTGGCGCCAGGCTGGCCAAAGGGACGTGAAACTTGACGGGAACCGTATTCAGCCGGCTATCCAGCGCCTGCCTGGCCACCACCGGCGGCGTCTCAAATGCCTTTGCCTGGCCGCGATAAAACGTCACGAAGGCGGCCACCGGCTGAACAGCCGGCGCACCCTGCTGATAGGTCTGGAGGTACACGGAAAGGTCCTGGTCCGGCCGGAACACGCGTGTGACGCTGGGGATCATCTTCTCCCCGTTCGCGACCAGCGGGCTGAAGGATTGAACCGCCTTTCCTTTCTCTTTGCCGGCGTTGTACAGAGAGTCCCGCAGCACGACGGTCTGGCTGCTCAACACCACGGAACTGATCGCCAGGCGCTGTTCTTCCTTGTTTAAGTTCGGAACCACGAACGTGGTCAGATAGGTTCCGATTCTGCCGGTCACGGCATCGCGGGCCAGGAACTTCAGCGTGTATTTGCCCGGCAAGAGCGTGAATCCGCCGTCGTAGGTAATGGGCCGCCTGGCCAGTTCGCCGGCAGTCTCGCCGCTCAGTTTGATATCCACTTTGTCGCGTACATTGGCGACCGTGTAGCTCCCCTCTTTGATCTCGCCGATGAAGTCGATCACGGTTCGTTCGGCGCCTCCGCGCTTCGCTCTGGCCAGTTCGCTTCCGGGGATCTTGACCGTAACCGGCACAAAGTACTCCGCCCGGTTCAACTGGAAATAGTTCACTTCCAGCGCGATGGTGAGCTCGGTAATGGGATCGCCCAGCATCAGCGCCTCTTCGAGCTGCCGCTCCTTGTCCGCCGCGGTGAACTTTTGGAAGGCCTTGCCCGCAAAGTACCCCTGCCGATAGTCCAGGCTGGCGGACAGGCTGCCGTTCAGCGAAATCCGGATTCGGCGGAATTTCCCATCCAGCGCCTGGTTGGAGGAATAATAGCCAATCAGGTAGTAGCTGGCGCCGGCCTGCTGCGCCGCCACGATCCCCCGCGTGAGGTCGTTGAAATCGAGAAGCGCCTTTCCGCCGGTATCCTCCGCCAGAGCGTACAGTGTATCCTGCGACTGCCGGAACCTGGAGGTGAGCGCCATCGCCGACTCCCCGGTATACATGCGGATCCCCCCGGGCGATCCCACGGAAGCATCGCCGAGGGGAGGCTGGGCTACCAGGCCACGCGCATCAATCGGCCAGAAGCTCACGCCCGCCCGAATCGCGGCGTTCAAGGTGGCTCGCAGTTGGGCCTGGTTATCGACTCCATTCAGTCTCAACCCGCTGGCGAAATAGAGCAGCGATTTTTTCTCGCTCAGCCGCCCCAGCATCTTGGCCGCGGTCTGAAGCGCCGCTAGCTGCCGGTCGGTATTGAACAGATTGAACTCGCTGTCATCCTGGCCGAAGGCAGCCCCGGTATCGCTGTCACTCGAGGTCAGGTCCTCTTCTTCCCCCACGGTCAACGTCTGCAGCGTGTTCAGCAAATGGTCCCGATCGCCCGTGAAATCCTCCAGCACCTGGACTGCGCCGTTCGAATACATCATGACGGCCAGAAGGTCCGAGGAGGTCATTTGGGTTCTGACGAACTTCTGCGCGGCGGCCAGGGCGCGCATCTGGTCTGCCGGCGGCATCGCCGACATATCGAAGTACAGCACCAACAGCCGCCGGTTCCGGTAGCGGACCTCTCCGCCTCGCTCGCCGCCGATCTGCGTTCGCGCCAGCCGCGGGACGGCTGTCCCCCTGGTGGTGAGCGCCGGCAGGTCCGGCGCCGGCGCCTCCGCAAGCTTCTGGTATTCGACAAACGCGATGGCCTGCGCCTTGCCGTCCTCGGTAATCGTGAAATCTTTGGCCGTGAGGCCCTCGATGGAATTGCCTTTCTTGTCCCTGACCGCGACCGCCTCGACCACCAGTTGAGCCGTAGTACTGAAGCGGGCCGGTTCGTTCGCAGTTTGCGCGGCGGCAGCCAGAACCGACAGCAGGAGCGTAACGGCCGTTCGCATTAAAACCTCAAACGCGCGACCGTCCGCACCGTGCGCATCGAATTGGCTGGATTCGGCAGTCCGAACTGAGTACTGGTCACCATGGTGTTCCAGCTCGGAAACACCGGGTGATTGAGTGCATTGAGGGCTTCCAGCCGGAAATCGAGGTTCAGGCGATCTCCCATGCGAAAGGTACGGCTGACCGATCCGTTCAACGTGAACTGGGAGGGACCGGTGATGGAGTTCCGCCCGGCGTTTCCCCAATAGCCCGGCGCCGGTGCGGTATAAGCCGCCGGATTGAGGAACAGGCCGGCGGGAGCGTGGTAGAGGGGGGCGCCCGTATAGTCCGGGCGAATGCTTCCGGTGACCCCGGTACCGGCCACGGCCGAAAAGTAGATGGGCGTCAGCGGCAGTCCGGAGCCCGCGGTGATCACTGAGCTGAAGGTCCAGTCCTGGAACAAGCTGCCCTTCCAGCCCCCGGCCAGAGTTCCGCCGTGCAGTCCCATGCCTGTGGTGTATTGCATCTGAAGGCTGAGCAGATGGCGCTGGTCGAAGTTCGACAGCGCCCGCTCCGCCCGCAGATCCCGCCAGTCCTGGGCGATCAGCGCCCCGCCCTGATTTCGCCCTCCGAGGGCCGCATTATCGATCGATTTGGCGAACGTGTACTGCGCGATCGCGCTGAAACCGCCTCGCAGCCGGCGGCGAAGTTCCACCTGGGCGGCATGACGGATCGAGCTGCCGTTCGAGGTCAGATAGGTGAACCCGGTGGGACAGGTGGCGCACAAGCTAGAAGCGCCGATCGGATACGTGTTCGGCAGAAACTGCTGCTGCGCCCGCGTTCCTTTCGAGCCGAGATACGTAGCGGCGATCACCAGGCTCGCCACCAGGTCCCGCTGCACCGATATCTGCCAAGTCTGGGAATACCCGATGCGGAAGTTGGGATCGACCGCAAATGTGTTCTTCGTGATGGCGGAGGATGCGCGGAACGGGTCGGCCAGAGAGAGCGGAGTCGCGGCGCTGTTTTCGGCCCGCAGGCTCGTGGAAAGCGGCGACTGCTGCGCCATTTGCATGGCGATGGCCTGATATACGGAGGTGTCGTAGTACACGCCATAGCCCCCGCGAACCACCATCGACGAGGCCGGGAAAGGCCGCCAGGCGAACCCCACCCGCGGCGCGAAGTTGTTGCGGTCGGGTTGGATCAGCGAGGAGGGGTAGCTTCGCCCCGTCAGCGCGCCTTCCGGCTGACCGCCCACCGTGGGAGCTACGGCGGAGAAGCCGGGAGCGATATCCAGGTTCACCAAGCGGCCATAAAGCTCCGTGATGGGTGAACTGTACTCCCAGCGCAGGCCGAAGTTCAGGGTGAGGCCGGGACCGAGCCGCCAGTCGTCTGTGAAGTAAGCCGCGAGCGAGAAGGCGCGGAAATACTTGTCCGCGTTTCCAAAGGCGATCGAACTGGTATCCGGAACTCCGAGCAGAAACCCGGCGAAATCCGAGCCGGTTGCGGCGCCGGTGAACGCCAGGCTCCCGCGCGGATCCTCCTGGGCCAGCAGATTGAACTGCTGCCGGCGGAACAGCCCTCCAAACATCAGCATGTGCCTGCCGCGGCCCAGGCCTATGTCCAGCGACGAGCCGCTGGTCTGATTCCTGCTCCAGGAAGCCGAGCCATCCGAGAGCCCCGCGATTCCGCTCGCGAACGACAGCGCGGGCGGTCCCCAATAGTCCGGCTCCTGGTTGTTCCCGCCGATGCCGGCCTCTCCGGAGACATTCAGGCGATCGGCGAAGTAGGGCGTCATTCGCGCCGTGGCCCGGCTGAACTGGTAGCCCACGACCGTGTACATCCTCTGGCTGAACATGTGGGACCAATTGATGGCGGCGTTGACTCCGGTCGTACCGATCTTGTCCAGGAAGCCGAAAAGGTTGGGGGTATCCGCCCGCGTGCTGGAATACGCGAAATGGCCCGCAATCTGGTTTCTCCTGGCAAGGCGCTGCTGGAAGCGCGTTTGCAGGTTGTCCTCGTGCGTATTAGCGACGATGGGGACCTGATAGTTATAGCGCCCGCCTCCCGTGAAGTTCGGCAGCGGATAGTAGCCCAACAGAGCCTGCGCCTGCGGACTGATCCGGCTGAGCGGAATCCGGTTGTCCGGAAACGGCGCTCCGGCCGCCGGATCCATGATGGGCGCCGGCCAGGGCGACAGGTCCCCGGCGCGCTCCGCTCCGGTAGGCATGACGCCGGACTGCGTGGTGACGTCGCGATTGCGAAACCATTGATAGTTGAGCGTCACGTTCGGGCCGTTACGGCGCAGCAGATGCGGGATTCGCAGCGGACCTCCGAAGGACAGCAGCCCCTGGACCCGGCTGTAGTCCGGCTTGGGGATATCCTGGCCGGTTAGGGAAAACGGCCGCGCATCCAACGCCGCGTTACCCAGAATGACGCCGAGATTGCCCGTATAGAGCGCTCCAGGGTTCCTGCGATGGTTGCCGAACGCCCACGGCTGGGAAAACAGCGACGATGCCCCGTTATTGGCACTGCCGTTAATCAGAAGACCATCCGCCGCCCGCTGCTGGAGCTCGACCGGATCCAAACTCCCGAATGAGCCGGCCGGAGCAGCCGGCCGTTCCGCGGGCGCTACGGGAGCGCGCGCCGGGGGTGGCCCGGGTTGGACCGGCGCGGCATGGATCGCCGCCAGCGGCTGCATCTGGAGTTCCCATTCGAGGCTGGATGGGTCCTGTGCCATGACAAGCTCTCTCCCGGCCACGGAGAAACCGGTCATCTGTACCGAGAGTTTCCAGGCGCCGGGGGCCAGGTCGGGAAACGTATAGACACCTTGCCGATCGGTGATCACCGAGATGCTGGTGGCACCTTGCCTGGCGGTGATAGTTGCGCCCGGCACGGGCAGGCCGTTGAATTTCACGATTCCGTGATGCCCGGCGGCCACCAGCCCCATAACCATCGTTGAGGCGCAGAGAGAGCGCTGAAGGCAGTACCCGATCCGCATGTGCCCTTCGCCTGTTCTCTTAGTTCTCGCTCGGTCTCTCCACGCGCTCGATGATGAGCACGTCGACCGGGCCTTTCGTGGATTCGAGTTTCAGCCCAAGCTGCTCCTGAAGCGCGGTGAAGATGGAAGCTCCCGAGAGGTCGGCCGCTGGTGGCGGCGCGGGTGCCGGTCCGCCCGGTCCTCTCGGTCCACCGCCTCCAGGCAGGCCGATCGCTGTATTCTCCTTGCCGAGGCCGGGGCCACCCGGATCGGGCGTCCAGTGCAGCTCGAAATCATATGCACCCGTAAGGCCGGTCCGATCCAGGACCGGACGTCCGACGACCCGCGAGAGGTGGCCCACAAACATCTCCATCGTGCCTCTCTCTACGGTAAGATCTCCGCGCCCCGCGCGCATCTGCTGAGGCCCGCCGGCACCGGCAGTC
Source organism: uncultured Solibacteraceae bacterium (assembly GCA_964568355.1). GTDB lineage: Bacteria > Acidobacteriota > Terriglobia > Bryobacterales > Bryobacteraceae > JAJPJX01. The sequence goes on along the minus strand of CAZMRK010000106.1, from coordinate 6,353 downwards.
GACGCCTTCAGCTTCGGGCCATTCCTGGCCGTCACAAGCGCATATACCGGCACCTCTTTCGTGCTCCGGCGGATGGCCAGTTGAAAGCGTTCGGCCAGCAACGCCTGCAGGCGCCGTCGCATCTGCTCTTGGAGGAGTCTGCGTTCGGCATCGCTCATCTTCGCCAGATCTCGCGTGTCCGCCGGCTGGGGAGCTTTGGCGAGAATGTCAAACGCTTCAGAGTTGATCCATCCGGGCCCGCCCTGGATCTGAAAGGGCAGAACCTGGTAAGCCAATTCCACGAGTTGCTTCAGACGGACGTTCTCGGTCTTCAATCCACCGCCCGGCAAGAACATGATCCTGACGTTGCGGGCGTCCGGGCTGGACGGCTTGATCGATGCGACTTCGAACGTGGCTGCGTCCGTTTTCGCTTGCGCCTGGCTGCGCGGCGCGTGGACGATGCCGATGAGAATAGGGCCGGCCACCGCCGTCAACCCGGTGACCGCCAGCAGCAGCTTTCTTCCCAACCCCAGCCGGCTCGCGATTCGCTGCGTCATGATCGCCTCGATTCGCTTCTTGAGATCCGCGCCGGTGACCCCGGATGCGCAGGCCAGATGCGACTCCAGATAGAATTTGCAGACCTTGAGGATGCCCTCGGCATAGACTTGCGGTTCGTTGCCCAGGCGCAGCACCTCTTCATCGCAAGCCCGTTCGCGTTCTTCGATCATGCGCGCGCCGATCCACCACACCAGGGGATGGAACCAGAACAGCGCTTCGACGGCCATGTGCATCGCCGCCGCCAGATTGTCGTGTCTGCGAATGTGGCAGAGTTCGTGGGCAAGAATCGCTTCAAACTGCGTCGCCGTCAGGCGGTTCGCAATTCCTTCCGGCAGCAGCAGGACCGGCCGGACGATGCCGAAGATGCCCGGCTCCAGCAGCGCGGGAGAAGACATCACCGGAACGGGCATCGCGATCGGCACGGGAGAAGCCGCCCGCACCGCCCGATGCATTCTCAGCCAGCGAACACCCCACAGCGCCAGCACCGCGATGCCGCCGGCCAGCCAAATGGCTACCAGCAGCCAGGGAGCGAAGCGGAAGGTCGAAGGGGCGGCCGGCATCGAGAAGGACGGGATCGAGGATGGCGCAAACGGCGTGCCGATCTGCTCGATGGCTGCCGGCACAGGCACCACGGCAGGGGCAGATCGCCATGGGACCTGGCTGCCCAGGCTGACCAGCAAGGAAAACGGCACCAGGAATTTCACCGATGCCACAAGCCAGAGCCAATAGCGCACGTGCGCGCGATTCTTGCGCAGCGCCAGCGCAATCAGCGCTGCCGCTGCCGCAAACAGGGTCGATTGCCAAAGATGGTTGGCGAGCGGCTGCCACTCGGACGGAATCATTCCGATTGCTCCTTCCTGGCGAGTTTGCGAAGCAGATCCTCGGTCTCCTGCACGTCTTTCAGAGTGAGCTTGCCGGACTCCACCAGGTGCGCCATCACCGGCTGCGTCCGGCCGCCGAACAGGCTCAGCAGCTCGTCAATCAATCTGCCTCTGGCGGCCTCGCGGGAGATCACGGCTTCGAAAATATGCGCATTGCTGATCTTCTTGACGCGCCGCAAAGCCTTTTTCCCCTCCAGGCGGTAGACCGTGGTCTGCACGGTCGAATAGGCCGGTCTGCCTTTCTCCGCAAAGGCTTCCTGAATCTCCCGGATCGACAAGGCGCCTCGGCTCCATAGGGCCTCCATGATCTGTAGTTCCAGCCGCGTCAGTTTGGGAAGTGCCATATCGATCTACTATGTCTGTTTGTTAGACTACTACGCCCGTTTTTGGTTAGCAAGTTTTTTTCCCGCGCCGCACTATACTCAAATTGGGCCCGGAAATGCCTCGGATAACATGAACACGCTATTCGCCAAAATTCTGCTCTGGTTCTGGGTGACCATGACCACCTCCGTGGTGGTCTCGGCGCTGGCCTCGGCGCTCGGCGAGGACCCATACGAGCGGCCATCTCCGATTTCCCGGATGGTGAGCTTTCACCTCGGCGAAGCGCGGCATGCGTATGAGACCGGCGGGAAGCCCGGGCTCGCCGCCTTTCTCCAACGCCTGCGCGGGGTCTATCGTGGGCCGGCCTCGCTCACCGATCTGGCGGGCCACGACATCCTGAGCGGCGAAGACCGGTCGCAGTGGCTGGCGGAAGCGCGGCGGCGGCCCAGTTTCCCGGTGCCCTGGCAGGGTCACAAGCTGATTGGGCGCGCCGTTACGGACGGCCGCTACTGGTTTCTGTTCGCGGTTCCCCAGCGGCGGCTGGGCGGATGGTTTTTCCGGACCGAGCACTGGTACACGCTGGGGTTCGGCATTCTCTTCTGCTATTTTCTGGCCTACGGCATGACCAAGCCGGTGCGCAGCCTGCAAAAGGCGTTGGAGCGCTTCGGCAGCGGAGACCTCAAGGCGCGCGTAGGCTCCAACCGCCGCGACGAGTTGGGCGACCTGGCGCGCACCTTTGACCAAATGGCCGATCGCATTGAAACGCTGGTCGCGGCCGAGCGCCGTCTCCTGCTGGATATCTCCCATGAACTGCGCTCGCCCCTGGCGAGGCTGGGGGTGGCCATCGAACTGGCGCGCTCGGGCAAGGACCGGGACGCCGCCCTGAATCGCATTGAAAAGGAATCCGAGCGCCTCAACCTCCTGGTAGGAGAGCTGCTTCAGGTCACCCGCGCCGAGGGCGATCCGGCCTCACGCCGCATCGAGGCGGTCCGCGTGGATCAACTGCTGGCGGAACTGGCCGATGATGCATCCATGGAGGCGCAAAACCGCAACTGTTCGGTGCGCTGGGAGGGCGCCGAACCGGTCACCTTCCACGGCGATCCGGAACTGCTGCGGCGTGCCGTTGAGAATGTCCTCCGCAACGCCATCCGCTACGCTCCGCCGGAAAGCGTGGTGGAATTGTCCCTCGAAAAGAAGGACGGGATCGCCCGGATCTGCGTACGGGACTATGGTCCGGGTGTTCCCGAGGACTCCCTGGGCCGCATCTTCGATGCTTTTTACCGTGTGGAAAGCGATCGAAACCGGTCGTCCGGAGGAGGAACGGGGCTGGGGCTTTCCATTGCCCGCCGCGCCATCGAGCTCTATCGCGGCCATATCCGGGCTACCAATGCCCATCCAGGGCTGCTGGTGGAGCTCGAAATCCCGCTGGCGGCCTGACTGGACTGTAAACTTGATGTCATGCGGGCAACGTTTGTCCTTTTATTTCTTGCACCCCGCCTCATCGCTGCAAATCAGCCAACGTTTACCTACGCCCTTCCCGCCAACACCACAGTCGCCGCTATGACCGTCGACGCGGCGGGGAACACATACCTCACCGGTTCGACAACCTCTACAAGCTTTCCTGCGACCGCGGGAGCTCTTCAAGCCCAGTTCAGCGGCGGCACTTGCGAAGTTATTCCCGGCCTCCATGGAGTTCCTCTGATGTTTCCGTGCGCGGATGCGTTTGTGATCAAGCTGGACCCGGCGGGGAACGTCGTATTCGCGACCTATTTCGGTGGCAACGGAAACGAAGCCGGTGCGAGCGCGATTTGCGTGGACGCGAGCGAGAATGTCTACCTGGCCGGCACCACGAGTCCAAATACGGTCGGTCAGCCGGCTACCTTTCCTGTGACGCCCGGCGCGGCGTTCACGAACCTGGTGGGTGGCGGATTTGTCGCTAAACTCAACTCATCGGGAACTGAGCTGATCTATTCGACCCTTCTTCCGGTGAATCCGCCGGCGCTGGCGAAGCAGCGGGCCGTCGCCATGGCGATCGATACCGCAGGCGAGGTCTACCTTGCTTCCACCAACACCGGGACTTTGCCATTTCCAACTACGCCCGATGCGTTTCAGCCCACACCGCCGGCATTCCCCAATGGATCGGGTGTGGTCGCTAAGCTGAATGCGTCCGGATCGGCGCTGGTCTACGCAACGTACCTGTCCGGCAATGGGCTAACGATTCCACAAGCGATCGCCATCGACTCGGCAGGCGACGTATTCGTCACCGGGTTCACCCAGGCGGCCGATTTTCCGGTAACGCCGGGAGCATTTCAAACCGGATACTTTTCGGGCGCGGAGTACATGGAGTTCGTAACCAAGCTGAACCCCAAGGGAACGAGCCTGGTTTATTCCACATTTCTTAACGCCACTCGAAACTACGTGTCGGACATAGGAGTGGATGCACAAGGCGGGGCGTATGTGTCGGCGCAAGGCGGGGCGGAACTGTCTTCCGGAGGTTATCTATCGCACCTCAGCGCCGACGGATCGGCCCTTCTCTACTCGACATACGTCCCCACTGTGACCGCCATGGATTTGGCCTTGGATTCGGCAGGCAGCGCGTTCGTTGCCGGCGCGTCGGGGACGTCGGTTTTGACGCCATCTCCGGGAGCATTTCAACCGGAGTTAGTAGGAGTGACCGGCAACGTGATCGCGGCGAAATTTACCTCCGATGGACAGTTTGCCGGCGGTACCTACGCTTACGTATCGCCAACCGCCGGCGCCGGGCCCATGATCGCGGTGGCTCCCAACGGCTCGATTGTGCTCGCGGAGACGACTTCAGTCATCCGCATCTTCCCGTGGTTGACGGTGCAGAACGCGGCGAGCGGCACAGCGGCCACCGTCGCGCCAGGTGAGATCGTCACGCTGCGTGGTTACGGGATTGGCCCCGCGACAACCGCAATCGCGGCGGGTCAGGCTCCCTCGAATCAGTTGGGAGGCACTCAGGTCACCTTCGGAGGAGTCGCTGCTCCGGTGTTTTCCGCGCAGTCGCAACAAGTGACGGTGCAGGTGCCGTGGGAGATCGCCGGCCAAACGTCCACTGAAGTCGTCGTCACTTACAATGGCGGTCCGCCGGCAGGGACGTCGGCCTCGGCGCCGGTGGTTGTCGCGACGGCAGCGCCTGGGATTTTCGCCGTCGCGAATTCCGACTGGACGTTGAATTCTCCTTCAAATCCTGCAAAGGCGGGCGGTTTCATCACGATCTATGGAACCGGCGGCGGTTTGACGAATCCACTCGGAACAACCGGGGGACTCTGGCCGATCACTTCAGCGCTTACTACGCTGACTCTGCCGGTCACCGTGTCGATCGGGGGAACGAATGCTGTTGTTCTCTACGCCGGATCGGCTCCCACGCTCGAATCCGGATACTTCCAAATTAATGTAGCGCTGCCTTCGGACCTTCCGGCTTCATCGGCGGTGAATCTTGTGGTCACGGCCGGAGACTCGTCGAGCGTAGCTGTTCCGATTTCTATTCAGTAGCCGGACACTGTTTAAAACACAAGCGTATGTTACCGTCTCCGACCTGCATAAACGCCAGCCCACTCGAACGTGTAACGCTTAGTTCTAACGCCCGACGATGAGAAGTGGCCGACGCCGGATTGATCCACTGCAACGCGCACAGCGGCCATCAATCCGGCGCGGCGTCACGGTCCAGACCACTCGTCCCTTGGCAGGAGGAGGAGCCTGAAAACCAGTCACGAAGCCTGATGCAATTACGTAGTTACCCGGCTGCGATGGAAACAATCTGAAGCTGGTCCAAGTGGCGGTAGTCCTTAGGATTATTCGTCACCAACGGCGCCGAGAGGACCCGCGCCGTGGCCGCGATCCAGGCGTCGGCCGAACTAATGGGACGTCCCTTCTGCGTGCTCTCGTTCCTAACGGCCGCCCACGTGGAGCACAGTAGACTGTCCGAATGAAGGACCGAGAAGTCGGCCAAGTAGGCCTCCAGTACAGCGCATTTGCGAGGTCCCCAGTTTGCATCCAGGGCGCCTTGGCGCATCTCGCCCAGAGTCATGAATGAAACAATCAATTCGGAACCGCGCACAATATCCACGTAGCGCGGCGCGAACTCGGGATGCCACTTGAAAATAAAGCTGGCAACGTCTGTATCAACGACCAGTCTCGCCGTCGCGATCGGAGGAGCGGTCAATGTAGCGTTGCTCATAGATGCGGCGTACGAACTCTTCGGATTCCTCCTCTGTCCCCGGATCGATGTGGCTCAACAGTCGATCCAGCGAGAACGCACCGGTTCGGATCAGATTGGGTGGGTCCTTGACGGGTTGTGGTGGCAGACGATCCATCTCAACTCTATCATTCTAACGCGGCTGGCGGATTCTGTCCGATTAAAAATAGCGCCTCCTCCAGCGCGGCAATCGCTTGACCGAGCAGGCCGGCCGCGGACGCGGGCGTCCGCCCCACAATTGGTATCAAGCTGAAGCGCTACTTCTTTTTGCTGAGGATCTTCATGTTGGCCGGCAGTGTGAACAGATCATCTTTCAGCTCATCGCTGTTGATCTGTACCGCGTCGGAAAAGATCTCGTAGATCTTTTCTCCGTTGCGCTGGCGGCGGATGGTGAA
>CAZMRK010000105.1:0-3052 GCA_964568355.1 uncultured Solibacteraceae bacterium | reverse complement strand
GCTCCAGCCTTCGCTCAACCTGGAGTGCAAAGACAGCTCCGAAGGCTGGCCGCTTGATTCCGGCACGCGCCTGCTGGGATTGGCCGATGTGGCGCCGGGGCGCAATCATTTCGATGGCCGGCTGGTGACGGCTCCAGGCGGACCGCGGCGGATTCCACCCTTCTTTTCAGCGGCGGCTCTTGGCGATCAGGACAATCCCTTGTGGCTGTTTGCCGGCGTAGACGGGAGTACACACCTGTACGGCGCAGGCTGGGAGGCGGCGGGGAACCTGGTGCAGTGGGGCAGCGACCTGGTGGGGCTCGACGCGCCTTGCGGCTCGGGCCACCAGGTGCTGGCAACGCAACCGGGCGACGCCTCCGAGCCGGATTCCGTACAGGCCTTCGTGGTGGTGCATCGCGAGGCCGTTCCAGCCAGTCCACCGGTGGCGCTGCCCGGGCCGGTAACCGCCCTTTGGCCCTCCGGGCGGAACTCCGCTTTCGCTGTTTCCCGAGATCCCGACACAAGACGCTATGCGGCTTTCAGCCTTTCTCTGGCTTGCGGCTCTTAGCGCCCCCTGGTTTCTCCCGCGCGCGGAGGCAGCCACACGTCCGCGCTACGGGGGGACGCTGCGCGTCGAGATGCGCGCGGCGATCGGCACAGTTGATCCCGCCGCGCCGGAGCGTCCGGCGGAGGGCCGCCGCCTGGACGAGCTGCTGTACGACCACCTGGTGCGCCTGGACGAACGAGGACAGCCGCAGCCGGCACTGGCGGTCTCCTGGCAGCACGACGCTCAATACCGGCGCTGGTCCTTTCGCCTGCGGCAGGGCGTGCGTTTTCACGACGGCTCGGCGCTGAGCCCGGCGGCGACGGCGGCAGCGCTGCAGGCGACCGTGAAAGGCGCGGCGATCAGCGCCGCGGGCGATTCGGTCTCTTTCCAATGCGAGAGCGCGCGGCCCAACCTGCCGCTCGAACTGGCGCATCGGGTCGGAGCCATTTTTCTGCGCAACGCGGACGGGGCGGTGACCGGCACGGGGCCGTTTCAACTGGCGCGCTGGGATCCCGGCCAGCACGCGCTCCTCTCCGCCAACGAGCACTACTGGGAGGGGCGGCCGTTCCTCGACAGCATCGAGATCGAGATGGGGCGCTCGACGCGCGACCAGTTCATCGATCTGGAATTGGGAAAGACGGATCTGATCGAGATGGGCTGGAGCGAAGTACGCCGGGCCGGAGAGCGGAGCCGCAAGACCTGGATCTCAGCCCCGGCGGAACTGGTGGCGCTGCAATTTTCCGGCGGCCGCTCCGGCGAGGGAGACGCGCGCGTGCGCGAGGCCCTGGCTCTCTCCATCGATCGCGAGGCGATCTACAACGTGCTTCTGCAAAAACAGGGCGAAGTCTCCGGCGGGCTGCTGCCCCAATGGCTGAGCGGATATGCCTTCCTGTTCCCGGCCGACCAGGATCTGGAGCGGGCGCGGCGCCTGCTGGCCGGAGTTCCGGCGGCGGCGCGCAGCCTGACGCTCTCCTACGACCCAGCCGCTCCCCTGGCCCGGCTCTTCGCCGAGCGCGTAGCCATCAACGCACGGGACGCCGGCATCACCCTGCGGGTAAGCCCCGCCAACCCGCGCGCGGATCTGCGCCTGGCCAGTGTCGAGCTGGGTTCGCTTCACGCGGCCCAGGCCCTGACGGAGCTCTGCGCGGCTTTGAATCTCCCCGAGCCGGTGGAGTGGGGCCGGGACGGAGCACCGGCGCCGGAGGCGCTCTACACGGCGGAACGCAAGGTGTTGGAAGGCTTTCGTACGGTGCCGCTGTTTCATCTGCCGGAGATTTACGGGGTAAGCGCGCGCGTGCGCACCTGGCTGGAGCGGGGTGTGACTCCGCTGGGCGCTTGGCGCCTGGATGACGTCTGGCTGGCCGGGGGCACACCGTGATCTTCCGCACGCGCCTGCTGCTGATTGTGGCGCTGACTGTGGTGGCGGCCGTGGTGCTAGTGGAGTGGATCGTTTCGGAAAGCACCCGGCACCGCTTCGAGCGCCTGGAGGACCAGCGCGTACAGGCGTTGGTGGCGCAGTTCCGCAACGAGTTCACGCGGCGGCGGCAGGAGATCGCACAGCGGGTCAAAGGCATTGCGGACGCGGATTCCACGCTCAGCATCGCCATCAGCCTGAACCAGCCGGAGCCGGACTACGCAGCCTACTTCGCCGAGGCCCAGACGCTGGCGGTGGCCCACGGGCTGGACTATCTGGAGCTGGTGGCGGGCGATGGCACCATCGTTTCCTCGGCCCAATGGCCGGCGCGCTTTGGATACAAGGAAGCCTGGGTGACGCAGCCGGTGGATTGGAACGCGCAGGGGGCATTCCTCAAGCGCGAGGAGACGCTGGAAGAGGTAGCGCTGGCGCTGGTGGCGGTGCGCGTGGTGGTTCCGGGCGATCAGAAGCTATACCTGATCGGCGGGCAGAAGCTGGACCAGGAGTTTCTGGCCTCGCTGGTGCTGCCGGCGGGAATGCGGGCGCTGCTGTATCGCGACCTGGGGCCGGCCATCTCGCCGCAATCGATCGGCGGGACGGCGGGCGCGGTGCCGGACGCCGCCAAGCTGAAGCCGCTGGTAGAGGAGATGCGTCGGCGAAGGCGCGAAGTGACCCAGACGGTGCAGTGGTCGGAAGATCCGGCGACGGCGGAGACATTTCACGCCATCCCGCTCACCGGCCGGGAACAGGATCTGCTGGCAGGCCTGCTGGTGGGCAGTTCGCGCCGCGAGCAGGTGGAGATGGAGCGCTTCCTGCGCACGGTGGGGTTCCTGGTGGCGGGCGCCGGAATTCTGCTGGGCGTGTTGATCAGCGGGTGGGCCACGGCGCGGGTGACGCGGCCGGTGCAGGCGCTGGCGGCGGGAGCGCGCGAGGTGGCGGGCGGCAACTGGAACGCGCGGGTGGAAGTGCATTCGGGCGACGAGATCGGCGCTCTGGCCGAAGCCTTCAACCGGATGACGCAGCAACTGGCCGATCAGCGCGACCGCCTGATCCAGGCCGAGCGCGTGGCCGCCTGGCGCGAACTGGCGCGGCGACTGGCGCACGAGCTGAAA
>CAZMRK010000104.1:0-11469 GCA_964568355.1 uncultured Solibacteraceae bacterium | reverse complement strand
GGACCGGCGCCGCTCCGCTTCCGTCGATCAGCAGTCCGTTCCGTAACAAAATCGTTGGTTGACCCATGGGGCGGAGTATAGCAGCCGGGAACGTGTGGATGGCGCCACGCCGGCGGGCGGCGGGGGTAACCTTCCGGCCTTTTCTAACGTTACCTTAATATCGCCCCGACATTGGGTGTGGTGTGTGTTCCTCCTAAGTTGGTGAATCCATGGATTCAAGTGCAGTCTCCACGACAAAACCAAAAACCCCGGATTCGGCTCGGGAAGATACCGGAGCCAAGAAACCGCGCAAGGGCCGGGGTTGGGCGTGGGTTCTGGTTTTGGCCGCTTTGGGATATGGCGCGTACCGCGTGCGCGAAAAGGTGGTGTCGCTGCAGCCGTCCACTCCCGCTCCGGCGGCGCGAGGCGGCGCGTCGCGCCGGATTCCAGTGGTGGCGGCCACGGCGCGCACGGGAGATCTGCCCAACTATTTGAACGGGCTGGGCTCGGTGACGGCGTTCAATACCGTTACGGTGAAGAGCCGGGTGGACGGGCAGTTGATCAAGATCCTGTTTCAGGAGGGCCAGTTTGTACACCAGGGAGACGTGCTGGCGGAGATCGACCCGCGACCCTTTCAGGTGCAGCTAGAGCAAGCCGAAGGCCAGATGGCGCGCGACCAGGCGCAATTGAAAGATGCCCGCGCGAACCTGGGCCGTTACCAGGCGCTTTACGACGCCAAGGTCATTCCCAAACAACAGCTCGATACCCAGGCGGCAATGGTGGGCCAGTTCGACGGTGCGATTGCGTCCGACCAGGCAGCCATCGACAACGCCAAGCTCCAGCTCAACTACTGCCGTATTTCGGCGCCGATCAGCGGGCGCATCGGCTTACGTCTGGTGGACGTCGGCAACATGGTGCATGCCAGCGATACCAACGGGCTGGTGGTGATCACGCAATTGCAGCCGATCGCGGTATTGTTCAATCTGCCGGCGGACCATCTGCCGGAGGTGCTCGAAAAACTGCGCGGGGGAAGGCGCCTGACGGTGGACGCGTACAATCGCGACAGCACGGTGAAGCTGGCCACCGGGACGCTGCTGACGGTGGACAACCAGATCGATCAGACTACGGGCACGTCGCGCTTCAAAGCGGTTTTTCCAAACGAGAACGGCGCGCTGTTTCCGAACCAGTTCGTCAACATCCGGGTGCTGCTCGACATGCGCAAGGGGGCGGTGCTCATTCCGGCGGTGGCGGTCCAGCAAGGTCCGCAAGGGTCGTACGTCTATGTGGTGACGGACCAGCAGACGGCGGAGGCGCGGCCAGTGACGGTAGATGCCACCGAGGCCGGGAACGTCTCGGTCAAAGAAGGGCTGAAATCCGGAGAGCGCGTGGTGGTCGACGGCCAGGACAAACTGCAGGAAGGCAGCAAGGTGGATGTGCGGGTACCGGGGCAGAACCGCGCGCCAGGGCGCAAAGGCGGACGGAAAAGCGGCGAAAAGCCGGCGAGCTAGCCTGCGGCGCTCGAGCGGGATGTGTGCCGGACTTCGAGTATTTTGCGGATTTTGTCCATCAGAGAGCTGGGGCGGTAGGGCTTCTGGATGAAGCCGGAGAACTGGCCCCCGGCGAAACGGCGCGTGGCTTCTTCCTCGCTATAGCCGCTTGACAGAAGCACTTTTACATCGGGTCGAATGCTCTGCAGGGCATACAGGGTATCGGCGCCGCTCATCACGGGCATCGTCATATCGAGCAGGACGACGGAGATACGATCCGCGTCGCGGGCGAAGATTGCCACTGCCTCTTTTCCGTTCTCCGCCAGCAGGACGGTGCAGCCGTTCTTTTCGAGCATATTGCGCGCGGTGCTGCGGACCACGGCTTCGTCATCCACGACCAGTACCGTGGCGAACACGGGGACCGCATTCTCGGTGGGCTCCTGCGGAGGCTGCGGCACGGCCTGGGGACTTACAGGAAACAGCACGCGGAAGGTGGTTCCGGCGCCGGGCCGGCTTTCCAGCAGGAGCGCGCCCTTATGGCTGCGGACGATCCCCTGGACGGCAGCCAGGCCGAGGCCCCGGCCGGTGAACTTGGTGCTGAAGAAGGGGTCGAAGATCCGGCGCACCATCTCCTCCTCCATACCGCACCCGTCGTCGCTCACTTCGAGCACGACATAGGAGCCGGGCCGCAATGTGTCGGGTGCGCCCGCGGCGGCGATGCGCAGAGGGAGATCGCGCTCGGTGGTTTCCAGGCGGGTGCTTACCGTGACGGTGCCGGTACGCTCCTCGCCGATGGCCTCGGCGCCGTTGATCACCAGATTCATGACGACCTGCTGGATCTGGCCGGCATCGGCATCGATGGTGGGGAGATCCTGACCGAGGTGCAGCTTCAGTTGTACGCTGCGGGGGATGGAGGTCTGGACGAGACCGCTGATGTGGCGCACCAGGTCGGAAAGATCGAGCGGAGTCACCACGAAGCGGCCTTTGCCGGCATAGGCGAGCATCTGGCTGGTTAACTCCGAGGCGCGATGGCTGGCCGTGATGACCTCCTGGACCAGGGCCGCTCCAAACTCGTTCATGGAACCGGCTTCGAGCGCGAGGGAGGCATTGCCCAGGATACCGGTCAACAGGTTGTTGAAATCGTGAGCGACACCGCCGGCGAGCACACCCAGGCTTTCCAGCTTCTGCGTCTGGCGAAGCTGCTCCTCCACACGTTTGCGCTCGGTAATGTCGCTGACGAAGCCGATGGCCTGGTCGCCGCCCTGCATGGGGATAAAGCTCAGGGCGATTTCCACGGGGAACTCGCTGCCGTCTTTGCGCCGTCCGGCGAGGTCCAGGCCCACACCCATGGGGCGGCTGCGCGGATTGGCAAAGTAATCGGCGCGATGGCCGGTGTGGGCTCTACGGTAGCGCTCCGGCAGGAGGATCTCCAGGGGCTGTCCCAGGAGTTCCTCGCGGCGATAGCCGAACATCTCTTCGATTTTGCTGTTCACCTGCTCGATACCGCCGGAGGGGCCGACGGTGATGATCCCTTGCGAGGCGGCTTCGAAATAAGCACGCAGCTTGGCCTCGCTTTCTTTAATCCGCTGGTTTTCGATTGCCTTGCCGGCGGCGGCCTCCGCGGATGATTCGGGTGCGATGTGGGGATTATAAATCTGCGGTTCGTCCGCCGGCTGGTCTTCGCCCTGGTGCATCGTGCTTGGCGGCAAATTGCCGGCAAACAGTTTCCGGAAAAAGTCGAGCATCAGGGTCACCCCTCACCAGCAATTTCAGCAGGCGTCTGCCGGATTAAAGCATTTCCTATCTTACCCTGAGCGGTTCCGGGCGCACGATTTCGGGCGATTTGTATCCCACCTGGCGGTGCTGCTTCGTACAAACGATGTGCTGCGTTAAGATAAGGGCTGAAATCGGGATGTCATTCTCGAAACAGATCCATGCTGCTGCTTTTCTCGCCAGTTACGCTGCCGAAGCTCACGTTGAGCGCGGTGATCGACATTCTGGCGGTAGCCTTCCTGGTCTACGAAGCTCTCATGATCGTGCGCGGGACGCGAGCCGGCCATATCCTGGTGGGCATCCTGATGATGTTCGCGTTGTACGTGGTCGCGATCTGGGGACGTCTGGAAGCGCTGCACGCCATTCTGTCTTACATCGTGCCGTACACGGCGCTGGCGGTCATCGTGCTGTTTCAGTCGGAGATCCGCCGCACGCTGGCGCGGCTGGGGCGGAAGCGCTGGCTGGGGCACCGTTTCAGCTTCGTCCGTCCGGAATCCACCGATGAGATTTTGCTGGCGCTGAACCGGCTTTCGCAGGAAAAGATCGGGGCACTGATTGTGCTGGAGCGGGATATCGGCCTGCGGACGTTTATCGAGAGCGGGGTACGCCTGGAGGCGCAGCTTTCGCGCGACCTGCTGCTCTCCATTTTTTACCCGGGAGGCGCGCTGCATGACGGCGCCGTGATCGTGCAGAAGGAGCACGTCGCCGCGGCGGCCTGTTTTCTGCCGTTGACCACCAATCCCGGGCTTTCCGGGAAGCTGGGGACACGGCACCGCGCCGCTATCGGCATAACCGAAGAGACGGATTGTCTTTCGCTGGTGGTTTCCGAGGAGACCGGAAGGATCTCGGCGGCGGCCTTCGGGGAACTGCAATCGGGGTTGTCGGTGGAAGACGTAGACCAGCTCATCAGCGTACATTTCGGTGTGCGACGCGCGACACTGCGCGACGAAAAAGATCCGGCGGCGGATATTCCCATGGCCGAGCCGCACGTCCCGGCGATGCCGGGGCCGCGCGAACTGCTCCGGAAGGAGCACCGGTGAAGCGATTTTTCCGGCTGGTGTGGAGCAATTTCTGGTGGAAGGTGGCGGCGCTGGCGATCGCGGTGCTGTTGTGGGTAGTGGTTTCAAGCGAATCGGAGATTTCGATCTTTCGCGCGGTGCCGGTGGAGTTCAAAGATCTGCCCGAGGACCTGGAAATCAGCTCGAGCGTGGTGGACTCGGTGTACCTGGAACTGCGCGGCCCTTCCGGCGAACTGCGCGATTCCGGAGACTCGCACCGCATTGCGGTCGTGCTGGACATGGCCCGTGTGCACCCCGGCGTGCAGACCTTCACCATCGGGGGAGGCAATGTGGTCCTGCCGCGCGGGCTGCGGCTGGTGCGGTCGGTGCCGGCGCAACTGCGTTTCGAATTCGAACTGATCCGCAGCCGCAGCGTGCCGGTACAGCCGCATTTTTCCAAAGGCCCACAGAAGGGATACGAGATCGCGGAGTACACGGTGACGCCGCCGATGCTGGTCATTTCCGGCCCGGAGAGCCGCATCCAGAGGGTACGCGCCGCGATGACCGATCCCATCGACCTGAGCGCGGTGGTGGGCACAGCGGAGTTTCGGGTGCATGCCTCGGTGGACGATGCGCGCGCGCGTTTCCAGACCAATCCCGAGGTGGTGGTACGCGTGAATGTCCGGCGCAACGAGCCGGAAGCCGAAACGCCCGCCTCGCGTTGATTACAATCAATACTTACTCTCATGGGAAAAGAACTGTTCGGCACCGATGGGATCCGCGGCGTGGCGGGGGAATATCCGCTGGATCCGGCGACCGTCCATGCTTTCGGCATGGCCCTGGGAAACGATGCGCGGCAGCATGGCGATCAGCCGGAGATCGTGATCGGCGCCGATACCCGCGAGTCCAGCCCGTGGATCGCCGAAGAGGTGGCGGGCGGACTGGCCGAGCGCGGAGTGAAGGCGCGCTACGCGGGCATCATCACGACGCCGGGAGTGGCCTACCTGACGCGAACCGGCCCTTTCGTGGCGGGCGTGATGATTTCGGCGTCGCACAATCCGTACCAGGACAACGGCATCAAGGTTTTCAGCCATTCGGGGTTCAAGCTGCCGGACGAGGAAGAGCACGAGGTGGAGCAGGAGATCTTCCGGCTATGCGAGAACGGCATCACACCGGGGCGGAAGGCGCTGGGGGTGGATGCGGGGCTGGACCAGAGGTACCTGGATTTTCTGGCGTCGACGGTTTCGGTCTCGTTCGCCGGGGTGCGCCTGGTGATGGATTGCGGCAACGGCGCGGCCTCGCACCTGGCGCCGGAACTGTTCCGGCGGCTGGGCGCGGAGGTGCAGGCGCGCTTCGCGGAACCCAACGGGCGCAACATCAACCTGGGCTGCGGCGCGCTGCATGTAGAAGCGCTGCGCGCGGAGGTGCTGGCCGGGAAGGCGGACCTGGGCGTAGCGTTTGACGGCGACGCGGACCGTGCTATCTTTGTCGCCGCGAGCGGCAAGATCGTGAACGGCGACGCGGTTCTGCTGATCGCGGGGCGGGCGCTCCACGCCGCCGGCCGCCTGGCGGGCAACGTGGTGGTGGCCACGGTGATGTCGAACCTCGGCCTGGAGAAGGCGCTGGCGGCGGACGGCATCGCGCTGGCGCGCACGCCGGTGGGCGACAAGTACGTGCTGGAGGAGATGGTCCGGCGCGGCGCGGTGCTGGGTGGAGAGCAATCGGGCCACGTGATCTTCCGCGAATATGCGACCACGGGGGACGGCATCCTGACCGCGCTGCGGACTCTGGAGACGATGAAGAAGGCGGGGGCCGGGCTGGACGAACTGAGCGCCGATTTGAAGATTTATCCGCAGAAGATCACCAACGTTCGCGTGCGGGAGAAGAAGGCGCTGACCGAGCTGCCGGCCGTGGCGCTCGAGATCCGCCGGTGCGAGGACGCGTTCGCAGGCTCCGGGCGCGTGTTGGTGCGGTTTTCCGGAACCGAACCGCTGGCGCGCGTCATGGTGGAAGGACCGGAAACACAGCAGGTGGAAGAATTCACGGCACGGATCGCGCAGGCGATCCAGCGAGAGATCGGAATATAGAAGAACGGGGAGCGGAGCCGGGGGTTCCGCGCGGGCGAGGTCGCCCGCCCCACAAGGCTGAAAAGCAGATACCCACTTAGAAAGAATTAGGAGATTATGCGCACACTGATACTTACGCTGGCACTGGCCGTGGCGGCTTTTCCGCAGCAGAAAGAGCGGCTCAAGCCCGCCAAGGAGGGCTGGGTCTCGCTGTTCAACGGCAAGGATCTGACCGGCTGGGTGAAAGTCGGAAATGAAAGCTGGACCGTCGAGGACGGCACCATCCACGGGCAGGGCATCACCAAGGAATACGGCTATCTGAAGACCGAGAAGAATTACAAGGATTTCCATCTTTCGCTGCGCTTCAAGTGCGAGGCGGACGGCAACAGCGGGGTCTTCTTCCGCACGGATTTCAAGCCCGGCACGGCGACCGTCACCAAGGGCTACCAGTTCGAGATCGACCGGGTGAGGAATCACCACACCGGCGGCGTCTATACGGCGCGGCGGCAGTGGATCGTGTGGCCGTCGCCGGAGAACGAGTTCGTGCTCAAGGCGACCGACTGGAACGACTACGACATGACGGTGATCGGCAACCACTTCATCTCGCGGCTGAACGGCGTCACGCTGATAGACTTCACCGACCCGTACGACGAAGAGACGGACGGCGCCATCGCCCTGCAGCTTCACTCCGGCGGGCAGGGCAACATGCGCTTCAAGGACATCTACATTCTGGATCTTTCCCAACGGTAATCACGGCCGGGCCAGCCCTAAGATGGTAGAGAGTGCTCGATGGCCCCTCTACCATCGGTGGCGGCCGGCTGCCCTCCGCGGCGCTGTGGGGAGCGATTGCCGCTCTGACAACGATCCTGTTCTCATACTCCCAGACCGCGGCGTTCGCCTGGGATGAAGGCTATCATCTGCTGGCGGCGCAACTGGTGAAGTCCGGCCGGCGGCTCTATCTCGATTTCCTGTTTCCGCAGACTCCGCTGAATGTCTACTGGAATGCCGCGTGGATGAAGCTGCTGGGGGATCGCTGGCGCGTGGCGCACGGCCTGGCGGCGCTGCTTTCGGCCGGATCCATCGTGCTGGTGGCGGACTATCTCCACGCCTGTTTTCCGGCGCCGGCATGGCGGACGGCCGCGGCTCTGACAGGGTCGCTGGTCATCGGGTTGAACGCCATGGTGCTGGAGTTCGGAACGGTGGGGCAGGCCTACGGCATGTGCCTGTTCCTGAGCGCCGCAGCTTTCCGGCTTGCCGTGGCGGGGGTGGACCGGCGGAGCGCGCTATGGGCGGCCGCGGCCGGTCTCGCGGCAGGCGGAGCGGCGGGCGCCTCGCTGCTCACCGCCCCGGTAGCGCCGGTCCTGCTGTTGTGGATGGCGGTTTACAACCGCGCGGGAAGCCTCTGGCGCAAAGCCGCGGGTTTCCTGGCGGGAACGGTGGTCGCACTGCTCCCGGTGTTGTGGCCGCTCGCCCGAGCGCCGCGGCGGACGTGGTTCAGCGTGATCGAATACCAGCTCTTCTACCGCCACGTGGAGTGGGATGGGGCGATGGGCCACGATCTGCGGGTGATGACCTCGTGGCTCGAATCCTCGCAGGCGCTTTTGCTGGGCCTGCTCAGCGCGGCAGGGCTGCTTTACGTCGCCAGGGCGAGCGGCTGGGAGGCGCGGCGCAAGGCCGAATTTTACCTGTGCGCGTGGCTGGCGGCGGCCCTGATGGTACACCTCTCGAACGCGCATCCCACGTTCGCGCAATATTATTTGCTCACGGTGCCCTTTCTGGCGGTTCTGACGGCGGCGGGACTCTATGCGGCGGGGAGCCGGCTGGCGGGTTCGGAACGGCCGCACTGGCCGGTGGCGGTGCTGGGGCTACTGCTGGCGATGGGGCTGGCGAAGGCGATCTCCGGCAGAAGCGATCAGCATTATTGGAGGATTCTGGAACAGCTCAGCCGCAAGGTCGATGAGGTGACGCCGCGCGGCGGCGTGCTGATGGCCGACGAACACGTTTACTTTCTGACGCGGCGGCCGCCGCCTTCCGGCATGGAATTGGAGGATTCGCATAAGCTGCATTTGCCGGCGGCGATGGCTCGCGCGATGCATGTGATCTCGCGGGCGGAGTTGATCCGGCGGATTGAGGCGGGGCGCTTTGATGCGGTCTCGACGTGCGATGGCGAAGACTACGCGGAGGATTTGGGCTTGCCGAAGGTTTACGCGCAGAAGGCGGAGTTCGATGAGTGCGTGTTGTACTGGCAGCGAAGGCGCGACGCCGCCAAGAGTGGCGACGCAGCCCGATGAAACGCGGTGCAAAAAAAAACGAAAATGCGGGGACACGGCTGCCGTGCGTTGCAGGGAAGGAGTTCGAGACGCTTGCCCGCAGTGTCCCCGGATTTTTGCAGGGGTATCGTTCAGACGCTGGGCTGGCCGGGGTCGCGCTTGACCCAACGATAGGCTGCTATGGAGTTCTTCCAGAAGTATTTCTCGGCTGTGGCGCGGCCTTTGCCGAGGAAGTACTCGCGCACGACGCTCAGAACCTGGGGATATTCGGCCCACTGGTCGCTGTTGGGCCAATCGCTGCCGTAGAGCACCCGGTTTTCGCCGAAGACTCCGAAGAGGTGGTCGAGCCGCTCACGGTAGAAGGAAACGTTCGTGGGGACTTTTCCGTCGACGCGGCGCAAGACTTCCGAGATTTTCACGTAGACTTGCGGGTGCTGGCCCAGCTTGTGCAGGTCGGCAAGATAGGCTTTGCGGGCCGCCGCTTCGGCGGGAGGCGTCAACTGTGGCAGGTGATCGATCACGATGCGCAGATCCGGGACAAGGTCGGTGACGCGAACCAGAGCGGCGATTAAGGCGGGGTTGGGGTTGGCCGAATCGAGGGTAAGACCGGCTTTGGCGAGTTCTTTGAGTCCGGCGACGAACTCGGGCTTATGCAACTCGGTGCTCAGGTCGCGGCCCCAGAGGTTGCCATAGCGGATGCCCAGAAACAGCGGGTTGCGGTGGTAGTGCTCCAGTTGTTTCGAGAACTCGGGCTTGCCGGGCTCCAGGTCTCCGATGGTGCCGACCATGATGGTGTCCTTGGCCTCGACATCGAGCACCCACTGGTTGTCATCGGCCCAGGGACTGCATTCCACTTCGATGGCGCCCTTGATGCCCAGGGGAACGGCGAGCTTCCGATAACGGTCCGGCAGCGCGGGCTTGTAGAGGACGGCGTTGGTTTTGTCGGGCCAGGGGACTCCCTGGGGGCGCCGCGGATCGAACAGGTGGATGTGGGTATCGATGATGGGAATCGGCGACGGCGGCGCGCCGTGCGCGGCGATACCCAGGGCGGTTCCGCTCAGACTTGCGCTCAGGAATGTTCGGCGGTTCACGCAGAGTATTGTATCCGTTTGGCAGCGGATTAGGGTTGTTCGCCGGGTTTGAGTTTGCGCCAGCCTCCGGAGGGTGCCGGGGCTGGAGGGGCTACCGGCGCCGGCGTGGCCGATGCAGGCGGGGCGGCGGGCGCGGGGGTGGCGGGCGTGGTCGTAGTCGTAGTGGAATCGGGGCTGAGGGAGGGGCCTCGCGGACCTACCGGCTCGTCGACGGCTACGCGGCGCCGGGAGCCGGTGGCGGCAACCGAGCTCACTTCCGGCGTAGAAGGCTGGGGCGGCATATGCAGAGGCGCCCGCGTGATCATGATGGGGGCGGCGGTGTCGCCGGCGTCTCCGGTCAGGTGAACGCGGCGGTAGCGGATCTCGGCATCGGGATAGCGGCGGCGCGCGGCATCGGCCAGATCCACCTGAACGCCCAACGGTCCGCCGGCTCCCTGGGTGGAGTGGAAGTAGAGGGCATAGCGCTGGCGGAGGCGGGCCAGGGTGGTTTCGAGTGCGGAAGCATCGCTGACCGGCATGCTGTCTCCGCCGGATCCCCGGGCGATTTCGGAGGTGCCGGCCGAGTGGGTATGCGGTCCCATGCCGCCGCCCGGTCCACCGTAGGGGCCGCCGCCGCGCCGGGGCCAGATCACGCCGCCGCCCATGGGACCTCCACGGCCGGGCCAGCCGCCGCCCCCTCCATGTCCATAACGCCGGTTGCGCATGGCATCCGGCGCGATCAGGGCGCTCAGAACGGCATCGGCGCGCACCAGGGCGCGCGAAACGGCCTCTTCGTCGCGGCTGCCGCCGGTCTGGTCGTCGGTGAGAATGACGATGGCGCGCCGCGCGTCCCGGCGCCCCTGCTTGCCCACATACGCGGCGGCATCCAGGAGCCCGCGCGTGATATCGGTGCCGCCGCGGAAGCTCTCATGGTCGAGCAGACGGTCGAATTCGCGGATCACTTCCGTCCGGTTGGTCTGGAAAGGCAGGCGCAGGCGGCTGGAACGGTCGAAGACCATGATGGCGATGCGGTCGTCGCTGCCAAGCACGCCAAATGCCTGGCGCGCGGCGGAGGCGATGCGCTCGACGTGCGGCCTCATGCTGGCGCTGACATCCAGCAGGAGCAGGACGTCGACGGGCATGTTTTCGCTGGCGAAATTGCGGATGGGTTGGGGCCGGCCGTTCTCGCGCAGAACGAAGTCTTCGAGGTTGAGACCCGTGACGGCCCGGTTTTCGCGATCGACCACCTGCGCATCGACACGGGCCAGCGAGACATCGCTGCGGAACACCACGTCGTCCCCGGCGTTGACGGGAAGCAGGCTCCCGCCGGCCAGAGCGAACAGCAGCAGACAGACAGGGCGGGTCATCTGAGTTTTGCGCTCACTATACATACGTTGTTTCAACCCGGCACGTTACAGGGCGACGCGGTGGTAGTAGCATGGAAAGATCGGCCCGGGACGCCGGCGTCTCAGAGATCCATATGAAAACATTGGTAGTTCTTCTTGCGGCGAGCGTGTTTCAGCCGGAGGTTCCCAAGCCGTGGGAAGATTCGGCCGTGGCATCGCTGGAGGTGCCTCTGGCCAACCCGCGCTACTCTCCCGCGCACCTTTCCTTCGAGGCGTACTACCGGATCCCGGCGCGTGTATTGTATCGCACGTATCCGGTCTATGCGCCCGGCCGCGAGCCCGCCGGTTATGCCGAGTGGCTGAAACATCAGGAGCCGCAGGTGTTCTTCGACCCGGCTCAACTGAAGACCCGCGAGGACTGGATCAAGGCGGGCGAGCTTGTATTAAACGCGCCGACGTCGTTCAGCCCAGTGTTCTTCA
>CAZMRK010000103.1:0-4905 GCA_964568355.1 uncultured Solibacteraceae bacterium | reverse complement strand
TCGTGCGGCTGGTGCAAGGATCGCTGGGGGCTTTCCTGGCAGATCACTCCGCGCGCCCTAACCGAGGCGCTTGCGGCCGGTGGCGATGAGGCAAAGCGTGCGTTCGAGGCGATGATGCCGATGAAGAAGATCGACATCGCCACCATTGAGGCAGCGCGCCGAGGCTGAGGGGAACACGCCGGTACGTCCGCTCTAGTCGTGCTACCCGATCAGTTCCCGGAGCCGGCGGCCGATGGCGTCCGGGTCTTCCGGACGCAGGCAGACGGGGCTAAAGCCGATGATGCCGTTTGCCGCCTGCGAAGGATCCACGTGGATAGACGGGGTGCCGTTTTGCAGCGCAATGCACACATCCATGCCGGTCATTTTGAAACCGCGCTCGAGCGTCAGGATGAACTTGGGCGTCGTGCCGCCGGTGCGCACTTCGGTCCGGGCGTTGCGGAGTGAGCCGGTGGCCGAATCGAGCCGCTTCACCACACCGAGCAAGCGGTCGTGGCGGGCTTGCTCATTTTCAGCGAGGAATCGGCGAAGCGCCACCAGCAGGCCCACGATGGTTTCCTTGCCGACCTTGCATTGCCGGCCGATCCCGTGCGGCGGCAATCCCGCCAGGCGGCTTTTATCGATCAGACTCGGGGGAGGCGACCATTGCTCCCAGGCGATGTCGAGGTCGAGCTCCTGCAGTACCGCCGACATAATGAGGTCGCGCCCGCCACAGAGGATCCCGGAGCCTTGCGGGCCGCCGATTGCCTTGCCGCCTGAGAAGACCACCAGATCGGCCCCGGCGGCGAGAAAGCGCCGGAGGTTGGCGGCGGGCGGCAGTTGCGCGGCCGCATCCACGAGCAGGGGCACGTGTTTGGAATTGGCCACGCGGGCGACTTCCTCGATCATGGGGCGGGCGTTCGCATTGGCCACGTAGACGATGGCGGCCGTTCGCTCGGTCACGGCGGCGGCGATCTCCCACGGCTCGGCGTCTCGCACACCCGCGCCCGCAACTCGGTCGGGCAAACCGGCTTCTACTATGTGGACGCCGGCCGAGCGAACGGCATGGTCATACTGATTGCGCTGGCTACGTACCATCACCACTTCATTCTTCATGCCGGTGGTGTCGGGCAGGCGCGCCATTTTGGCTGGATCGAGACCCGCCACACAGGCGGCGGTGCCCAGCAGGAGTCCGGCCGCGGCGCCCGAGGTAACGATGCCTGCTTCAGCACCAGTCACCTCGGCGATGATCTTGCTCGCGGCCGCCTGAATCTCAGCCATGTCGACGCAATACTGCGCGGCTTCCTGCATGGCCGCCGTAACTTCGAGCGCCAGCAACCCGCCGGAGACGCGTGTGGAGGAGCCTTTCGCGTTGATGATTGTGCGCGCGCCGATCGTGTCGTAGATGCTCATCGTGCCTATTGTTGCATCATCTCACGCGGGCCGCTCCGTTTTCGAGCCAGGTTCTGGGCGGAGTGCGCCACCCGGAAAACAGTGCTGCTGAAGATCGAGAGTCGACTGGACGTCGAGATCAACGCTCGCGAAACTGCCGGCCATTTCTCCTTATTTTCGATTCGCTGAAAAACTTGCTCTCCCCGCAAAGTTAGCGGGGTTTGGACGGGTGGCTCGGCCTCAAGCGATGTCCGCTCCGCGCTCCTTCAGAAGCTCGCGCAATACAGATCGGTGGCAGCGGCTCTCCTCGTGGCAGTAACAGCCCAGCGCCAGATTGGTTTGGTGCGATAGCGCCGCCAGGACGTCCAGTTCGCGGCTTCGGTCGGGGATGCTCATTTCGTGGCGGAATTTCCTCCGGAATGCGGCCCAGGCTCGCTCGTCCGACGCGCTCAGCGCTTCCTGCACCAGTTCGGCGCTGGGCGAGAGGTTCGGGAACCAGACATCGTAGTAGTCAAGCCGGGCGAAGTCCGACTTCGGAACTCCGCGTGGAGGTCTCCGTACCGTTCCGAGGCGCAAACCCTCGCCGGGCTTTCTTGGTGTGCCGAGTTGCACGATGAAGATGGACATAAGTTCCCCACACGCCAGTGTGCCACGCCGGGGCAAGTCTGGCGCCCGGACTCTACCGGCCAAAGGCCGCGCGCGGGTTCTCCCACATCAGCGCGGAAATGTGGGCCGGGTCGAGCCGCGGCAAAAAAACGGTGTAAAGGTAGGTGTACCCGCGGTATTCACCGCCGCCCGCTTCTCCCACGTGATACCAGCCGGAATCCTGTGAGATCAGCGTGCGGTGGAGCAGTCCCTTCTCCGCCAGGGAACGAACGCACTGGAGATGGAACTCGGCCGTCTTCGGCCCGATTCCGTCAAATTCCACCCAGGCGCCCGCCCGCGCGGCCTTCTCGTGGAGGGCGAGGTCGCGCTCATTCTGGGCGTGCACCCAGACGAACTTCGCGGGACTGACCTTCGCGGCAGTGATGATCTCCAACTGTTCGATAGCGGCGGCGCCATCGCCCGTGTGCGAAGCGATGGTCAAGCCGGTATCGCGGGAAGCGATGGCCGCGGCTTGCACCAGCTTGCGATCCAGTTCATCGAGCGGCCCCCGATTGACGCCGATCTTGATGAAGCGCGGCCGCCAGGCTTCGCGGCTCTCCGCCACCCACCGTGACGCGAGTTGCTCAGCCGTTTCGGTTCGCGCGAACGCCGGGACATATTTGTGGTTCGATGCGCCGTACAGACCGGTGTTGGACCAGATCTCGAGGCCGGCGGCATCGGAAAGGCGGGCCAACAACTCCGGGTCCCTGCCCAGAAAATTGGGCGTACACTCAAGCAGCCGCCGGCAGCCCAGCCGCGTCAGTTCTTGGAGCTTGGGACGCGCGATGCGAAAGACATTGCCACGGTCGTACCGCCCTGGCCGTATCTGGCCGGCGCCGATGAAATCGACAAGGACGTGCTCGTGCACCAGCACCGATGGCTTTGGGCCCGCCAAGGCGGCGCCGCCGGCCAGGGACAGGAACTCACGCCGTCGCATACCCGTATTCTGGCGCCACTGTTCCGCGGAGTTCAACGCCCGGCGTAGTTCCCGAGCACGGCCTTGCCCGGGAAGGTATTGGGCACTGTCTGGCCGTCGCGGACAACCGCCACACCGTTCACCAGCACGTGGTCGATTCCTGTCGAGAAGCTGAGGCCTTTTTCGAAGGTAGCGGTATCGACTACGTGCGCCGGATCGAAGACGGTGATGTCCGCGTCGGCGCCGATGCGGATCCTTCCCTTGTTCTTCATTTGCGGCGCGATGGATTCCAGTCGCCGGGCGGGCATGATTGTCATTTTGGCGAGAGCATCCATCAGGGAGAGCACTTTTTGTTCCCTGGAGTAGCGCCCCAGCACGCGGGTGAACGTACCCGCGCTGCGCGGGTGCGCACCCGGCGCGTAGGGCATACCGTCGGAGGCGATCATGACGAACGGCGCGGCCATGGCCCGCTCGATCCACTCCGGCTTCATCAGGTGCATGATCACGACACCGCCCTCTTTGCGGTAGCGCTCGAAGGTCTCCTGGTTCAGACGCTCGCCCGTCTTGACCCACTGCAGCTCGCCATAGGAGATGCCCAGCCGCTCCTGCCAGCCATCGTCGAACATGGTGGATTCCAGATACGTCGATGCGGCCGTATAGGGGTAGGCTTCCGTGGTAATGTCCAGTCCCGCCTTGCGCGCCGAGTCAATCAGATCGAGTACGAACGGCAGCGAGCCGAGGCTCATGCTGTTGACGTGAACGATGTGGAGGGAAACGCCGGTAGCGGCGGCATCGGCGATGACTTCCTGCATGGCGTCCGGCGTCATAGAGCGGACATGCGTGAAGATGGGAACCTTCCAGCGCCGGGCCATCTGGAAGACGCGGAACACCTCCTCGCGCGTAGCCCCCGGATAGTATTGGGTCGCGACCCCGAGACCGAGCCCGCCTTCGCGCAGCCCGCGCTCCATGGTGGCGGCCAGCACGGAAAATTCTTCGGGCGTTGTGAGGTGCTTGTAGCGGCCCTTCATGGCAAGGTCATGCCAGGATTCCGGCGCATTGCGCGATCCCGCAGCCTCAGAAGCGAACTCGCGCATGGCCATGACGCGCATGGCGCCGTGAGAGGACGTTGCGCCGAAGTTGAGAATCGCCCGGTTCTCCCGCGAACGCAGAAAGGCGCCGACGGAGGGGACGCCGACCTCCAGCTCGAGGGCGGTGGTGACCCCATCGTGCGCCTGATATTCATTGGACGCGTTGGTCTGGCCGTGTGAATGGAGATCGATGAATCCGGGCGCCACGACTCGCCCGGCCGCCTGCAGGACGGTCTTGCCGGTGAGGGGCTGCTCCGAAATAGCGGCGATTTTGCCGCCCCGAATGCCGATATGGCGCACGGCATCCAGCCTGCTCTCCGGGTCCATGACCCGGCCGCCGGCGATCACGACATCGTACGGATCCGGAGACTGGGCTCCGAGAACAGAAAGGAACAGAAGGGCTGTCAGGATCTTCACGTGTTCTCCAGGAAAATATGGATCATTCTAGCGGATTCCTGGGAACCCTTCTCTTTGGACGCGGCGCGGCAACGACCTGCGTCAGACGCCGAATACGGTTTTTGTGTATTGCCGGCCAATCTTCAGGTCTTCTTCCAACGAGCGGGTGATTTTCGTGCCCTTCTCGTAGGCTAGTTCCACTACCAATACGCCTCCGAAGCGGATCTGCCTCAGGTATGCGGCAACCGCGCGGTAGTCGATTTCTCCGTCGCCGAAGTCTTCGAGCCAGATTCCTTCGCGCGAGTTGCGGAGGTGCAGGCTGGCGATGCGCGATCCCGCCTCCTTGAGGATGGTCATGGGATCCTGGCCGCCGCGCAGGACCCAGTGGACGTCGATGCAGAACGAGACGAGGGCGGCATCGGTGTTGCGCGCGATGTGGCGCCATTCACGCGCATTTTCGGCCATCTCGGGACTGTGGTGGTGCAGTTGCAA
>CAZMRK010000102.1:0-15711 GCA_964568355.1 uncultured Solibacteraceae bacterium | reverse complement strand
GCGGCGCGCGCTGCTGGAATCCCGGTTCCGTATCCGGGCTTTACCGGCACGGTCCAGCAGGCTCTCCAGCGCTTCCCGCAATACAAGTACATCTACAGCTACAACGGAAATGACGGGCTCGGCAATTCCAGCTACCACGCGCTTGTGCTGAAAGTGGACAAGCGGTATTCGTCCGGCTTGACACTCCTCGGGTCCTACGTGCTTTCGAAGATGTTCTCCAACGCCGAATCGGGGTATCCAGGCTCGACAGTGCCGCTCGACTACTACAATCTCCGGCTGCAGAAGGCACTCAGCAGCGACGACCAGACGCACGTGGCGCGCATGGCCTTCAGCTATGAGTTGCCCGCCGGCAAGGGCAAGCGGTACCTTTCACAGGGATGGCCGTCGAAGGTGCTCGGAAACTGGGGGCTGGCGGGGTTCCTCGAATATACTTCGGGGACGCCGATGAGCGTGAGCTCGGGGTATACGCCGCCGATCTATCCGGGAGGCAGCGGCGCCAGGGTCACGATCACGTCGTACGACAACTGGCGGGCTCCGATCGCGGGCAGCAGTTTCGATCCATCCGCAGATCTATGGTGGAACAAGGCGGCCTTTCAGCAGGCGCCGCAAGCGGCGCTGGACAGTACCCTGGGCAACGCCACGCGCAACAATCCCAGGGTGCGGACGCCATTCAGCTACACGGAAAACATCAGCGTGTCCAAGAGCGTGCCGTTTGGGGAGCAACTTCGGCTGGTGGTCCGGCTCGAAGTGTTTAATCTGTTCAACCGGGTTCGCTGGGGCGCGCCGAATAGCACGTACACGTCCCCGAGTTTCGGGTTGATTACCAGCCAGGCAAACAATCCGCGCCAGATGCAGGTGGGAGCAAAACTGTATTTCTGATTCGTTCGCAGGTGGTCAATAGATCACCTTGAGACCGAATTGAATCTGGCGCTGGTGGATACCGCCGGCCATGCCGGTGACCGATCCGAAATTGTTGTCTCCCAGCGTGCCGTCCGGATTTCCGAAATTGGTATCGTTGAGGAGATTGAAAAACTCCGCGCGGAACTGCACGCGCATTCGTTCCTTCATCGGAAAGGTCTTGAAAAGGCCGACGTCGGTGTTGCGGAAGTCCGGACCGTGGAAGATACCGCGGCCGAGATTGCCGAACTGATAACGCGGCGCCACGGCAAAGGCGGCGGGATCAAACCATAGGGAGCCTGGTCCAATACCCTGCTGGAAGCCGGAGGGAAACGGATCGCCGACCAGGTTGGGCCGCTGGAAATTACCACGGGCCCCGACGTTGGCGTTATCGAAATTGATACCCACGTTGTAGACGCGCCCGCTCTCGAAGGTCGTGATGCCGGTGATCTCCCAACCGGCGAAGACCTGCCGGCCGAATCCGCGCATGTTTCTGCCAAACGGCAGCGCCCAGATGTAGCTGGCATTCAACACGTGGCGCTGGTCGAAGTCCGACAGACCGAGGTCGCAGCGGATGCAGGCATTGTTTTGCGGCGAAGTCCCGCCAAACTGCGAATTCAAGTCAATGGACTTGCCATAGGCATAAGAGCCGAGGATGCTGAAACCTCCGGTAAAGCGCTTTTCCACTTTGGCAGTCAGGGCGTGGTACTTGGAAGTGGCAACATGCTTCAGTTCGCTGAAGGCGCCGTGGTTCTGCGGGTAGGGACGCCGCAGTTCCGGATCGCCAGGTCCCGGCGGAGGATCGTTGGTGCTCAAAAAGCTGCCCAGGTGGACGCCGTGTGATCCCTGATAGTTCAGTTCCAGCAGCAGATCCGACCGGAGTTGATGCTCCACACCGAAATTCCATTTCTGCATCGAAGGCGTTTTCACGTCGCGCGCGACGGTGTGTTGATTTTGAGGAGTCACCTTCGACGGGTCAAAGCTTTGGAATAGCGAGTCCGTGGGACTGAGGGCCACGCCGGTGTTGAGCGCCGACAGATTGTCGGAGACAGAAAAGGGCCAGCCGCCACGGGAATCGCTCCACTCCCACGAGAAGTTTGAGTTGTAAAAGATACCAAAGGCGGAACGGATGACGGTCTTGTTCGCCAGACGATAGGCGAAGCCGATGCGAGGCGCAAAATTACGGTAACGCGGGTCAGCGATCTCCGGGCGGACATTGGCCGGCTGATTGGTAACCGGATTGGTGGTGGTCCAGAAGAGCTGGCTGGTGAGGGTGTCGAACCCGCTCAGGCGCCCGCGGATGTGGTGCGGCCACTGGTTGTATTCCCAACGCAGCCCGAGGTTGAGAGTAAGCCGGTCGCTAACTTTGATATCGTCCTGGATGTAAACATGGTGCAAGTCATGGCGCAAATCCAGGTCCGTCTGGCCGACGATCCGGTTGGCCGTGGAGGGCAGGCCCAACAGGAAGCTGGCCATCGGCTGGCCGGTGTTGGCGACGTTCTGCGGATCCGCGGTCGGCACTCCGTCGTAGTTGAACGTGCTGAAAACCGAGTCGTGGAAGATGCGCAGCCGTGTGTAGTCGTAGCCGGCAGTGAACGTATGCCGTCCCACGATCTTCGTCAACATGGCCGTGCCCTGGTAGATGAAGTCGGGGCCGTTCACCAGGTTACCCAGATTCGGGCCGTCAAAGCCGGAGATCGAGAAATTGATCGGGTAGTCGAAGTTCCGGAAGTTCAGCGGAGTATTGGTCAAACCGGCACTGCGATAGAGATCGATGAAATGCTCCGTCGGACCTTGGCCAAGATTGTTTCGCAGATACCCGGCCTTTAAGTTCAGGATCGTAGTAGGGCTGAATACATGGGTGTCATTGATGGCCACGCCGCGATACTTGTTATAAGTTCCTTCGAAGGCCTTCGGCATGTTACCCGGTTGAATCAAGTCGAGGTCAGACCATGACACGCGGCCGTAGATGTTGTTTTTCTCGCTGAGCTTTTGATCAATGCGGATGTTGATCTGATCGTCCTGCCGGGTATTGTTCAGGGTGTTGATGAAGTTGGGTGTCCCCGGCAACAGGTTGGTGGGAAACCAGTATTGCGCGTAAGCCGTGGAGTAGGGCTTGATCAGCGAGCTGGGGATGATGTTACCCGGGAAGGGGTCGCGCACGACATTGCCATTGACGACGTGTCCGCTGTACGGGTTGAAAATCGGCTGGGCCGGCGCCCCGGTGAGCGTACGCGACAGATCGCCGCCGACCATGGCGGGCGTCGGAACCGTAATCAATTGAGAGTTTCCACTGACCTCCCGCAGCCCTTCATAATTGAAGAACCAGAACGTCTTGTTCTTTCCGTTGTAGATTTTCGGGATCAATACCGGCGCTCCGATGGTGAAGCCGAAATTGTTGCGACGGTACTCCGGTATATTCTGGGCAAAGTAATCGCGGGCGTCCAGCTTGTCGTTCCTCAGAAACTCATATGCTGTTCCATGCAGGTCGTTGGTGCCGGACTTGATGGCGATATCGATATTGGCGCCGGCGGCGGCTCCGTAAATGGCGCTGGTGTTCTGCTGAATCTTGAATTCCTGAATGGCGTCGACGGACGGATGGATGGCAGCGGTCTTGAAGAATGTCCCGTTGTTGTACATGCCATCCAGCGCATAGTAGTTGTCGTCACTACGGCTGCCGGTAACCGTGAACGTCTCTCCCTGGATGGTTTCGGCACCGTTGTTGGTCCCGCGAACAGCTCCGGGGACCAGGCGGGTAAGGTCGTTGAAGTTACGTCCGTTGAGGGGGAGTTCCTGCACCTTGGCGTTTTCGATAACGGTGCCAACGGTGCCGGTTTCGCTTTGCAACAGGGGCGCCTGGGCTTGCACCTGCACCTCTTCGGTCACCTTGCCTACGCTGAGACGAAAGTCCTGGGTGATGGTCTGTGCAACGTCGAGCTTGACTCGCTCAGCGACCTGGCGTTGGAAGTTAGGAGCGGCTACCTCAATGTTGTAGAAGCCCGGATTGAGAGAGCGGATCGCGTAATCTCCGCCGCTATCGGTCACGCCCTGGCGGATGATTCCGGTATCAACATTTGTAACGCGAACACTAGCGCCCGGAACCGAGGCTCCGGTCGGGTCCGTTACTCTTCCGGTGATATTCCCAAACGTTGTAGCTTGTCCGTATAACTGCACCACCCACACCAGTGTGAGTAAGGCAGTCCCAGCCAGTGGCAAAAAAAATACACGTCTCGTACATGGAGTACGCATCGCGTCCATCCCTTTCGCGGTGCCCGTGGGTAGCCAGCCAGTTACTGGCCGGCAGTTGGGATTAGTATGAAACCATTAGCAGTGTTCGTCAATGCCTGAAGGGTGAGAATTTAAGTGAATTTATGGGCGGTTCCGCACGGTTTTGTGATTTATCTTTCATTTTTCCCGAAAAGCGAGGATACGATTGACCGGAAGATCGACATAGCGGTCGACGCGGCTACTGGGCCAGCGGATTTCCAGAGAGTCGATGCGGGGCTGCGTTCCAAGGCCAAAGTGCAGGCGTAGATCGTTGCCGGAAAGGAAACTGCCTCCCGCCCGCACATGATCGTACTGGACTAACTTGCCGGCCTGGATTTTAACCCTGGCTCCGATCGCGCTGCGGTTACTGACGCTCCCAGTTAACACGAGTTCCACCCAATTGCTGCGATCGCCGCCCTGGTTGCGAAGAAGGACCGGCGTGTCGTCGATATTGGAGACGATCAGATCGACGTTCCCGTCGTTGTTGTAGTCGCAGTAAGCACCGCCCCGGCCCGAGCGCGGACGAAGATGGGCCAGACCCGCATCCCCGGAGACGTCGCGGAATTTTCCGTCTCCGGAGTTCCGTAGCAGCAATAGCGGCTGGTTGTAGCTTTGACGCGTCCGGCCGACAACTTCCGGATAGACATGACCGTTTATGCAAAATAAGTCCTTCCAGCCGTCATTATCATAGTCAAAGAAGACAGCTCCCCATCCAAGCCAGGGAATTGTGGCTTCGCCCACGCCCGAGGGGTACGAAACATCGGTAAAGAAGTTATTTCCGTCGTTGTGATACAGCACGTAGTTGTCGTTGGCAAAGGTGGTGAGGAACAGGTCCATGAGCCCGTCGTGATCATAGTCGCCGGCGGCCGCTCCCATCCCGGAGTGTTCTTTTCCGTCGGCGCTATAGGCCACACCGGCGGCTACCGCGATGTCCTCGAACGTTCCGTTTCCTTTGTTGTGATACAGGTAATTCGCATTGGAATCGTTGGCCACAAAGATATCCGGAAGGCCGTCATTATCGAAATCGTCGAACAGTACAGCAAACCCGAAATAGAGATCCTTGTCGGCCACGCCGGCCTTTTCGGTTACGTCAGTGAACGTGCCGTCGCGATTGTTGTGATACAGCGCGTCCGGCGCGCCTCGAAATCCTTTTGGACCGCAGGCTTTGACGGGAATGCCGTCATATTCGCAGGAGCCAGGGCGCGGGCTGCGAATATCGAAATCCAGGTAACCCGATACATACAGATCCAGATAGCCGTCGTGATCGTAGTCGGCAAAGGCGGCGCCCGCATGCCAGATATTGCCGCCGCCGACGCCAGCGCGCGCAGTGGCGTCGCGGAAGGTCCCATCGCCATGGTTGCGGTAGAGGATATTGGGACCAAAGTTGGTGACCAGCAGGTCCGTGTAGCCATCGTTGTTGTAGTCAGCGGCGAAACAGCCGAACCCCCATCCCTTCCCGGAAACGCCTGCTTGTTCGGTGACGTCGGAGAAGGTACCGTCGCGGTTGTTGCGGTAGAGGTAGTTGCGATGGCGGGTGGCGGGGGGTTTGCCTTGTAACTCCTCCAGCGTGGAGCCGTTGACCAGGTACAGATCCATGAATCCGTCATTGTTATAGTCGAACCAGCAAACGCCACTGCCGTTTACCTCCAACACATAGTTTTTCTGTTTGCTGCCGGAGATGATCACGGGAGTCACACCTGCCTGCCGGGAGACGTCTACGAACCGCGGACCAGCCTGATTCGACGGGAGGGAAAGGAGCAGCGGCAACAAGGCGGAAGCGGCAAGAATCGCCAGGGGAACAAGCCTCATTGCGGCTCTTTTTCGTGCAGCCGCCGGAACAAAGCGGTCTGGCTGGCCGCGCGTGCCTGATCTCCAAGGCGGGTGTAGACACGAGCCAGTTCGAGATGCACGGGAGCACTGTCGGGGTGGTGCTCGGCGGCAGCCTCCAAAAGGTCCCGCGCCTCAGGGAAGCGCTTCAACAGAATCAGACTTCTGGCCATTCCGAGTTGAGCCGGCAGGTTTTGAGAATCGATGGAGAGGGCCGAGCGATAGACCGCCAGCGAGCCTTCGGCATCGCCCTTTTTCTGGAGCATTTCGGCTAAGCCGAGCTTTGCGTCCAGGCTGCCGGGGTCCAATTCAGAAGCTTTTTGGTAGACCGGGCCGGCCTCCTGGTAACGGCCCATACGGGATAACTGTTGCGCCAGAAAGAGGTTCACCTGGGCGTTTTGCGGAAACAGGCGCACGGCGTTGCGGGCGGCGGCAAGTGATTGCGCGTCGTCCTTGTTCGCCTGGAGAGCCTCTATGAGAAGGAGGTGCAGCTTGACGTCGGCCGGCGATTTCGAGATCGCGGCATGGAGCACGGTTACCGCGTTGCCGGCACGGCCGGTGCGGAGGTATGAGGAACCCAACAGGCCGGCAAGACGCACATCGTCGGGGCGAAGCTGATGAGCGGCCTCCAGCGGCGCAATGGCGTCGGCGTGACGTCCCTGATCCAGATAGGCAAGCGCCAGGGCAGAATTGGCTTCAAAGGACTGCGGCAGAAGATGCACGGCCTTTAGCAGACAGGATTGCGCTTCGTCCGGCTTGCCGAGTTTGAGCAAGGCGAGGCCCCAATTGAATTGTGCGGGGAACAGTTTCGGCCGCCTTTCGGCTGCCAGACGGAAGGGTTCCGCAGCCTCCCGCTCCAAGCCGGCGCCGGCCAGGAGCACGCCGAGCGCCACCAGAAGGTCAGGATCGGCACGGGAGTCGGAAATCAGCTCACGATAGATCCGGACGGCGGGTTCCTTTTCGCGGCGGGAGACGTGCTGCGCGAGCTGGGTCAGTTTTTCTACCGCGCGGGAGTCAGCCGCTTTCAGGCGTTCGCTGGTGGCGAACTCCTCCCGCGCCAGCGCGGTTTGGCCGGAACGCTGATACACGCGGGCAAGTTGATAGTGCAGGGCGCCATCCCAAGGCGCTTCGCGAATCGCAGCCTGGAAGGCCTCTGCGGCATTTTCGAGTCTGCCGGATTCGAAGTAGGCCTTGGCCAGTTGGGCGCGGGCATCCAGTATGGGAGGGCCGGCCCGAGCCGCAGGCTCAAGCCAGGTCACGGCCTCCCGCGGATGATTTTTCAGTAACGCAATACGCCCGAGAAAATAGCAAGAATAGAGCGCCGGAGGCGCCAGCTTCCTCACCACCTCAAATTCCGCCGCCGCTTCCTCCAGCCGGCGCTGGCGATAGTAGATGTACCCGAGCTGGTAGCGTACCTTGACGTCTTCCGGATGGTCTTTGCGAAGCTCGACCAGAAGTTTTTGCGCAGCATCGAGGTCGCCGCCGCGGATCAGGGCGTCGGCCCGCGCAAGGGATTCCGCAGGTGATTCGGCCGCCTTTACCGGCGTAAAGAGAATGAGCAACCAGAGTACGTGATGTCGCACGCAAAAGCTCACGGCAGCGCTCCCACTCATCATCCACCAGGTCCGCTTACGCCGCAACTGCTCGCCGCTGGAAGTTTTCGAATGCGGTAAGATCAGCCTGTTGTTACTCGCTCTGACATTGATTCTGATGGCCGCAGCAGGACAGGCGGAGGTGCAGGCGCGCCTGGACGCCGCGAAAAAAGCGGAATTGGCCGGAGATTTCCGGGCAGCGGAAGCAGAGTACGTTCAGGCACTCAAACTCCATGAGGACTGGGAGATCCATCAGCGGCTTGGCCTGGTGCGGCATTTACAGAACAAGTTTGAAGAGGCCATTCCGGCATTCGCGCAGGCCATCCGGTTGAACCCGGCGGCCTGGGGCGCACAACTGTTCCTGGGGATCGATTACTACCGGACCAACCGATTTCCCGAGGCGCTCACCGTGCTGGAGCGTGTGGACAAACAGAAAGCGGGCGGGGCGGAAACGCGGTTCTGGCTGGGGGCGACGTACCTGGCGCTGAAGCGTTACCTGGAAGGGCAGGAGATATTGGAAGAACTCTCCCTGCAACAGCCAGAAAACCTGGAGGTTCTTCGCATGCTGGCGCAAAGCTATTCGGACTACGCCGTAGAATTGCACAATCGAATCACGCGCGAGCATCCGGACTCAGCCTGGGTTTACCGCGTACATGGTGAGGCTCTGGCGAACGAAGGACATTGTGAGGCAGCCATCTCGGAATACCGCAAGGCGCAAGCGTTAGAACCGGGGATGAAAGGGCTCCGGGAGGCCATGACGCGCTGCGAGAAGCGCCGTTGAGACCGGTTATTGAGGCTTGCGGGCGGCTTGGGAACGCCGCTCCAGCAGTTCCCGCTGACGCTTCATCTCCTCGCGGGCCAAGTCAAGGTTTCCCTTGGCCCGGTAGACGGCGGCCATTTGCGCATGCACGGAATCGTCATCGGGCGCCTGCGCTGCAACGCGCTGCAGTTCTCGAAGGGCATCATCGAGCCGGCCGACGTAGCGATAAGCCTTCGCGAGGTCGCGGCGCGCCTCCACAAAGGCCGGGTCTCCGGCCACAGCTTTCTCTAGGTAGGGAATCGCACGGTGGGCCTGATCGCGGAGAATCCAGATATTTCCCACGCGTTGGTTTGCCTTGGCGTGACCGGGGTTGATGCGAAGTTCGGCTTCGAGTTCCGGCAGGGCTGCATCGAAGTCCCGGCTTTTCCATAAGACATTACCAATAAGGAAGTGGAGTCCAGGCGTCTCGGGCGCTTTGGCCAGGGCACGCCGGTATTCTGCCAGCGCCTGGGACAAGCGTCCTCTGGCCTCCTCATATTTCCCGAGCAGTTGATGGGTTTGGGGAGAATCGGGCGCGAGCTTTTCCATACGCTCAAAAGTCGTGCCGGCCAGGTCCTGAAGCAGATCTCCCGCTTCAAATTGGGTCTCCGGGTCGCCCGGGTTTGCGGCCAGCATGGAGCGGATGATGCGAAGCGCTTCCTGCCTTCTGCCGGATTGAATGAGGCGGCGAGCCAGGTCCGCCTGGCCGCCCACCGTCCGAGCGGCGGGAGGCGCCGCTTGCGCCAACAGAAGCAGACACAGCAGACTCCACATTAGCCTAACTGTCGAATCGCCTCGCCCGCGCCGCTCAGGTTGGCCAGTTTCATCTCGGAATATTTGCGCGACAGAATCACGCCGCGCGCACCACCGCGGAATGCCGCCAGCACGGCTTCGCGCGTACCCTGCGGCGTGCTCTTGCTCTGGTTCTCTCCGGTTGGGATGTCGATATCGATGCCCGGCCAGATCCTCGTCCTGGCGCCCTGCGCGCCTGCCACACAGCGTTTCGTTTCCCTGTACACGTAATCGCTGGAAAGCCCCGTGAAGGGGATCTCGTTGTACGCGCGCTCCTGGTAGTTCATCACTCTGTACTCGAATTCGAGCATCTGCTGGTCCGTGAAGTCGCCGAACGCGCCGGACCTCATCCGGTGGATATAAGCCGCCATACGCGGCCCGCCGCAGTTGTGATACATCACCATCTTCAGAAAATCGGCGTTCTCCGAAAGCACCTGCACGTCCTGTTGCGCCCGATAATAGGGACTGAACGAAAGGCTGTGCTTGATATGCCAGCCCACGAGCATCTCCGGCTTCACCGACTTGATCTTCCGGTACAGCAAGCCATAGATCTCCCGCAGGTTGTCGTGCCAGAACTGCTCCCAGGCCAGGATCTCGGGGTAGCGCATCAGGATCCGCCACAGCGTCACGTAATACCCGTCGACCGGCCGCTTGCCCGCAGTCGAATTACGTAAGAACTGCTCCAGTTCCAGGTATCCTTTGCGCACCCGCCCGGTGTCGATGATGCCTTCCTTCTTCGCCTTCGCCACGCAGTGCTCGCAGAAGCAGGCCACCCTGCCCGGATTGTCGCTGGACAGCGCATTATCGAAAGCGCCCGAATTTTCCGAGCACCACATGATCCCGTCTACCTCATAGGACCGCGCATAGTCCTCCACGAGTCCCAGCAGGAAGTTCCGGTAATACGGGTTCGCCATGCACAGCCGCGCGGATTTCCTGCCGTGCAGGTCCACGGCCTGGAGCTTTTCGATATGCGGCAGGTCGGCCCGCCACACGTCCTCGGCCCAGAGGATGGTGCGCATCCCGTGCCTCCTGGCCGTTGGCACAACGCGGGCAATCGTGTCGAAGTCCCCGTAATCCGGCGCCCGGGTATCTTCCGGCCTCACCCCCGTGTCGTGATAGTACTGCGGGTGCACCGTCGCAAAATTTCCACCGTGGAAGTTCAGGTCGTATTCCTGCTTGCCATGGTCGGGCAGCGGCTGACCCGGCACTTGCCGGCCCGCAATTCCCCGCCCGTAAGTGAACACCGCCAAAAACAGGGTATTTACGCTCGCACGCTTCTGGAATATGTCCAGCACCGGTTCGACTCCTTCATCCACGAAGGAAACCGCCCCGACCTGGATGCCGATCATCCTCTGCGAGCCCTGGGCCGGCGCTGGACCTACCGCCGGGACCGCCGCTGCCACAGCCTTCACAAAATTCCGCCGATCCATCTCGTCCCCTATCTCATTATTGGCCAAGCCCACTGTGGTGGGACGGCCGCCCTCGCAGGCCGCTGAAAAATGCGGGGGCATTTCTCAGCCGCTAGAAGGTAAGCCGCGCGTTCCATTGCATCACCCGCGCCCCCTGCGTGCTCAAAAGCTGTCCGAACAGCGGATCGTTCACACTGGTCCGCAGGCCCGAAAGATTCGTATGGTTCAGCGCATTAAACATGTCCGTGCGGATCTGTAGCCGCACATTCTCCCGTACCGCGAAATTCTTCGCCAGGCTGAAATTCAAATTCCACTGACCGGGCGCGCGCAGTTCCCCAGGCCCGAAGTTTCCCGGCCGCACCGGCGCTCCCGACGCGCTTGAAACCGGGATCTTTTGAAAGGCGGCCGGATTCAGGTATTGCAGTGTGTCCTGGTAATTCGGAAGCACGGCCGGTCCCCCGATATAGTCCGCCCGCTGGTTGGACGTGCTGGAACTCTGCGTCACAATCACGCCCAGCCCCGTCTGTGCCGTCAGAATTCCGGCCAGTTGCCACCCGCCCGCGATCTGCCGCACCAGCGCGCTCCGCCCGCTAAGCGCCGGCACCTCGTACACCCAGTCCGCGCTGAAATAGTGCGTGATGTCCGATACCGTGGGACCGCGGTCCGCCCGCAAATCGAAAAACTCCTGGTTGCGGCTGCTATTTTCGCCATCGTAGTACGCTCCGGTGTCGCCGCCGCCGTTACCGAGCGCCTTGGACCAGGTATAGTTGATATCAAAGCTGAATCCACGCGCAAAGCGCTTGCGAAACGAGTTCTGCCACCCGTAGTACGTCAGGCTCTGCGAGTTGTCCACATAGGCCGGCTGTCCCAGGTCCGGATTGGGCCGCAGGCCGGTAATGCGGTCCACGCGGTTCACGTCCCGGAACATCGGAAACTTCACGCCTCGCGTCCCCACCACCGCGGTCTGAAACATCATCGTCTGGCTGATCTGCCGTTGAATGTCCAGTGTGTACTGCATCGTGTACGGACTTTGTAAGCGGGTATTGTAAATCCCCGATACATAGATAATCGGGCTAGTCTGCACAAGCTGCTGGGCATAGCGAAACAGGTTGTCGTTGTAGTCCGGATACTTGATCCCAAAATTCCGGATATCCTCCGGAGTAAAAGTGATCCGGTACGGCACATTCGGAGCGCTCGAGACCAAATTCCAAAAATCCTCCGGCACCACGTTGCTAAACATCACGCCGAATCCCGCCCGGATTGCGGTTTTGCCCTTTCCATCCGGGTTGTACGAAAAACCCACCCTCGGCCCGAAGTTCCGGGCGTCATTGTCGTAAGGGTTCGAAACCGGCCGGAATGGCCCCACGTCGAAGCGGCCGTCCATGGTCAGAAAGCTGGGATTGTACAATCCCGCGGTTGCCGTGCCGTCTTCCCCACGCGCCACAAAGTTGGAGTAATAGTCATACCGTAAGCCCAGGTTCAACGTTAGCTTCGGCGTTATACGCCAGTCGTCCTGAACAAACAGCCCGAACTCATACATCCTCCCGCTGTACAGGCCGGATCCCAGTGTTGCGGTTACCTGGCTGGGTTCGTTGGCCAGCATTGCGGCGAAACTTGAGTAATAAAAATCCGGGATTTGTGGGTTATTGCGCGTCCCGACCGAGCGGTGATAATCTCCGCCGAATTTCAGGGAGTGATGCCCTATATAGCGCGCATATTTCTCGCCGAATTGCCATAACGGGCCGCCCGAATGATTGATCTCGCCGTCGGGTCCACCCCATCCCAGGCTCGTCTGCAAATCGGGAATGCGCCGTCCGAAAGCGATTGCCTCGTTTGATTGATTCGGATCGATCAGGTTGAAAAACTGATCCAGCCGGTCCTGAATCGTCCGGTTATAGCCAAAGCGCGCCTCCGATGTCCAGTTACTGCCGCCAGTCAGATAGCTCACCGTTCCGCGGTCCAACTCATTCAGATAAGTCCGCGGATCATTGTTGTAGTACCGCGGAATCAGCCGGTACGGCGTGCCATGGTTATAGGTCACCGCCAGGCGGCTGTTATTCGTCAGCACGATATCGCCGCGGACATCTACATGGTTGTCGCGGCGCAGGGCCGTCTGCGTGGTGGCGAAATCTCCCACCGTCGCATTAGGTGCCACGGGTTGATTCGGCAACGGTATCGCCTGCAGCGCCAGCTTGTAATCCGGAACGGCATTCAACAACTGCTCCCGAGCCATCGCAGTCGGAACATTGCCTTCCACAAATACCGATTGTGACAGGCGATATCCCTCGTAGTCGCCGAACAGAAACACCCGGTTCTTCAGGAGCGGTCCGCCCAGCGAGCCGCCAAATTGGTTGAACGTCAGGCGTGGCTTATCCGCCACCCGCTGGAACCGGGCATTCAGGGCGCTGTTCTGGTGATTCTCAAAGAGGCTGCCATGCCACGCATTGCTGCCCGACTTCGACACCAGGTTTACCTGTCCGCCGATCGCGTCTTCATATTCCGCCGGAATCACGCCCTTCACCGCGCTGACTTCCTGGAGCCCATCCGCGCTCATGACATCGACCAGGTTCCCACCCTGGTAAGTGCCCGGATTATTGCTCCCCGAATTCCCGCTGGCGTTGGTGCCATCCACGGAATACACGGTCCCGTTTCGTCCCACGCCATTCATGTTCACGCCCGTGCCGTCGTTTCCTTGCGTCGGAACGATTCCCGCGTTAATCCGGAGCAGGCCAGTGAAGTTCCGGTTTTGCAGCGGCAGTTCCCGCACATCGGTCAGGTTGTAGTTGTGGAGCTGCTGCGCAGATACGGTGTTCACCAGCGGTGAAGCGCCTTCCACTGTCACGGTGTCGGTCACCGAGCCCAGGTCTAACTGGAAGCGCTGGCGCACCTGCTGGCCTGCTGTAAGAATCAAGCCCGGGCTGGAGTAAGTTTTGAACGCTTTCGCACTAATGCGCAGCGTGTAGGTTCCGGCTGGAACAAATGTAAATGCGAACTCCCCGGCATCCGCCGTAATCTTCGTGATCGCCGCGCCCGTACCAGCCGCGATCAAGCTGACTATCGCTCCCGGCACCGCGGCCCCGGTAGGGTCGACTACGGTGCCATAGAACGTGGCGGAGTTTGCTTGCGCCCAAACCAAGCCGTCGCCGGCAAGCCAGAAGACGGCAACCAAGATGCCCGTTACCGCGGGATACACGAATCGTCTCACAGCAAGACGGCTCATGACAAGGTACCTCCGCTGATATCTATTCTGATTGTTTGCAGATATCTGGCTGCGCAAACTTTTGCCCGCCCACAGGCACACCCCACGTCCTCAGCGAGGCAGATATCGGCTCAGTTATGCGCAGACCTTATCATGCCCGATCACCTCCGTCAAGGCGCACCCAGGCAGTAATGTGCCGATATTAACTAAGTTCGCCCGGCTTCTTTCACAGCCCCCACGCGCGCGGCTCGGTATGTTGATTGCCGAGCCGCAGGTCATTAGGGCGTCGTTTCACATTCAGACGAAGCTTCCTTCGTCCGCCGAGGGTCCGTAAATTGCCGGGACCGAGGCGTTGTTGAGACGAAGGTAGACGGTCAACTGGCCGCGGTGGTGGGCCAGGTGATTGAAGACCGATTCTCGCAGCACGACGTAGCGCGGATCTTCGCTCACCACCTTACCTCCAACTTTGAAGGCCCACTTCTTCATGAGATGCTCGTCGGTGGTCTTCTCCAGAGCGGCGCGCGCTTTGGCGACATGCTGGTCGACGGATTCCGCGAGTTCCCGGCTGGTTTGCAGCTTGGGCTCTTCATACTTTTTGCCATCCGGCGGCGCCAGGTCCAGTTCGTCCTGTTCCACCACCATGGTCACCCATGAGGGCATGCTGGCCACCAGGTTCGCCAGCCTTCCCAGCGTCATCGATTTCTCATGCGGTTTCCAATCGGAGCGCCCGTCGGGCACTCGCTCCACAGCACGGCGGGTGGCCGCGCCTTCCTTCTCCAACTCTTGTAAGAACAGGTCTGTTAGCTTCATAAAAGCAGAATAACGGCCGATATATGTCACCCTGTGTCATAATTGTGGCCGGGATTGTAAAATTCATGCGCGCCGATCGCCTGCTCTCCGCCCTGCTGTTGTTGCAAGCCAATGGCCGCCTTACCGGACGCCAGTTAGCCGAGCGCCTGGAGGTATCGGAACGTACGGTTCATCGCGATATGGAGGCTCTGGCGGCGGCGGGGGTGCCTATTTTTGCGCTGCGCGGCGCCCACGGCGGCTGGCAACTAGACGAGGACTGGCGCACGCAGGTGCCGGGGCTGGACGATGCGGAGCTGCGCGCCCTGCTGATGGCGCAGCCTCGCGCACTCGGCGATCAGCGGCTGGCGGCCGCGGCCGAACGGGCCATCGGCAAATTGATGGCGGCTTTACCGGCTCCGCTCCGCGAGCGGGCCGCGAACATTCGCGAACGGCTGTACGTGGATACCACGGGGTGGTGGAGCCGGATCTCCGATGATCTCTCGCGGCTGCCCGTGGTGCAGGATGCCGTCGCTCTCGATCGCAAGCTGTTTCTGCGGTACCGCAGTCCCGGACGGGAGCCGGTGGAACGTACGGTGGACCCGCTGGGGCTGATCGCCAAGGACCGCACGTGGTATTTGTACGCGCTGACGCCGCGCGGATTTCGCACGTATCGGATTTCCCGCATTGAAGAAGCGCGCCTGCTGGACGAGCCCAGCGAGCGGCCCGCCGACTTCGACCTCGCCGAGGCGTGGAGGAACTCGACGCAGCAGTTCCAGGAACAGCGCGTGCCCTATGCCGCGGTCCTCAGCCTGGAGCCTTCCGCCGCGGCTTGCCTGAAACGGTGGTGCCAGGCGACCGAGGTCGAGAGTCCTGACGGTCCAGTGCCCGAGGGCTGGATCACGCTCCGCGTGGAATTCGATCACCAAAGAGAAGCGCACTTCATGGTGCTCGGTTTCGGCGCCCGCGTCCTGGTGAGGGAACCGGAAGAGTTGCGCGCACGGGTTGTAGAGAATGCGGCGGCGATCCTCGCGCGCAACGGCCGGGCGCGGCCTACAGACCGGCTTTCCGCCACAATTCTTCCACGCGCTGTTTCACTTCCTGCGGCATCCGGATCTCGTCCGGCCACGGCCGGGTAAAGCC